>JAVEVF010000035.1:0-17739 GCA_034005175.1 Coriobacteriia bacterium | reverse complement strand
TCTGCATTCGACCTCATCAACGATCCCGAGATCGACATCATCATCGAGCTCATCGGTGGCACCGGCGTTGCTCGCGACGTGGTGCTTGCGGCGCTTGAGAGCGGCAAGAGCGTGGTGACCGCGAACAAGATGCTCATGGCAGCACATGGTCAAGAAGTCATGGACTTGGCCGAGGCCAAGGGCGTTGACATCGCATTCGAGGCCAGCGTGGGCGGGGGCATCCCCATCATCAGCCCGCTCAAGCACTGCCTCGTCTCAAACGAGATCACCAGTGTGATGGGGATCGTCAATGGCACGACGAACTACATGCTCACATGCATGGCCGAGGACGGGTTGGACTATGACAGCGCGCTTGCTGAAGCTCAGGAAAGGGGCTTTGCCGAGGCAGACCCCACCGCCGATGTGGACGGCCTTGATGCCGCTGCCAAGATCGCCATCCTGGCGTCTATCGCGTTTAACAGCCGAGTCGATGTGAGCCGAGTGCCGGTCGAGGGCATCCGCACCATCTCGGCAGCTGACATAGCATACGCTGCGGAGATGGGCTACGCGGTCAAGCTTCTCGCGATCGCGCGACGCACGCCTGAGGGCATCGATATCCGCGTGCACCCCACCATGATTCGCGCCTCGCATCCCCTGGCAAACGTGAACGGCGTCTACAATGCCATCTACGTCGTGGGAGATGCTGTGGGAGAGACGATGTTCTTCGGTGAAGGAGCAGGCTCTCTGCCCGCGGCAAGCGCGGTCGTCGGTGATGTCATCGACGTGGCCCGCCACCTTTCTCGTGGCTGCCTCGGCCTCGTCGGATGCACCTGCAACGAGCATCTGCCCGTGCGTGATATCGGCGACCTTGAGTCGCTGTACTATCTGCGGTTCCGGGTGGCCGACATACCAGGCGTATTCGGCAGGGTGGCGACGGTCTTCGGCGAGCACGGGGTCTCTCTGGCGAGCGTCATTCAGAAGTCTGCCGATGAGCCCACAGCCGAGATCGTGTATGTCACGCACACTGCGACAGAACGTGCGGTGCGCGCGGCACTGGCCGACATCGAGCAGCTTGACGTCGTCGAGTCGGTCGACACGGTGCTGCGGGTAGAGGATCTGTAGACGCCGATGTCAGACGTCGCCTCTGTATCCGTCCCTGCGACCACCGCCAATCTCGGCCCAGGCTTCGATTCGTTCGGGCTTGCACTTGCGCTGCGCAATCGGTTCGTCGCCGAGCTGGCCGAGGTGTGGTCGGTGGAGGTGATTGGCGAGGGGGCGGGCGTGCTTTCTGCCGGGCCGGACAATCACGTCGCCCGCGCCATGGCGCGAGTGTTCGCCGAGGCAGGCACGCCCCCTGTCGCTGCTGCCATCCGTTGCGAGAACACCATCCCCCCGGGTGCGGGTCTCGGCTCGTCGGCAGCGGCCGTCGTCGGGGGCATCTTGCTTGGGGATGCGCTGTGCGATGCGGGCCTCGATGCCGAGGGCGTTCTCGCGCTTGCCACCGAATTCGAAGGCCATCCTGATAACGCCGCCGCGGCGTTGCACGGCGGGTTCACCATGTGCTGGAATGACGGCGCTGTGCGCTGCATGAGGGTGGAGCCAGCGGCAGGTCTCGCTGTGGTGGCTGTGGGTGCGGACTTGCCGCTGTCGACGGACTCCTCACGCGGCTTGCTGCCCGCAGAGGTGCCCCATGCTGACGCCGCCTTCAGCGCCGGGCGGGCCGGTCTTCTAGCCACAGGCATCGCCCTGGGAGATGAGGCAGCGCTTGTCGCCGGCCTTGCCGACCGCATCCACGAGCCGTACCGGGCAGCCGCGATACCCGATCTCGAACAGGTGCGCGCCGCGCTGCTGGCTGCTGGCGTCACAGGAGCGGTGCTTTCGGGCGCAGGTCCCACTGTGATCGGGCTCGTGTGTGGCTCCAACGACGGCGAGGCGCTCGAGCGCGCGCGTGCGTTCGCGCATGCTGCTCGCCCCGCTGTTCTCGCGCTGGCCGGCCGTCTTGAGCCGCGCGCTGTTGGTATCGATCGTGCAGGAGCTGCGCTGCTCTGAAGGTAAAGCATGTTGACCGGACAGGCATGGGTCAGGGAATATAGATACCAATCCCGCCCGCTGTCGCGCCCGCGACCAAACGCACCATGTGCGGAGGCATTCCATGGAAGATCAGCCGATCAGTCCCGCGTATCAGCAGCCTGCTGCCGCAGGCGCACCACCCGCATCGCCTGCGCCACCCGCATCGCCTGTCGCGCCCGAGCGAGCGCGGTCCAGTCGGGCATGGCTGTGGTTCGTCATCGTCGTGGTGGTCCTCATCCTCTCGGCGTGTGCTTGTTCCGTATTCGGACTGACGGCATGGAGTGGCGGTTCGCAGTCAGCATGGTCGAGCGGAGATGCCGTTGCGCTCATTCATCTTGACGGCGTAATCGCCGGCACCGGGAGCACGTACCAGGGCACCATCACCCCAGAGTACTTCGTGGACCAGCTCAAGCAGGCCGAGGACGACCCCTCGGTCAAGGCCATCCTCATACGGGCTGACTCCCCAGGGGGAACGGCAGCGGCATCGCAGGAGATCTCGATGGAGATCGCACGACTGACAAAACCCGTCGTCGTGAGCGTCGGGGATGTGTGCGCGTCGGGCGCGTACATGATCGCGTCGCAGTGTGATGAGATCGTTGCCACCCCCACATCGTCGGTGGGAAGCATCGGTGTGATCGCGCAGATCCCCAACATCAAGGGTTTGCTCGACGAACTCGGCATCGAGTTTCAGGTGTTCACGGCTGGCGAGTACAAGGATGCCGGCAGCCCATACCGCAGTCTCACGGAGACCGAGACCGCGCTTTACCAGGAGTATCTCGACGTAGCGTACCGTGAGTTCATCCGCATCGTCGCCGAGGGGCGCGGGATGTCTGAGGCCGAGGTGGAGAAGATCGCGAATGGGTGGATGTGGCCTGGCACCGTGGCTTTGGACATGGGCCTCGTGGACTCGGTGGGTACGTTTGGCGATGCGCTTGACCGGGCAGCCGAGCTTGGGGGTATCGAAGGGGAGCCTAGCGTCGTCACATATGGTGAGGCAGACTACAGCGCCCTGCTTCGCAGCCTCATCGGCTTTGGCACGCGCATCGAGCGTCTCGGCACTCTTGATTCTGAGACGGATGCCTTGAGACGGGCTCTTCCGCACTAGAGTCCTGGAGGTGGGGTCGTGAGCGAATCCGCACCCTTCGTCATAGCGCACATCTCCGACCTGCACTGCGGATCGCGGTATCACATCCCCAGCCTTGCCACCCGCGTCATCGATGAGCTCAACGAGCTTGCACCCGACGTCGTCGTGGTCACGGGCGACCTCACGGACATGGGGTATCGTCAGGAGTTCAAACAAGCACAGCGGCTGCTCGATCGGCTCGATTGCGCCAACCAGCTCGTCATGATGGGCAATCACGACTCACGCAACGTGGGTGATGAGCACTTCACCGAGTTCTTCGGCGCGCGCAACCGCGAGCTGCGCGCGGATGGCATGCACCTGCTCGGCTTGGACTCCTCGGCACCTGACCTCGACAGCGGACGCGTGGGTCGGGAGCGCCACCGGTGGATCGAGGAGCGCTTCAGCGAGCCTGGCGAGTTCAAGGTGGTATGCATGCATCACCATCTCGTCCCTGTGCCTGGCACGGGGCGCGAGCGCAATATCGTGTTCGATGCTGGCGATCTTCTTCGCGTGCTCTCGAACTGCGGCACCGACCTCGTCTTGTGCGGCCACAAACACGTGCCCAACGTCTGGCGTCTTGAAGATGTGCTCATCGTGAACGCTGGGACGGCGTGCTCGCATCGTCTGAGGGGCCGTGTGCGACCGTGCTACAACATCATCGAGGTCTATGAGCGCCGGCGGGTGAGGGTGTTGCTGAAGGAGCCCTTCGCCGGTGCTGCGTGTGTAGCCGACTTCCACGACATGCACCAGAAGTACTGTCGTTGGCGTGCGTCTGATGCGGGGGAGGTGACCGCATGAGCCGTATCGTCGTGCTCATCGACGGGGAGCACTACCCGCCTGTCGTTCGCTACGCGATGGCGCAGCTGTCCGAGGACCATGAGGTTGTGGCAGCAGCATTTCTGGGCGGGACGGAGAAAGTCGACTTCGAATCAGGGATCGAGACGTACGGAGTGCCGCTCGTCTGGGCGGACTCTGCCGAGGACGCCGTCACCGCAGCCATAGAGGCGCATAAGCCGGAGATTGTCGTCGATCTCTCAGACGAGCCGGTGGTGACCTCGGCCGAACGGTTCGAGCTTGCGGGCATCGCGCTCTCGCATGGCGTTGAGTACCGCGGGGCAGACTTCCACTTCTCGCCGCCGCGCCCCCTCGTTCGCACCACGACGCCTACCCTTTCCATCATCGGTACGGGGAAGCGGGTGGGGAAGACCGCGGTCTCGGCGTACGCTGCCCGGCTGCTGAAATCACGTGGCCGTGACATCGTCGTGCTGGCCATGGGGCGTGGAGGGCCCGGCGAGCCCGAGCTCATCCGTGGCGATGAGGTTGCGCTCACCACGCCTGACCTGCTTGCACTGGCGCGGCAGGGAAAGCACGCCGCCTCGGACAACTACGAGGACGCAGTGATGAGCCGTGTCACCACCGTGGGATGCCGACGGTGCGGTGGGGGCATGGCCGGCGAGACGTACTTCAGCAATGTGCCTGAGGGCGCGCTCCTCGCCGACTCCCTCGGCAAGGAGCTGCTCGTGCTAGAGGGATCGGGCTCAGCCATCCCGCCTGTCCACGCTGATGCGACCATGCTCATCGTGGGCGCAGGCCGCGGTCTCACGTACGTGCGTGATTACTTCGGGCCATACCGCGTGCATTCGGCTGACGCGGTGGTACTGGCTAGTGCCGAGGAGCCCAACGCTACCGACGATGAGGTCGCGGCTCTCACTGCCGCCGTGCGCGCGATCAAGCCGCAGATGCCCGTCATCGCCACCACGTTTCGTCCGGCGCCTATCGCGCCGGTGGAAGGTGCGCGCGTCTTCTTCGCCACCACCGCGCCGGAAGGCGTGCTCCCGAAGCTGCGGGCGTATCTGGAGGCCGAGTTCGGCTGCTCGGTGGTGGGGGTGAGCCACAACCTCTCGAATCGTGCGCTGCTTCGACGTGACATGCAGTCGTGTGCCGGCGCGTATGACCTGCTGCTCACCGAGCTCAAGGCGGCGGCGATAGACGTCGTGGCGGCCGCGGGCGAAGAGTCGGGTGTGCCGACGGTGCTCTGCGATAACGTGCCGGTCTCTGTGGACGGGGCTGACCTCGAGAGGCTCGTGCTTGACGCTGCTGGCCTCGCGCTTGAGCGGGGAGCGGAGAGGGGGGAGTGAAGATGGCCGAGACAGGCAGAACCATCACCCTTTCAGACAAGCGACACGGACTGCCGTTTTCCAAAGGCCTCCTTGCGCGCTCCTTCACCGCGACGGGGCTTTCACCCCGCAAGGCGTACGAGGTGGCGCAGTTCATACAGGATGACCTGCGAGAACGCGGCGAGCTTTCCATCTCTATGGAACGGTTGAAGAACCTTGCCACTGAGAATCTGGAGCGTATGGCAGGGACGAGTTTCGCCGAGCGCTACCGGCGCCTCTCGGAGCTCAACAAGATAGACGCGCCCATCATCCTGCTCGTCGGCGGCACCACCGGAGTGGGCAAGTCAACCATCGCCACCGAGGTGGCGCACCGGCTCGGCATCAATCGGTTCGTGTCGACGGATTCCATTCGTGAGGTCATGCGTGCTATATTTACTAAGGAACTCATGCCCGCGCTGCATGCCAGCGCGTTCGAAGCGTGGCGCAGCCTCCGAGTCCCGGTACCCCAAGGAGCTAATCTCGTTGTGCTGGGCTTCCGGGAGCAGGCGGCTGTCGTCACATCGGGAGTGAAGGCCCTCATCGAACGCAGCATGGAAGAAGGCGTGAGCCTCGTCATAGAGGGCGTGCACCTCGTGCCGGGGTATATCGACCCGGAGGATTTTCCTGGGGCACGAATCGTCCAGATTCTCATTGCGGTCGAGGACGAGGACGCGCATCGCAGCCACTTTTACATTCGCGAAGTGCAGACCGACGGTCTGCGGCCATTCGAGCGCTACCGGGCCAACTTCGACCATATCCGCATGCTCGGTCACTACATCGAGCAGCAAGCACACGAGCACGGAATCCGTGTGATCTACAGCCACCAGCTCGACCGCACGGTGGCAGACACACTCGAGCACGTCGTCAATGAGGTGCTCGAAGCATCGAACGAATCACCCAAGAAGGGTGTCCCTAAGAAGGAGGAAGACGGATAGTGAAGTTCTTTCTGGACACGGCCAACATTGCCGAGATCGAGGAGGCCACGAGTTGGGGCGCGCTCTCAGGCGTCACCACCAATCCCTCGCTATACGCGCGTGAGGGCGGGAAGCTCGTGGACTTCCACAAGCACGTCGTGCGCATCTGCGAGATCGTCGACGGGCCGGTCTCCGCAGAGACCGTGAGCTTGAAGCGAGATGAGATCGTCGCCGAGGGGCTCGAGCTTGCGGCGCTACACGAGCATGTAGTGGTCAAGGTCCCCACGATGCCCGAGGGGCTGGCGGCCACACGCGAGCTGCACGAGCGCGGCGTGCGCGTGAACATGACGTTGTGCTTCACAGCGCCACAGGCATTGCTCGCCGCCCGTGCGGGAGCCGCGTACATCTCACCGTTCATCGGACGGTTCGACGATATCTCTGAAGACGGTCTCGAGCATCTCGGCAACATCATCGGCGCGCTGGGGAACTACGACTTCGGCCACGACGTCGAGGTCATCGCGGCGAGCGTGCGGCATCCGGGCCACGTCCTCGGCGCGGCGCTGCTCGGCGCTGACATCGCCACAGTCCCGTTCAAGATCCTCCAGCAGTGCGTGAAGCATCCGCTGACCGACCGAGGACTGGACGCGTTCCTCGCCGATTGGGAGAAGGTCAAGAACTCATGAGTGCGAGACCCCGCAAGAGAGGGCGCCGAGGTGGCGGAGGCGGACAGCAGCCGCAGCCGTCCATCACCCGCGCCGATCTCGAAACGAAGAAGGTTGCTGAGTTGCGTGAGATGGCTGCCGAGCTCTCACTCGACGTCAAGGCCCTCAAGAAGAAGGACGAGCTCATCGATGCGGTCCTCGACGCCAAGATCAAGGCCGAGGGCTTCGTGGAGATCAGCGGCATCCTCGATGTCTTGCCCGAGGGCTACGGCTTCGTGCGCACGAGCGGCTACCTGCCAGGCGACTCCGATGTGTACTGCTCGATGTCACAGATCCGTCGTGGTGAGCTGCGCCGTGGCGACCTCATTAGAGGTCAGGTACGCCCACCCAAGGACAACGAGAAGTACCCCGCACTGCAGCGCATCGACTCCATCAACGGAATCGCATCGGAAGAGGCGAAGGCCCGCAAGCACTTCCGCGACCTCACGCCCGTCTACCCTGACGAGCGCTTTCGCCTCGAAGTGGGCAAGGACGAGCTCACCGCCCGCATCATCGATCTGGTAGCACCTATCGGAAAGGGACAGCGCGGGCTCATCGTCTCACCGCCCAAGGCAGGCAAGACCACCATCCTCAAGGACATCGCGGCTTCCATCGCGGCCAATGATCCAGATGTCTACCTCATGTGCTTGCTCGTCGATGAGCGGCCCGAGGAAGTCACCGACATGGAGCGCTCCATCAAAGGCGAGGTCGTGTCGTCGACCTTCGACATGCCGAGCGAGAACCACATCGCGGTAGCTGAGCTTGTCATGGAGCGCGCGAAGCGCCTCGTTGAAAGCGGGTATGACGTCGTCATCTTGCTCGACTCCATCACGCGTCTGGCTCGCGCATACAACCTCGCCACGCCGGCAAGCGGGCGCATCCTTTCTGGTGGCGTCGACTCGACGGCGCTCTACCCGCCCAAGCGGTTGTTTGGAGCGGCGCGCAACATCGAGCACGGCGGTTCCCACTCCATTCTTGCCACCGCGCTTGTTGAAACAGGCTCGAAGATGGACGAGGTGATCTTCGAGGAGTTCAAGGGCACCGGCAACATGGAGCTGCGGCTCGACCGGCGCCTTGCCGACCGTCGCATCTTCCCTGCCATCGATGTCGTCACGAGTGGTACGCGCAAAGAGGAGCTGCTCCTCGACCCGATGGAGGCGCCGTTCGTCTGGGGCCTGCGCCGCATCCTGCACGGCGTGGACAACTCCGAGCGTGCTATCGAGATGCTCATCAAGGGTCTGCGGCAGGTTCCCACGAATCAGGAGTTCTTGCACCGGATGGCTAAGAAGGCCGCCGAGAAGTCCAACGGAGTCGACCTGTAAACAGCCCGGCGTTCCTGGAGGGTTGCCACCGAGCGAGTTGTCGCACATGGTTCTTGCGCGCACCTGCGACGCTCGCCGACAGTCACGGGACAGCTTCATCCAGCGGATGCGCGATGGGGGTCGCGACCCGCACCGGCTCGCTCCTGCGAAGGAGTGGGGGAAGGGGGCCTCATGAAGCGGGTCCGCAGGCACTCCGGGCGTGCCTATCAGGCGAGCGGGTTGATGGACTCTCGACGTGAGTTGATATCCCGGACAGACGGCGAACTCTGGGCTACGACCAGATACGACGAGTTCGCGCCGTGCGTGGAGCCGCAGGAGGCAAGACATGAAGGCGTGCTTCTCTCGGCGACGGGCCAACCTCAGACCCTCATCGAGCAGCGCACCTCCTCGGAGAGTGCCGGAACGACGCGCGCCTACACATACACCGGCACCGGGCGCCTGGGGGGCTTCGAAGCCCCGGGCACCTCTGCGGCCTACACCTACGATGCGGCCGGGCAGCGCGTCTCGGCGCGCGTGTCCGGGGGCGGCGCGCTCACCGAGACCCGCTACGTCTACGATGGGCTCAGCCCGCCACTACGACCCGGCCACCCGCCAGTTCCTCTCCAAAGACCCCGCCAAAGACGACGGGGGGGAGCGCGTACCAGTACTGCGCGGGCGATCCGGGGCGCTTCACGAGAACGTGATCGACATGGAACAGGCCATGCAGAGGCGCGGCCGAGTCGAGTTCGAGGATGGCAGCGCACTCGACATCGTGTGGACCATCACTCCGGAAGGAGACGAGATCCTAAAATCCGTGACCGTGGTCCCATGAGCGCTCGCTTATGGAGGATGGGGACGCCATCGAGGCTATGTTTATCAGTGTCCAAGAAGTCTCGACACACTACAGGTGTGACCTGAACGTGTGTTTGGTGTCAGCAGGGCCCTGGGCATCTGGGCCGACGAACTGGGCTACGCGCTCTCCCTTGTCTATCTGGCTGCACCGAGCATGACCGCAGGCTCGGTCCTCTCGATGACCGTAGTGCTTATCAACAGACGCGAAGCCGCGACTTCATTCCAGGAGCCCGGACGCCCAGCGAAAGCTGCTGGATCCCTCCGAGGTGACATTTCTACTTGCCCACCACAGACCACAATGGCCTCCGTTGCCGGGCATGTTGACGCATGCTACACTTGCTCGGCTTTGTGCTGAGGCCCTGGTCGGAAACCAGGGCCGTTTATCGGAGGTGACTGCACGTGCGTGAGGGTATACACCCGGACTACGTCGAGAGCACGGTGACGTGTTCGTGCGGCGAGACGTTCAAGACCCGCTCCACCAAGGCCGAGCTCCACGTCGAGCTTTGCTCCAAGTGTCATCCGTTTTACACCGGCACACAGAAGCTCGTCGACTCCGGCGGGCGCGTCCAGCGTTTCGCCGACAAGTTCGGCGCCTCGGCCACTAACGTGCTCGAGCGCGAGGCCGCTGAGCGCGAGGCTCGCCAGAAGGCGCATGAGGAAGCCGCGCTGGCCGCCCGTGAGGCTCGTGCCGCCAAGGAGGCCGAGAAGGCTGCCAAGGCAGCGAAGTTCGAGACCAAGCAAGCGGTTGCCGAGGGTGCGACCGACGCCGTGGGCGATGAGGTCGTTGCCGAGGAACCTGCAGCTGCGGAGGCGCCTGCTAAGGAGACTCCCGCCGAGGAGCCTGCGGCCGAGTAGTCCCGGGCTCAGGCGCGCATTGCTAGAATAGGGAGGCGAGAGCACTCGCCTCCCTTGCCGTATCGGAGCCCGATGGCCCCGCAATCCCGAGAGGCTTCGCGTGGACGTCCGACTGCTCTATCACACGCCCGATCCTGAACGCGCTGTCGCCGTGGCGGCACGGCTGTGCTATGCGCCGGTGGGTGCGGCGCAGCTCATGGAGGACCTGCCCGAGGAGAGCGTGCACAAGGTGTTGCGCACCATCATGAACTCACGCCACTTCTCTGCGCTAGAGCACGCGTCGTACACCTTCGCCGTAGATGGTGTCTCGCGCGCGATGACGCACCAGCTCGTTCGTCACCGGCTCGCTTCCTACAACCAACAGTCGCAACGGTACGTCTCTTACGAGGAAGAGCCCGAGTTCATCGTCCCGCCCGCCGTCGCTGCTGATGAGAATGCCCGCGTGGCATATGATGCAGCCACCTCAGCTGCGTTCCGTGCGTACCGTGTGCTCGTGGATGCAGGCGTGCCAGCCGAAGATGCACGCTATGTGCTCCCCAACGCCATGGAGACGAAGATCGTCATCACCATGAACATCCGCGAGCTGCTGCACTTCTTTGAGCTGCGGTGCTGCAAGCGCGCGCAGTGGGAGATTCGTGAGCTTGCGCTTGAGATGCTTGCATTGGCGACGCCCACAGCGCCCTACATCTTCATGGATGCTGGTGCTTCGTGTCGGCGTGGACCGTGCCGAGAGGGCAAGATGACGTGCGGTGAGCCGTACGAGCGAGTGCCTCGACGTGAGTGAGGGGCGCACCGACCTCGTGCGTGATCCGGCCCCGCCCTCGGGCTTTGATGTGAGACTCGCCTTGGCGCTGCCAGGCGTCCCTGCTGCCGTAGCCGCGCTCTTCACCTGGCTGCTTGCAGGCAGCTGGTCGTGGGCGCTCTTCGGGCCCTTGTTCGTGTTGCTGTTCATCGGGCTCAGACCAGCCATATGGGCGGTGGCAGCATCGGGGTCTCCGGTTGGCGCGCCGCGCCGCGTGCTCTATCTCGAACGGCGCGATCACACCGCCAACACTGCGCTTGTGGTCATGGCCATCGCTGGCCTTGCTATCATGGATGTCTTCCGGCTGCCGGGCAGTCCATACTGGACGAACCAGCCCATCGCCGGTTCGGTGCTCGTCGCTGTTGCGATGTATCTGGTGTGGGTGTCGACATACTCATCGATCCCCACCGAGTTGCGACAGGGATGGGTGGGTCTTCTCAAAGGGAAAGGCGGGCGTTGATGCCGGTACGGTATACGCATATCGGGGGCCAGGCGGTCCTCGAGGGCGTCATGATGCGGGGCAAGCACAACTGGGCCGTGGCGATTCGCAAGCCTGACGGCGATATCCATGTTGAAGAACATGACCTGCAGACAGCGGTCTCCAGACACCCTAACCTCGGCAAGCCCATCGTCAGAGGCGTCGTTGCCCTGTACGAGAGCATCTCCCTTGCTATGAAGGCCTTCTCTGTCTCGGCCGAGTATGCCGGTGAGACCGAAGAAGAACAGCTCTCTGGCAAGGAGATCGCGCTATCCATGGTGCTCGGTGTGGGCCTTGCCGTGCTGCTCTTCATCGTCTTGCCTGCGGTGATCACGAACTTCGTGGTCGGCCAGGCGACAGAGCGCCCCCTTCTGTGGAACGTGTTCGATGGCCTGCTGCGTGTCGCGGCGTTCTTCGCCTACATCTGGGCCATCAGTCGCGTGAAGGACATTCAGCGCGTGTTCGCCTACCACGGCGCTGAGCACAAGACCATACACGCGTACGAGCGAGGTATCCCGCTCGATGCCGAGCTCATCCAGCGGAACCAAACCATGCACGTGCGCTGCGGAACATCGTTTCTGCTCATGGTCATGGTGATCGCCATCATCGTGTACTCGCTCGTTCCCGTGCGGGTGATAGCGGGATGGATGGCTACCGACAGCAGGGCCGTCACGCTGGCGATCGCCATCTCGCTTCGCATCCTGCTGCTGCCGCTTATCGCCGGGCTTGCCTACGAGGTCATCAAGTGGGCGGGGAAAGCCCCAGACAACCCGCTCGTCAAGCTCGTGTTGTGGCCGGGGCTGCAGCTGCAGCGTATGACCACACGAGAGCCTGATGACGACATGGTCGAGGTAGCCGTGGCAGCCATGCAGCGTGTCATCGCGTGCGAAGAGCGTCTAGAAGCCGAGGAGCGCGGCGATGAGGTGTCGGAGGCCGATCGCGCGTCGAAGAACGCCGGTGAGCCGACTGGGCCACGCGAGACGCCCGCACAGACAGAGCCGCTCGTGGCATCTTAGGCGCGATAGTTGCTACTGCTGCACCCATGAAACAGATGACTGATGTCGGTAAGCCCTTGCACACGACGCTCCCTGCTTCCGTGACTGCGGCGAAACCTGCGACATCCCCCCTTGATGTGGCAGAGACCACCCTATCCCCGCCACGCGCCATTGCGGGAACCGAGCGCGCACAGCTTGCGCTTGCTGGCGTGCTTTGGCTCGCAGCCGCGACCATGCTGGGTACCCGGGGCGCGGGTTGGCTGATGGGCAGCAAGTGGACGCTCGTGCTCGCACTCGCTGCCGTTGTCCTTGGCGTCGTGAAGGCGCGCTTCCTGCTCGACCGCGTCGCACGCAGCGCTGCGGTGCGCATTCGTGAGCGCGGCCCCGATGCGCCGGTCGCGGGGTTCTTGTCGTTGCGCTCGTGGGTGAGCGTCGGCGCGATGATGACGGTGGGATTCGCGCTTCGCCTTCTTGGTACACCGCACCTAGTGTTGGGGCTGCTGTACACCGCCATCACAACGGCGCTTCTCGTTGCAAGCAGGGTGTACTGGTGTGCGTTCGCCAAGGGCTGGAGCGCCCTCGGCTGACCATCGCTCACCCTCATCGTGCTACTCTTAGACTCTTCAGAGTTGTGAGATGAAGGAACGTGCTTTCCCATGCATGACAAACTCGCATCCATACTGACCTCCTATCGCGAACTCACCGAGCGCCTCGGTGATTCAGCGGTGCTCTCCGATCAAAGGACTTACGCTCGGCTTGCCAAGGAACACGCGGACATGACGCCGCTTGCCAATGCCATCGCGGCGTACTTCGGCGTGCTTGATGGCATTGCCGATGCAGCGGATATCGTGCGCTCGGAAAGCGATGCGGAGCTCTGCCAGATGGCGCGAGAGGAACTTGCCGAGCTCGAAGCCCGCAAGACCTCGCTTCAAGAACAGCTCAAGGTCATGATGTTGCCCACCGACCCCAACGACGAGAAGAACGTCATCGTCGAGATTCGTGCAGGCGCTGGAGGCGACGAAGCGGGATTGTTCGCAGCCGACCTCTACCGTATGTACACGCGCTATGCGGAGTCCCAGCGCTGGAAGGTCGAGGAGATGGACTCCTCGGAAAACGAGGTGGGCGGATTCAAAGAGGTCGCGTTCATGGTCAAGGGCGCCAACGTGTACTCGAAACTCAAGTTCGAGTCGGGCGTGCATCGCGTGCAGCGCGTCCCCACGACCGAGTCCGGCGGGCGCATCCACACCTCGACCGCGACCGTTGCCGTACTGCCTGAAGCCAAGGACGTCGAGGTTGAAATCAACCAGAACGACCTGCGCGTCGACGTCTACCGCTCAAGCGGTCCGGGAGGTCAGTCTGTTAACACCACGGACTCGGCGGTGCGCATCACACACCTGCCTACCGGGCTTGTCGTGCAGTCCCAGAACCAGAAGTCACAGCTTCAGAACAAGGAAAACGCCATGCGCGTCTTGCGCGCGCGTCTCTACGAGCTTGAAATCGAGCGCCAGCAGGCTGAGCTTGGGGATGCGCGCCGCAGTCAGATCGGCTCGGGCGGGCGTTCGGAGAAGATACGCACGTACAACTTCCCGCAGGACCGGCTCACCGACCACCGTATCGGGATCACCGTGCACAACCTGTCTTCCATAATGATGGGTGAGATCGGACCGGTGATCGAAGCGCTTGCCGCAGCTGACCGGGCCGAGCGACTGGCCTCGGTGGCCTGAGCCATGGGCGCGCGCGTCTGGACGGTGAAAGACGCGCTCGATTGGACGGTCGCGTACTTTGAACGTGAGGGGGTCGAAGCGCCGCGGCGCTCTGCCGAGTGGCTGCTCTCGGCGGCGACAGGGCTCTCCCGCGTCGAGGTCTACGCGTACCATGAGCGCCCGCTTGCCGATGGGGAGCGCGGTCTGTTGCGTGAAGGCGTGCGTCGCCGCGCGTCTGGTGAGCCGCTCCAGTACGTTACAGGCGAGATGCCCTTCCGACACCTCATCCTGCGTGTAAGGCCTGGCGTGTTCATCCCACGGCCTGAGACCGAGATACTCGTGGATGTCGCGCTGGAGGCCCTTGTGGGTGTCGAAGAGCCCCTCGTGCTGGAGGCCTGCACGGGCTCTGGTTGCATCGCGTGCGCTATCGCCACCGAGCGCACGGACGCACAGGTCGTTGCCACCGAGATATCTGCACAGTCAGCTGTGGTTGCTCGCGAGAACGTCGAGCGGTTCGCCGTCACCGAACGCGTGTCGGTCCACGAGTGTGACCTGTTCACGAATGTCCCTCATGACCTGCGCGGAAAGTTCGACCTTGTCGTGTCGAACCCGCCCTATATCCCCAGCCGCGATCTTCCCGATCTCCCGCCGGAGGTGCACGTCCACGAGCCCCATCTTGCGCTCGACGGCGGGCATGACGGGCTTGATGTCGTACGCCGCATCGCCTCGGAGTCACTCGGCTGGCTCAAAGAAGGCGGTGTGATTGCAGTGGAGATTGATGAGACATGCGGGGGTGCCGCGTCCAAAGGGTTGAGGGAGTGGTATCAAGAAGTAAGAGTCGTACGGGACCTCGCTGGCCGCGACCGGATAGTGACCGGCCAGAAACCCAAGGTCCGCCAAGGCCAGGGCAGTCCACGATGAGCGGAGGCGATCGGCCATGAACAAGGTGTTTCGCATCGATCCGGAAAAGCCGTCAGCGGACGTGATAAACCTCGCCGCTACGGTGCTGCGAGACGGTGGGATCGTAGTGTTTCCCACCGAGACGGTCTACGGCATCGGAGCGGCAGCGCACGCGTGTTTCGGCGCACAAGAGATATTCGACATCAAGGTTCGGCCCCTCGAGAAGCCTCTGCCCTGGCTCGTCGAGGATGGGGATGCGCTCGACATCTACGGTGTGGACGTCCCTGAGTACGCGTACAGTCTTGCGAAGGCCTTCTGGCCGGGCGCCGTCACCCTCGTGGTGAAGGCTTCTGAAAGGGTCGGCCTGGACTTCCGAGCCGATGACGGGACCGTGGGTTTGCGTAGCCCCGACCACGAGGTCATCATGGAGCTCATTCGGGCGTCTGGAGCCCCGATCATCGCGACTTCCGCGAATACGAGCGGCCAGGATGCTCCCACTGACTTCGCTGAAGTGGAAGAACGCATCATCGCCGCAGCCGATGTCGTCTTGGATGGCGGTGAGACCGGATACCGTAAGCACTCGACGGTCGTCGATTGCACTGGTCCCGAGCCGCTCGTCATCCGCCCCGGCGCTATCCCTGACAACGACATCATGGAGGCCGCCCAGGTGGGAGTGTAGTGGCAGGTCCGTGCGCGGACGGAACCGCGCTGGGCTGTCTGGTGGTATACAATCGGCGGTGGCGTTTCCACGAGCGCTGCCGCCCGATCTTCCTCCTCAGAAAGGGGCTTTCGCCATGCGCATCTCTATCGGCAGCGACCACGCCGGCTTTCAGATGAAGGAAATGCTGGCGGCGCACTTGAGGGAACTCGGCCATGACGTCTCCGATGTCGGCACGCACAGCACAGAATCGGTTGACTACCCTGACCTCGCGGCCCTGGTGGGCAAGGCGGTGGCTTCGGAGGCCGCGGAGCGTGGAGTGCTGGTGTGCGGCTCGGGCATCGGAGTGGCCATTGCCGCCAACAAGATCGACGGCATCCGAGCCGCCAACGTGTGCGACTCTGAGATGGCGAAGTTGTCACGGCTGCACAACAACGCCAACATCGTGACGATGGGCGGCCGTTACCTTGCCGAGCAGACCGCCCGCGATATCGTCGACACTTTCCTTGCGACCGAGTTCGAGGGCGGACGCCACCAGAGGCGTGTAGATAAGATCACAGCCCTCGAGCATGACCGTACCTGATTTAGACACCACCGGCTGGTGAAGGAGCGGTCGATGTGGCCGCCAGGCAGAAGGGAAGCGCGCGCTCATGACCCTGAAGTACATCCCGCAGAGTGATCCTGAGGTAGCCTCGGCAATCGATGCTGAGTTCCAGCGCCAACGTGACACCATCGAGCTCATCGCCTCGGAGAACTTCACCTCGCTATCGGTGTTGGAGGCCGCTGGTACGGTCCTCACCAACAAGTATGCCGAGGGCTATCCAGGCAAGCGCTACTACGGTGGATGCGAGAAGGTCGATATCGTCGAGAACATCGCACGCGACCGGGCCAAAGAGCTCTTCGGCGCCGAGTACGCGAACGTGCAGCCGCATGCGGGGGCACAAGCCAACATGGCGGTGTACTTCGCCACGCTGCAGCCAGGGGACACGATCCTCGGTATGAGTCTCGCCCACGGGGGGCACCTTACTCATGGCTCTCCCGTGAACTTCTCCGGCAGACTTTACAACGTCGCTGCATACGGCCTGGATACCGAGACCGAGACCATCGACTACGACGAGGTAGCTGAGGCTGCGCATGAGCACAAGCCCAAGATGATCGTTGCGGGAGCGAGCGCGTATCCGCGCACCATCGACTTCGAGCGCTTCCGCGCTATCGCCGACGAAGTTGGTGCACTGTTACTCGTGGACATGGCGCACATCGCGGGGCTCGTTGCAGCTGGCGCGCATCCCTCGCCGGTCCCGCATGCACATTTCGTTACTTCAACCAGCCACAAGACGTTGCGCGGCCCGCGCTCGGGCTTCGTGCTCTGCAAGGCCGAGTACGGACAGGCCGTAGACAAGGCGGTCTTCCCTGGCATGCAGGGCGGTCCGCTCATGCACATCATCGCTGCCAAGGCCATCGCGTTCGGTGAGGCGATGCGCCCCGAGTTTCGTACCTATATCGATCAGGTCATCATCAACGCTAGAGCGATGGGTGCTGCGATGGCCGAGTGCGGCTTGCGACTCGTCTCAGGTGGGACCGACAACCATCTGCTGCTTGTCGACCTCACTCCCGCCAAGATCACCGGCAAGGACGCCGAGGCGCTGCTCGAGAGCGTGGGCATCACGGTGAACAAGAACGCTATCCCCAACGACAAAGAGAGCCCGTTCGTCACGAGCGGCATACGTGTGGGCTCGCCTGCCATCACCACGCGCGGCTTCAGCGAGGGGGAGGCGCACACAGTGGGATGTCTGATGGCTGATGCGATCTTCCACCGAGATGATGAGCGACGTCTTGCAGACATCGCGGCGCAGGTCAAAACGATGCTGGCCGAGCACCCGCTCTATCCCGAGCTCTGACCTGCCCCCGATATCATCTGCTGCCGAGCGCGAGTCTCGGTGACGGAGGTGCCAGACACATGGAGAGCAACACCCAGTATCCCAACGTCATGGTCATGGATCACCCGTTGATCCAGCACAAGCTTTCTATCCTGCGCGACGTCGGGACGGGCGCCAAGGTCTTTCGCGAGCTCGTCAAGGAGCTCGCCATGCTCATGGCGTACGAGGCCACGCGGGACTTCCAGCTCACCGAGACCACCGTCACCACTCCCATCGAGGAGACGTCGACGTATGTGCTTGCAGGCAAGAAGGTCGCGGTGTTTCCCATCCTGCGTGCCGGCTTGGGCATGGTCGAGGGCATCATCGAGCTCATAC
>JAVEVF010000034.1:0-18064 GCA_034005175.1 Coriobacteriia bacterium | reverse complement strand
ATGGCGACGGGCATCCTGTGGACGCGCTTTGAGTGGGGTCGCTGGTGGGTATGGGAGCCACGGCTTACGACGTACTTCATCATGACGCTGCTTGTCATCGCTTACTTCGTTCTGCGCAACTCCATTGATGACGAGGAACGTGCTGCCACGTACGCTGCGGTCTTTGGGATCGTTGGATTCCTAGACGCGCCGCTGTCCTTTGCCATCACGCGGCTCATCCCCTCATCCGTGCACCCTGTCGTATTGCGTACAGGCGGAGGACTCACCGGTACGCAACTCGCGGCGTTTTTGATCGGGATGTTTGGCATGTTGATGCTCGCGTATGCGATCTTTCAGACCCGCATGCGAGAAGAACTCGTGCACGACCGCCTCGAAGCGCTCAAAGCCGCTCTTGAAGACTAGCTGGCAGGAGGAGTAGTCATGGACCCAGTACTTGCCGAGATCTACGCGCTTGTCGTCCCGTCGCTTCCATTCGTGATAGGCGCATACGCGTTGCTGTGGGTCTCGCTCGTCGTGTATGTCGGTATGACATATCGCCGAGTGGGGCGCATCGAGAAGGAGATGGGCGTCCTCGAAGAGGCGCTCGAGCGCCGCAGCACTGGCGCATAGCGCCTGAGCGTCTTGTGCAAGTCCAGGGAGCTCACGTGTGTACGAGGTCGGTTGCGAAGTGATGTGAGAGGGGGTTTGGAGTGGAGCAGGCAGCAGTCGTAAGTCATTGGTTCGCGATGGCGCTGTATCTCGTCGCGACTGTCCTATATGCGTATCATCTCGTGACGAAACGCGCCGCCTTCTCGTGGTATGCGACCTTCACCACCGGAGCAGGTTTTCTGTTGCATACAGCATCGATCGGCCTGCACTGGGGCGCCACGGGCGACACCCCCATCACCGGCCCCTTCAACTCGCTCTCACTGGCCGCGTGGACGATCGTGCTCATCTACTTCATCGTCGAACACCTCGTGAAGCTCAAGGTCTACGGCGTAGTGCTCGTGCCACTAGGATTCGCTGCAATGGCGCTCGGCCAGATCCTTGCGGGAAGCGAGGGTTTCGAGCTCACAGAGGCTGCTCTTGAGCAGCTCGACAGCTGGCGCGTGGCCATGCATGTGGCCATCATCATGATCGCCAACTCGGGGTTCGCGGTGGGTGCGGTCGCCTCAGGCGTGTACCTGTTGCAGGGTGTTCAGCTGAAGAAGCACAAGACCTCGGCGCTCATGAAACGCCTGCCGTCACTCACTCAGACGCAGATGATCGCACGCCGAGCCATTCTGGTCGCATATCCCCTCTACACAGCGGGGATGCTGCTCGGCATCGTGCGTGCTATCGAGTTCGAGCTGAACTGGTGGTTTGACCCGCGCGTCATGATGTCGGGTGTCGTGTGGGTGATCTTCGGGAGCTACCTGCTCTTGTACTATCGGCGTGATGCGTCGGGGACACTGCTTGCGCGCATCGCGCTGGTGGGTCTCGTTGCGGTCATCATCCTTGCCATCTTCGCCCGTACGCTGCCAACGGGTTTCCACATCTTCGGGTTGTGACATGCCGATGACCGAGCCGTATTCCCATGCGTATTATCCCGCCTTCCTTGACCTGAGGGGCCGTCGCGCAGTCGTCGTCGGCGGCGGCTCGGTCGCGGAGCGCAAGATCGCCATGTTGCTTGAGTACGGTGCGGATGTCGTCTGCGTGGCGCCCACCATCATGGCAGCTCTCGGCGCTCTCGTTGAAGCAGACCGCCTCAAGCACGAACCGCGCGGATACGTTCGCGGAGACCTGGAGGGCGCGTTCATCGTGGTGTGCGCCACGGACTCCACCGAGGTGAACCGTGCCGTGTTCCAGGAGGCCGAGTCGCGAGGGTGCCTCGTCAACGTGGTGGACGTACCTGAACTCTGCAACTTCATCGTGCCCTCCATCGTGAAGAGGGGCCCGTTGCAGATCGCTATCTCCACTGGTGGCGCCGCGCCTGTGGTGGCCAAGCAGATTCGTCGCGAGCTTGAGGAGAGCTACGGTGCGGATTGGGAGAGCTACGTGCGGCTCCTCGGACAGGTACGCCGCCTGGTGCTGGAACGCGTGCCCGGAGGCGAACCCGTGCGCAAGCCCATCTTCGAGGCCATCGCTGCGTCCGACCTCTACGATCGCGTGATGGCTGGAGAGCGCCCCAGCGCTGACGAGGTGTTCAATGAGTTCGTCGCCGGTCATCCCGGTATCTCCACACAGCCCTCGGCGGCAGACAGCAGGGCGGAGCATGAGGCGTGAAGGCTGAGATGTTTCAGGGTGCGCACGCGGTTGTCACCGGTGGCAGCAGCGGCATCGGCCTTGCCTGCGCCGAGGAGATCGTGCGACGTGGCGCCCACGTGGCGATAATCGCGCGCGATCCCGAGAGACTTGAGCGTGCACGGCAGGGCCTGGAGGCGCTGAGGACTTCGCCTGAACAGCGTGTGCTTGCGTTCAGCGCCGACCTCTCGGACCGCAAGGCGACGCAAGGCGCCTTCGACGCGCTCGGAGAGCAGGGATTCGAGCCCGACGTGCTCATCAACAGCGCTGGCACCATCTTGCCTGGGGAGTTCGCGGTGATGCCCTACGAGCATCTCGAGGCGAACATGGCAAGCGGATACTGGAGCGTGGTGAACCCGTGCCGTGCGGTTGTCCCTGGGATGATCGAGCGGGGAAAAGGGCACATCGTCAACGTCTCATCTGTCGCTGGTTTTCTCGGCATCTATGGATACACAGGTTACGCAGCTGCTAAGTACGCGGTGTTGGGCTTTACCGAGGCGCTGCGCTTCGAGCTCAAGCCACATGGTGTATCGGTCGCGGTGGTCTTGCCACCTGATACCGAGACGCCGGGGCTTAAGGCGGAGCGTGCTATGCGGCCGTACGAGACTGAGGTCATCAGCGGCTCCATCAAGCCCATCGCGCCCGCGCGAGTGGCGCAGGCGGTGATACGAGGTATGCGGAAGGGGCGGTTCCATATCATCCCTGATGCGCAGAGCCGGCTGTATTTCCGGCTGAAAGGGCTGCTGCCCGAGGTGTTCTTCGCCATCGTGGACGCGGATATCCGCAAGGCACGGAAGTCCTGACCGAGTATTTGCTTGAAGCACCTTGACGGTGATAGAATGTCTGACGTTCAGGCAGTATGCAGAAGGTGCACAATCGAGCTGTTTTTGCGTGACATCGCCCTCGCCGGGCCTGCTTGCCTGAACACCTTGCACCGCTTCGGCGAGGGCGTACCTATGTCCCCTATCTCGTGAGGCGTGACATCAAGCGATGCATCTGACGCTCGTGGGGCTTAGTCACAAGACAGCGCCAGTCGAGATACGCGAGAAACTCACGTTCCCGGCCCATCGGCAGGAGGAGGCGCACTCGCTCCTGCTCGGCACTCCCGAAGTGGCAGAGGCGGTAGTGCTTTCCACCTGCAATCGCACAGAGATCTATGCAGTGACCGCGACAGATGGCGATGGTCAAAATACCATCGTCGACTTCCTTGCCGACTATCACGACCTCGATAGGCGTGAGCTGGCGCGCTACCTGTACTTTCTTGAGGGAGAGGCGGTAGTGCGCCATCTGTTCATGGTGGTGGCATCGCTTGACTCCATGGTTGTGGGAGAAGCGCAGATTCTTGGCCAGGTGAAAGAAGCATACGAGCACGCGTTTGCTCACAACGCCGCGGGGCGCGTCTTCAACAAGCTCTTCCGTCAGAGCTTCGAGGTCGGCAAGCGCGTGCGCAACGAGACCAATATCGGCGAGAACGCGGTCTCCATCAGCTACGCCGCCATCGAGCTTGCCAAGAAGGTCTTTGACACCCTCGAAGGCCGCACCGTGCTCATCCTCGGGGCTGGCAAGATGAGCGAGCTCACCGCCAAGCACCTCATGTGTAATGGCGTGAAGACCGTGCTTGTGGCTAACCGCACCTTCGAGCGTGCCGAGGAACTCGCATGCCGCTTCTGCGGCTCGGCGATCCGCTATGACGAGCTCTTCGAACGCATGCAGGAAGCCGACATCGTCATCTCCTCGACGGCAGCAAACCACTTCGTCATCACCAAAGAGCAGGTTGCGGCGGCGCTCAAGGGCCGGAAGGGAAATCCGCTCTTCCTTATCGACATCGCTGTTCCACGCGACATAGATCCCGCCGTCAACGAACTCGCAGATGTCTTTCTGTACGACATCGATGATCTCAACGACGTGGTAGAGGCCAATATCGAGGAACGCTTGCGTGAGGCGCGCCGTGCCGAGGTCATCATCGCCGAGGAGATGGTGGCCTTCGAACGTTGGACCGAGTCGATGGAAGTGGTTCCGACTGTGGCCGCCCTGCGAGCGAAAGCCGAGCAGATACGCGGCGCCGAGATGCAAAAGGCGCTGAAGCGCCTCGGGGGTCTGTCAGAGCGAGAGTTGCAGACCGTCGAGCAACTCACCTCCTCCATCGTAAACAAGATGCTTCACGGGCCCACTGCTCGGCTCAAGGCCGTGGCAGGCGAGAAGGATGGCTACGACTACATCGAGGCAGCCCGCTTCCTGTACGGGCTAGATGGCCCCGAGGTGGCTGGTCCCCACACCGGCCTCATCCGGACACTGCTCGGCAAAGCCGAGAAGGTTGCCGAACGCGCTGCAGAGAAGGCAGCGAAGAAGGAGATGGGAGACACGATTGGCTGCTAGTCGCGAGAAGCTTACGATCGGAACCCGGGGCAGCAAGCTCGCCCTGTGGCAATCCAACTACATCAAGGACCTTCTCACCGAGATCACGGGCCTGCCAGTCGAGCTGAAGGTCATCAAGACCACTGGCGACAAGATCCTCGACGTGCCGCTTGCCAAGGTCGGCGGCAAGGGACTGTTCACCAAGGAGATCGAGGTCGAGCTTCTGGCCGGTTCGGTCGACCTCGCGGTGCACTCGATGAAAGATGTTCCCACTGAGCTGCCTGAGGGATGTCGCATCGGGGCGACGCCAGCGCGTGTCGACCCTCGCGACGCCATCGTATCTGGCGCGGGCTATGATCTCGATACGCTCCCGCAGGGTGCGCGGCTGGGCACCAGCAGCTTGCGCCGACGCAGCCAGGTGCTGGCGTTGCGCCCTGACCTGGAGATCGTAGATGTGCGCGGCAATCTTGACACACGCATGCGCAAGGCTGAGGAAGGCGAGGTTGACGCCGTCATCCTCGCCAGCGCCGGCATCACTCGCATGGGCTGGGCGGAACGCATCTCACACTACATCTCGCCGCACCAGATGGTGCCTGCGGTGGGACAAGGTGCCATCGGCGTGGAGATTCGCGAGGATGACAGGTTCATGGCCGAGGCGTGCGAGAAGCTCAACCACACGGAGACCTACGCGTGCGTGCTTGCAGAGCGTGTTGTCATGCGCCAACTCGAGGGCGGGTGTCAGGTGCCCATCGGTGGCTACGCGCGTGTCGAGGGTGGTGTCTTCGTCATGGACGGGGTCGTAGGCTCCCTCGGCGGTGATACCATTCTCCGCCACCGTCTTGAGGGTGACATCGCTTCGCCAGCGATGCTGGGCACACAGATGGTTGACGCGTTGCTCGGCATGGGGGCACGCGAGATCCTCGAGCAGATTCGTGGGGCAGCGGACGCTTCCGGAGGTAGGATAGACGGTCTGCTGGAGACGTGAGAACAAGCGTCATAACAGACCAACGCACTGCCCGGCAGCTGTGCGAGTGAACACTACTTGATCAGACACGGAACGAGGAGGTTTGATGGGAGATCCCATAGTCTATCTGATCGGTGCAGGCCCGGGCGATCCAGGTCTCATGACCATCAAAGGACTGGAGTGCATGGCCAAGGCCGAGGTAGTCGTCTATGACTACCTTGCCAATCCGCGGTTTCTTGCTGCCGCGGCTGGCGATGCAGAGTTCATCTACGTCGGCAAGAAGGGTTTTTCGCAGCACGTCACACAAGACGAGATCAACGCCCTCTTGGTCAAGAAGGCGCTCGAGGGCAGCGGCAAGGTGGTAGCGCGCCTCAAAGGCGGCGATCCGTTCATCTTCGGACGCGGTGGCGAAGAGGCGCTCGCACTGCATGCGCACGACATACCCTTCGAGGTCGTTCCTGGCGTGAGCAGTGGCTATGCGGCACCTGCGTATGCAGGCATCCCCGTCACCCACCGTGGCATCACCACGGACATGGCGTTTGTCACAGGCCACGAGGACCCCACGAAAGAGACTACGGACGTCAACTGGGAGCACCTCGCGACCGCCGTGGGCACGATCTGCTTCTTCATGGGCATCAAGAACCTGCCCATCATCACCGAACGCCTCATGACCTTCGGGCGCGCGGCCGATACCCCCGTCGCGCTAGTACGTTGGGGCACCACGCCTCGACAAGAGACGCTCGTGGGTACGCTCGGCGACATCGCGCAGAAGGCAGAGGCCGTGGGGTTCAAGGCGCCGGCCATCACCATCGTGGGCGAGGTGGTGAAGTTGCGTGAGCAACTCGCATGGTTCGAGAACAAGCCGCTCTTCGGCAAGACCGTCATCGTCACGCGCTCACGCGCACAGGCCTCCGATCTCACCGAGCGGTTCATCGAGCTTGGCGCCGAGGTCCTGGAGTTTCCCACCATCAAGATCATCGACCCCGAAGACTGGACGCCAGTCGATGAAGCCATTCGCAACCTCGAGGTGTACGACTGGGCTGTGTTCACCTCGGTGAACGGTGTGGATCAGTTCTTCGTGCGTTTGGAGGAGATGGACACCGACGCACGCGCGCTTGCTGGATGCCGCGTGGCTGCCATCGGGCCAGCCACTGCGGCACGGTGCATGGCTCACGGCATTCGTCCGGACTACGTACCCGATGAGTACGTGGCCGAGGGCGTGATCGAAGGGTTGTGCGAGCGTGGCGCGGGCGAGGGCACGCGCATTCTCATAGCGCGCGCACTAGAGGCGCGAGAGGTGCTCCCCGAGACACTGCGGGAACGCGGTGCGCTCGTCGATGTCGTGCCAGTCTATCGAACGGTGCTGGGTGCTGGTGAGATGAACGCACTCACGCGCCTGGCGGAAGGTACGATCGACATCATCACCTTCACGTCATCTTCCACAGTGAAGAACTTCATGAGCCTCACGGAGAACACTGACATCGCGGCCACGATGGAACACGCGCTTGTCGCATCCATCGGCCCCATAACCTCCCAGACTGCGCGCGATCTCGGGCTTGAGGTCGGCGTGGAGGCTGAGGAGTACACCATTCCTGGACTGGTCGACGCCGTGGTGGCGCACATCGCGCCCGCCGACGCCGAGTAGCACATATGATGCGCCGTTGGCGGGGGCGCGACGAGAAAGGAACTCGCACATGATAGGCATCTCGAAACTGTACTGTGGCGCTGTCGAGCCCGGCGATGTGCTGCGCTACGACCGTGACTCGGCCAAGCTGCCGAGCGAGCTTCTGCAGTTCGCTCGCGACAAGAAGCCGGTGGTCGTGTGGAACTGCACTCAGCGCTGCAATCTGAAGTGCGTGCACTGCTATGCTCAGTCCGAGGATCGTGACTACACAGGTGAGATGAACACCGAGGAAGCCAAGTCCATGATTGACGACCTGGCCGCCTTCGGTGCACCCGTGCTGCTCTTCAGCGGCGGTGAGCCCACGATTCGCAAGGACCTCGTGGAGCTCATGCACTATGCGAAGAGCAAGGGCATGCGGGTCGTCATCTCTACGAACGGCACGCTCATCACGGCTGAGAAGGCGAAGCAGTATGCCGAGGTCGGTCTCTCGTACGTGGGAGTCTCTTTGGACGGTGGCGCGGCCACGCACGACAAGTTTCGCGGCATCTCCGGCTCATTTGACAAGGCCATCGCTGGTATCCGCAACTCGCGAGACGCTGGCATCAAGGTTGGCTTGCGCATGACCATCAACAAGCGCAACTGGCAAGACATCCCTGAGATCTTCAAGGTGATGCGTGAGGAGAACATTCCTCGGGCGTGCTTCTACCACCTCGTGTACACGGGCCGCGGCTCAGAGCTCATGAAAGAGGACCTCGACCACGAAGAGACACGCAAAGCCGTGCGGCTCATCATGGACCTCACGAAAGAGATGTTCGATGACGGCCTCACGCCCGAGATCCTCACCGTGGATAACCACGCCGATGGACCTTTCGTCTACATGGAGCTCCTCAAGGAGGATCCCGCGCGTGCCGAGCAGGTCTTGCAGTTGCTTCAGTGGAACCAGGGCAACTCGAGCGGCAATGGTATCGCATGCGTGTCATGGAACGGCGAGGTGTACGCTGACCAGTTCTGGCGTCATTTCTCCTTCGGCAACGTACGCCAGCGCCCGTTCTCAGAGATCTGGACGGATGTCTCAGGTGAGACTGAGAAGAGCGAGCTCATGGCCAAGCTCAAGGATAAGCGGCCCCATGTGAAAGGTCGCTGTGCCGAGTGTACCTGGCTTTCAATCTGTGGCGGCAACTTCCGCGTGCGTGCCGAGGCCGCTACGGGCGACCTGTGGGCCCCTGATCCCGCGTGCTACCTCACCGACGAGGAGATCGGATTGAACGAGCTCGCGGATATGGCCGACCGCACGGAGGCAGAGCTCGCCGTCGAAAGCGGTGTTCCCGTCGGCGGGGAGACCGACTAGCGAGGGCGCAGGTGCCTATCAGGTTTGACAACGAGCGTTACGCTCGGCATTCTATTGTGGCTCGCTTTCGCAGTGGGCGACATGGGGACGTGGCTCAGTTGGGAGAGCGCTGCCTTCGCACGGCAGAGGTCGGCGGTTCGAATCCGCTCGTCTCCACCAAGATAGTGATGTCGAGGCGGTCCGCGGTTGCGGGGCGCCTCGACTGTTTGAGGGCAGTATCAGGGCGGGCGGTCGAGGGCCGAGCCTATCTCGCCAGGTGATGGGAAGGAGCAGGCATGATCGGTGCACAGTCGGGTGTCGAAGCTGCGTTTCAGGAGTTCGTGTACTATGCCGGCCCCATCCTCCAGCTTCTCTACTGGCTCACCATGGTCGTCGCTGCCCTCTGGGCAGTGTTGCTCTTCAAGCGGTGGGTGGAGTTCCAGACGGCACAGGATTCGGGTGCAGCGAAGGAAGCGACTGTTCGCGAGACGCTCGATGCGAAGGGATCTGTACAAGACAGAGTTGAAACGATGATCTCTGTCGATGAGTTTGTTGACTAGGAGGCAGTGATGGAGTTTCCTGCATACCGTCCGCGTCGCCTACGGCGCACCGATACGCTGCGCTCCATGGTGCGCGAGACAACACTGGACGCGCATGATCTCATCTATCCGTTGTTCGTGAAGACAGGTACCGGCGTGCGCGACGAGATCTCCTCGATGCCAGGCGTCTTCCAGATAACCGTCGATCAGCTTCCTGCCGAAATCGACGAGCTCACGTCGCTCAACATCCCTGCAGTCATCCTCTTCGGCCTGCCGGACATCAAGGACGAAGCAGGTAGCGGTGCGTCCGCCGAAGACGGCATCGTTCAACAGGCCATCCGCGCCATCAAAGCACACGACTCTGACTTCTACGTCATCACCGACGTGTGCATGTGCGAGTACACCTCACATGGCCATTGCGGTGCGCTTGACGAGCATGGGTGCGTGATGAACGATGTCACGCTTGAGATGCTGGCGTCCACCGCCGTCTCGCACGCCGAGGCTGGTGCGGACATGGTGGCTCCAAGCGACATGATGGATGGCCGAGTGGCCGCTATTCGCACCGCGCTCGATGGCGAGGGGTACACCGATGTGCCGATCATGTCGTACGCGGCCAAGTATGCGTCGGCGTACTACGGGCCGTTTCGTGAGGCGGCGGATTCCGCGCCCGCCTTCGGTGATCGCCGGGCGTATCAGATGGACCCCGCAAACGCCGAGGAAGCGCTGCGTGAGGTTGCACTCGATGTGGGTGAAGGTGCTGACATCGTCATGGTGAAGCCCGCGCTCTCCTACATGGACATCATCCGGCGCGTGAAAGACGAGTTCGGTTATCCCACCGCCGCATACAACGTAAGCGGTGAGTACGCGATGGTGAAGGCCGCTGCATCGTCCGGTTGGATCGACGAGAAGCGGGTCGTCCTTGAGACGCTGCTTTCCATGCGCCGAGCAGGTGCCGACCTCATCCTCACCTACCACGCCAAGGACGCAGCTCGCTGGCTGCGTGAGAGCTAGGAGCGCCTGGTTATGGCCGATGACGTAGGCAACGCTGACGCACGTCCTGACTTCGAACTCGAAGAGAAGTTCGGGGTTGGCGCCGAGGGGACGCTCACCGAGCAAGAGATCGCTGATGCCGAGGCGCCGTGCGGCGGCGTGGGAATCGGCATTCCGATTGGGGTGGACGGGGGTGGGGGCGACCTCCGCTCTCGGCCTTCGGAATCGGAGGGCTCCGGTCACCCCCACGCCGCAGGGTCGCATCCGGGCGGGCATCCTGCAGGCATGCCGGGTGGGCCTGGCGGACGGCAGCGTCATGGCGGGGCGCGCTCGGTGGGCTTCCGACCCGGCGGGGGCGAAGCTGCACTTGCGTACGAGGCACGCACCGGCATCAAGGCGCCGCGCATCATCGCGTGGGAGATCACGCGTTCCTGCAACCTCTCATGCGCCCACTGTCGTGCGGCCGCCGAGTTCGGGCACTATCCTGGCGAGCTTTCCCTCGGCAAGATCAAAGAGGTCATCGACGACATCACCACCATCACCAACCCCATCATCATCCTCACGGGTGGTGAGCCGCTCATGCGGCCGGACATCTGGGAGATCGTGGACTACTGCCATGAGAAGGGCGCCATGCCGGTCATCGGCACCAATGCCACGCTCATCACTGACGAGATCGCATCGCAGATGGCTGCCCACAGGATTCCACGCATCTCGGTCTCCGTGGACTTCCCCACAGCCGAGGACCACGATAGCTTCCGTGGTGAGCAGGGCTGCTTCGATGCGACCATCGAGGGCATCAGGATAGCCAAGCGCCATGGTGTGGGCGTTCAGATCAACACCACCGTCACCACGCTCAATGCGCACCTCATCGAGGAGATCCACGACCTTGCCGAGTCACTCGGCGTGGATGCGTTTCACATCTTCATGCTGGTTCCCACCGGGAGAGGCGAAGAGCTGCTCGACAAGGAGCTTCCACCGGAGGAGTACGAGCGCGTGTTGGAGTGGGCGTATGAGCGGCAGAAGACCTCGCCGCTGCACTTCAAGCCCACGGATGCACCGCACTACTATCGCATCATCCGCCAGAAAGCCAAGGCCGAGGGCAAGAAGGTCACGCGTGAGGAGTATGGTCTTGACGCCATGACGCGTGGCTGTCTCGGCGGCATCACCTTCTGCTTCATAAGCCACGTGGGGGACTTGCAGCCTTGCGGCTACTTCAACATGCAGCTTGGCAGTGTGAAAGAGAAGCCGTTTTCGCAGATATGGACCGAATCGAAGGTCTTCAATGACTTGCGCGATTACTCGCTGCTCAAAGGCAAGTGCGGTGCGTGTGAGTACAAGGCTGTCTGCGGAGGGTGTCGTGCTCGCGCACTGGAGATCACAGGCGACTACCTGGAATCGGAACCGTACTGCATCTACGAGCCGCCGGGCTGGACCGGCGTGGGTGAGGAGTGAGCGTGGCGGAGCTGACAGAACTCGACAGGCAGACACTCACTGAGATTCAAGCGAACTTCCCGGTGGCATCCACCCCATATGCGGTGTTGGCCGAGCGGTTGGGCGTCACCGAGGCTGAGGTGCACGACTCCGTGCTCGGGCTCAAGCGAGGCGGTGTCATCCGTCGTATCGGTGCGATCTTCGATTCGGCGCGTCTTGGCTACCGCTCCACACTCTGCGCGATAGCGACTCCTCCCGAGCGCGTGGAGGAGGTGGCAGCGCTCATTGGCTGCTACCCCAACGTCACTCACAACTACTTGCGTGAGGATCGCTACAACATCTGGTTCACGCTCATCGCCGAGGGCCAGGAGCGCATCGAGGAGATCCTCTCGGAGATAGCTGCCACCACGAACATCCACGACATCCTCGATCTTCCCGCTATTCGTCTGTTCAAGATTCGCGTGGACTTCGATCTCACCGGCAAGCGGCAGGATCGGGCCGAACCACCGCCTGTCGTGAAACCCGCCGAGATCAAGCCCGTGATCTTCACAGAGGAGGAGAAGGCGCTTGCCCGCCTGCTCCAAGACGATCTGCCCGAATCCCTTGCGCCCTTCGCCGATCTTGCCGAATCTCTGCGCCGACGTGGTCTGGAGATCACCGAGGAGTGGGTGATAGAGCGCACAACAACCTGGCGAGATAGCGGGGTGATTCGCCGCTTTGGCGCCGCCATCAAGCATCACAAGACAGGGTACGCTGCCAATGCCATGGGCGTGTGGAGTGTTCCCGAGGATCAAGTGGAGGAGGCCGGCCGCATCATGGCTTCCTTCAAAGAGGTGAGCCACTGCTATCAAAGGCCGCCTGCGCCCACCTGGCCCGCGAATATGTACACCATGATCCACGGCCATACTCGCGACGAATGCGAGGACGTTGCACGCCGTATCCGCGAGGCGACAGGATTGGCTGAGCCGAGGCTGCTGTATTCGGTGCGGGAGTTCAAGAAGACCTCGATGAGGTACTTCGCCGAGTAGCTGCAGGCCGACGCTTGCCCCGCCGTGCTGCCCAGCGGGTGTTCTTCCCGTGCTTTCTCAGGCCGAGAAGTGCTCCTCGACAACGCGCGCGATGGTTGCGGCCGCATGGCCGTCCCCGTATACGGCGGGGCGCTCGGCGGGATGTGCGGGATGAGCCGCTGCCTCGGCGATTGCGCGTGGGTCGGTGCCCACGAGCGTGTTCCAGCCAAGCTCCACGGTCTCCACCCACTCGGTCTCATCACGCAGCGTGATGCACGGCACGCCAAAGAAGTAAGCTTCTTTCTGCATCCCGCCCGAGTCGGTGAGCAGCGCACGTGCCGAGCGCAGAAGCGCGACGGTCTCTATATAGGGGATGGGGTCAAGCACGCGTATGTTGGTCAATCGAGAGACGGCTTCTTCAAGCCCGAACTCGGCCAGACGAGCCCGTGTTCGAGGATGTACGGCCCAAAGCACCGGTGCACCCACGCCACCGAGGCCCTCGATGAGCGAACCAAGGGCCTCGCGATCATCGGTGTTCGATGCCCGGTGTACTGTGGCGAGGTAGTACTCGCGAGGCGCGACCCCGTAGGTGGCGAGGGTGGCGGCGGTATCTGCGCGCTCGGCAAAGAAGCGAGCGGTATCGATCATGACGTCGCCGACGATGTGCACGCCATCCCTGATACCTTCCGCCGCGAGGTTGTCAGCGGCCACATGGGTCGGGCACAGGAGGAGCTCGGAGAGGTGGTCGACGAGCACACGGTTGATCTCCTCGGGCATCGTGCGGTTGAAGGAGCGCAAACCTGCCTCCACGTGCACCACGGGGATATTGAGCTTGGCGGCGGCTAGCCCGCCAGCAAGCGTGGTGTTTGTGTCGCCATACACCAGAACGGCATCGGGCGCCTCTTCCATGAAGAGCTGCTCAAGCATGCCCAGCATGGCTCCGGTCATCCTGCCGTGCGGGCCAGAACCCACACCCAGTGTGAAGTCGGGGGCAGGCACCCCGAGCTGCTCGAAGAACACGTCGGACATCGCGTAGTCGTAGTGTTGCCCCGAGTGCACGAGCAGCTCCTCGTGGCGCTCGCGCAATGCCTGGCAGACCGGAGCTGCCTTCACGAACTGTGGGCGAGCGCCCACCACTGACATGATTCGCATCTTTCTAGGCCCCCGCCTCGAGCAGCGCAGCCACGACCGTCTCCTGCTGCTTACGCGTTATGCCTGGGAAGGCCGGCAGAGCGAACGTCTGCGGGCAGGCCGCCTCGGCAACAGGTAGCGAGCCTTCAGCGTATCCGAGGTGAGCGAACGCCTCTTGGCGGTGTAGCGGGATGGGGTAGTAGGCGGCCGTGCCGATGCCAGCCTTCTTCAGCGCTCCCATGAGGCGATCACGTTCGGGGGAGGCCGCGATATAGAGATGCACCACCCCGTCGCCGTACTCACGCACGGAGGTGAGGCCAAGCGAGGTGTCAGCGAGCAGCTCGTCATAGAGGGTCGCGGCTGCTCGGCGCTCGGCGTTCCAGCGGTCGAGGTGTGGGAGCTTCACGAGAAGGATGGCGGCTTGCAGCGCGTCAAGGCGCGAGTTTACACCGATAGCGTCGTGGTGGTACTTCACCGTGGTGCCGTGGTTGGCGAGCTTTCGGCAGGATGCGGCGATCTCGTCGTCATCGGTGGTGAGCATCCCGCCGTCACCAGCGCAGCCGAGGTTCTTGCTTGGGAAGAAGGAGAACGCTGCCGCATCAGCAAGCGCACCTGCGTGCTTGCCCTTATAGGTGGCTCCGATCGCTTGGCAGGCGTCTTCGACCACGCGAAGCCCGTGACGCCTAGCGATCTCATTGATGGCGTCCATGTCTGCACACTGTCCGAAGATATGCACCGGCATGACGGCTTTGGTGCGCTCGGTGATAGCGGCCTCGATCTGGGACACATCGATGTTGTACGTCCCCGGCTCGATGTCCACAAACACCGGCGTCGCACCGACATGTGCGATTGCCTCGGCGGTGGCGATGAACGTGAACGGCGTGGTGATGACCTCGTCGCCTTTCCCGATGCCAAGTGCGTGCATTATGAGGAAGAGCGCGTCAGTGCCGTTGCCGCATGCCACGGCGTGTTTGGTCCCACAGTATGCGGCGATGGCGGTTTCGAGGTCGCGAACCCGGGGACCGCCGATGAAGCCTGCGGTCGACATGACTTCGCCGATTGCCGAGTCAAGCTCGCCTTTCAGCTCGAGGTACTGCGCTTGTAGGTCGAGCAGGGGGATGGACACGTGGTCTCCTTCCATAAGCGGCCAGACGGCCGGCTTTCACTGGTTCTCAAGCAGCTCGTTCGCTGCGACGTCCTTCACATACTTGGCGGGTACGCCCATCACGACGGCTCGGGGCGGCACGTCGCGCGTGACTACCGCCCCGGTGGCGATGAACGCTTCTTCACCTATCTCCACATCCGGCAGCAGGTGGGCGCCCCCTCCGATACGAGCGCCTCGCCGGATCGTGGCGCCTTTCATGAGCTCAAGACGCTTCTCGGTGCGACCCATGAAGTTGTCGTTTGTCGTGACGACCATGGGCGCGATGAAGACGTCTTCATCGATGGTCACGTATGCGGTGACGTATGCTCCCGTCTGGATGCGCGTGCGGTCACCGATGGTGGTGTCGTTCTCGACTGTGGTGCTGCGCCCGATGACAACCGAGTCTCCGACCGTGCAGCGCTCGCGCACGCCAGCGTTGTCGCCGATGACGCAGTCTTTGCCGAAGGTGCTTCCCGCCATGAGCACGGTGTGGCTTCCCACCGCACATCCCTCGCCGAGCACGACACCCGCAAGCACGCCATCCGCCGCGGTCGAGGACTTCGCAAGCATCGGCCGCTTGCCCACGAATGCGAAGTCCGCGATGCGACATCCCGCACCGATCTTGGCGCCTTCACCGATAGTGACGTGGTTGCCGATCACGCACCCGTCCCCGATAGAGGCGTCAGCATCGATGACCACGAACTGTCCGATGCTCACGCCATCGCCGATATGAGCCGAGGCAGCCACATGGACATCGGCGCGCTCCGTGCCAGGGGTGCCGGTGGCGCGCGTGCTCATCGGCCATTCACCTCGATGGCCACGGGAGCACCGCCGTTGGCAAGCGACGTGTCGGTGGCTTCAAGCACCTGAACTGTGCGCAGCCCGTCCATGCCGCTGCTGCGAGGTGTCGTGTGGTCCTGGCAGCACTGCACGAAGTGACTCATCTCGGCAGCTAGCGGCTCGGAGAGCTGCACGTACGGCACTCGGATGTCACCGAAACGCAACGTGAGATCCTCGCCGTACGCCATCGCATCGGTAGGCTCCACGCCCTTGTCGTAGATCCAGATCTTATCGGTGGCCTCCATGTCGTCGAAGACAAGCATCTTCTTGCTGCCTACGATGGTCATCCGTCGCACCTTGTGCGGGTCGAGCCAGCTCACGTGGATGTTTGCCATCCGCCCGCTGGGGAAGTGCAGGTTCGCGAAGACGACGTCATGCACGCCGTCGCGCAGGTAGTCAGCTCCGGTTGCTGAGACAGAGTCTGGTGCTTCGCCCAGTAGATACAGCGCGACCGAGACGTCGTGAGGGGCGAGCGACCAGAACGAGTTCTCATCGGCCCGCACCTTGCCGAGGTTGAGCCGCTGGAAGTACAGATAGCGCACATCGCCGAGCTCGCCAGAGTCGATATAGTCGCGAATCCACTCGATGGCTCCGTGATAGACCATGAGGTGCCCGACCATGAGCACGAGGTCGTTGTTCTCGGCAAGATCGACGAGATGTCTGGCATCGGCCGAGGCGAGCGTGAGCGGCTTTTCCACAAAGCAGTGTTTGCCGGCCTCAAGCACCTTGCTTGCTAGCGCCGCGTGGGACGGGGCCGAGCTCGCCACGACGACGGCATCAAGCGCGTAGTCGGCGAGCATCGCGTCGAAGTCGTCGGTTGTCGTGATATGAGGGTACGCCGAAGAGAGCTTCGTGAGGTTTGCGGGGTTGAGGTCGCAGGCGACCACCACCTGGGCATTGGGGAGACGGTCGAGGTTGCGCAAGATGTTGGGCCCCCAATAGCCAAAACCTACGAAACCCACGCGCAAAGGTGTGCTCATCCGGTGGGACACCAGCCTTTCCGGTCATCGGGACAGCCGTCGGCACGCCCTGGGCATACCCGATGATTCTACTCTACGAGACGCATGTGCAGCACCGTTGTCACCGAAGTGACATATGGCGTTGTTCTCGCGGTGCCGGCACGCGGCGCGCGCAACGTGGCGCCAGCCCGAACGTGTAGAATACGGTGATTCCCATTGCGCTATCACAAGGAGCATACGGACCTATGAGCACGAACTCCTCAGATTGCTTTTCTGCCGCATGCAAGTTCATCCCCGGCGGAGTGAACTCACCGGTGCGTGCGTACAAGAGCGTGGGCATCGAGCCGCGCTTCGTTGATCGTGCGAAAGGCTCGCACATCTGGGATGTTGACGGGCGCGAGTACATCGATTTCGTCGCCTCCTGGGGGCCTATGATTCTCGGCCATGCACCTGAGGCCGTGTTGGATGCCGTGCGAGATCAGCTGGAACGTGGTACGTCATACGGTGCACCGACGTGTGCCGAGGTGGCACTTGCCGAGGCCGTCGCCGATGCTGTGCCCAGCATCGAAGAGGTGCGTATGGTGTCGTCGGGCACAGAAGCCACCATGAGCGCGATTCGGCTCGCTCGCGGATACACCGGCCGAGACAAGTTCATCAAGTTCGATGGCAACTACCATGGCCACTCCGACGCGCTTCTTGTTGCGGCCGGTAGCGGGCTGCTCACACTCGGCATCCCCTCGACGCCCGGCGTGACGGGCGGAACCGTCGCCGACACTATCGTGCTTCCCTACAATGACCTTGCAGCCGTCGGGCAGACACTCGAAGCCGAAGGCGAGCAGATCGCCGCCATCATCGTCGAGCCTATCGCGGGCAACATGGGCGTCGTGCCACCACGCGCCGGCTTCTTGCAGGGATTGCGCGACCTGTGCGACCGATACGGAGTGGTGCTTATCTTCGACGAGGTCATCACGGGATTTCGTGTGGCCCTTGGCGGCGCGCAGGAGCTGTATGGCGTGACACCCGATCTCACCACGCTAGGCAAGATCATCGGTGGAGGGTTTCCGGTGGGTGCTTTCGGAGGTAAGCGCGAGATCATGGAGCATCTGGCGCCCGTGGGCCCCGTGTACCAGGCTGGCACACTCTCAGGCAATCCGGTCGCTATGGTGGCAGGGCTTGCGACCATCGAAGCGCTCAAGCAGCCCGACGTCTACGAGGAGCTCGAGCGCAAGGGCGCGAAGCTCGCAGGCGGGCTTTGCCGTGCGGCGGGCAGCGCGGCCGTGCACGTGCAGTGCAACCGTGTGGGTTCGATGGCGTGCATGTTCTTCACCCATCTTGAGGTCTCAAACTGGGCGACCGCATCTACGAGTGACACCAACATGTACGCCGCGTACTTCCGCGGCATGCTTGACCACGGCTTCTGGCTTGCTCCTAGCCAGTTCGAGGCGACATTTGTCTCGCTGGCGCACACCGACGAAGAGATCGATGCGTTTT
>JAVEVF010000033.1:0-18101 GCA_034005175.1 Coriobacteriia bacterium | reverse complement strand
CCGATCTTGCTTTCGGCGAGCCGCTCGAGACCCTGTTTGCCGAGTTTGATGAGGTTCCTGCCGCCGCAGCAAGCATCGGCCAGGTCCACATGGCGGTCTTGCACGACAATACACGTGTCGCCGTCAAGGTTCAGCGGCCCGGCATCCGAGAGATCATCGAAGCAGACCTCGACATCTTGCGCACGCAATCTCGCCGAATCCAAGGTCGCACAGACATCGGCACGAAGTTCGATGTCGTAGCGCTTGTCGACGAATTCGCGCGCGTACTGCACGAGGAATGCGACTACGTCAATGAAGCGGAGAACGCGGATCGTCTCCGCACTGCGTTTGCCGACGATCCCAGCGTGCACTTCCCTAAGGTGTTCTGGGACCTCACATCGGCGACCGTACTCACGCTTGAGAGGATTGAGGGCATCCCTTTCAACCGGCTCATGGAACTCGACGCGCACGGGGTAGACCGTCATGAGATCGCCAGGCGCGGCATCTCATGCTACTACGAGCAGATCTTCATCCACGGCTTCTACCACGCCGACCCGCATCCGGGAAATCTCTTTGCCATGGAAGACGGCAGAGTGGCATTCACCGACTTTGGCCGCGCGGGCGTTCTCACTGACTCAGCTCGCGCGCATGTCGCGGACCTGCTGGTGGCAATCATCGGGCAAGACGGGGAACTCGCAGGCGACATCTTGCTCGAGGTGAGCCGCAGCACCGCGGATACCGATGCCGTAGGGCTCAAACGCGACGTCACCAACCTCATCCGCAAGTACTACAACCTCAAACTCAGCGAGGTCGATACGCGCGAGACGTTGTTTGAGATCATGTCGCTCATAGGACGCCGAGGGCTGACGCTCGATCCGGAGTTCGCCCTTCTGCTCACCACGCTCGCCACCATCCAATCACTTGGCACGAACATCGATCCCGAGTTTCACTTCGTAGACTCAGTCACTCCCTTCGCAAAGCGCATCATCGAGGAGCAAACGCATCCCGCCACGATGGCCAAGGGCTTCGCGTCCTCTCTAAGGCGCACGATGAAAGCGCTGCAGGGGTTGCCGGACAACATCAACCGCGCGCTTAAGCGTGTCGCCGATGGGGACCTGCGGATGACGGTGCGCCCGGGTGGATTCGATCCGCTCATGTCACGCGTCGAGCAAGCGGTGGACCGCTTGGCATTCGCTCTCGTCGTGTCCTCGTTCGTTCTGGGATTCTCGTGGCTCCTCGCACCCACTACCCTGCCGTGGTGGTTGGAGGCCATCGCCGCCTTTGCGCTCGTATGCGCGGCAGGCGTGGGCGTCTGGTTCTTCCTCTCCATGGTATTCAGGCGCTGGCGCAAGCGGCACCAGGAGTACTGAGCCACCCTCGCGGTCGCGCACCTGCTTGGGCGGAGAGTCGCCGACCGCGTTCTGGCCGAGGGAAGGAGAATGATTCGTGCTAGGACGGAAGCGGAGGCATAGGCCAGTTGTCCGCGATACCCTCACCGATGATGACGTCGGCTTGTTCGGGCGTGACCCCGAACTGTTTGCGGACAAGACCTTCGTACTTCTCGGTAAGCTGAAGCCAGAGAGCCACGTATTCGGTGACCTTCGGAGGCTCTGAGCCCATCGGGTACTTGGCTTCGGCATCTGCAACCGCGCGATCCTGAGCCTCGACGATCCGCCAGTAGAAGTCCTGGCGCTGTTGGATGCTAAGCGTGATGGGCGGTACTGATTTTGCCGGCTTGGGCTGGGAGCCGCCATCTCCCTGCGCGGCGTCGGTATTCTGATTGGTCGAGCCCGAACTGCCACTTGCCGCCCGCTCTTGTCGCGACCGCACGCTGTCATCAAGCGAGGTCTCCCCCTCCGCAGCCTCTTCTCTGACGGCCGGCTCAGTCTGATCGGACGCGGTGGTCTCGACAGAAGGACCTGCAGAGGGACCTTCCTGTGACGACAAGGCATCAGGCGCGTAGTGGGGAGTTGCTGGTTTGTCGTTCACCACGGAAAGCAGAGTGACAAGACCGACAACCAGAAACATGGTGATGATGGACAGTGTGAACTTACTGATCCTCTCGGACCTCTCCTAAGCCTGGACTGTCTCGCAATATACGGGAAGGTGCAGGGATGGAGGGTGCCGCACGATGAGCATTCTGTGGAGGTCAGCGAAATCCCGAGGCATCCCTTCCAGACTGCAATGATGAGAAAAGGCTCCCTCCCCTTAGGGAAAGAGCCCTGCATATTCATGGTGTCCGAGGCGAGAGTTGAACTCGCACGTCCCTAGGGACACTAGGCCCTCAACCTAGCGCGTCTGCCATTCCGCCACTCGGACATTGCCCTGCCTCCAGGCGCGACGGAGGCAAGTATATCGCACTCGTTTCGGTCATGCCACATGAGATTCACGCGAATGCGCAGCAAAGAGATCGCTCTCGCTATGAGGCAGTGGGCTCCTCGGCGGCCTGCGGACCCACAGCCCGCACATCCGCTGAGGCAACCCCCACATCAATGGGGAACGGCTTCGCGAAGTGGCATGCTGCCTGGTGTCCCTCGGCGACGTCGATAAGCGGTGGCTCCTTCTCGGCACATATCGGAAACTGGGCGATCGGGCAGCGTGTATGGAAACGGCATCCGCTCGGCGGATCGATGGGGCTTGGCACATCACCCTCCAAGATGATGCGTTCCCTCGTACGCTGCTTGTCCGGATCCGGTACAGGCACAGCGGAGAGCAGTGATTGCGTATAGGGGTGATGCGGCCTGTCGTACAGGCCCCTCCAATCGCCGATCTCGACGATCTTGCCGAGATACATGACGGCGACACGGTCAGAGATATGTCGGACCACCGACAGGTCGTGGGCTATGAACAGATACGTGAGCCCAAACTGGTTCTGGAGCTCATCAAGCAGGTTCACGACCTGGGCCTGGATGGAGACGTCAAGCGCCGAGACGGGCTCGTCACACACAATCATCTTGGGCTGCAAAGCCAGGGCGCGCGCGATACCGATGCGCTGACGCTGGCCGCCTGAGAACTCGTGCGGATAGCGGTTGATGTGCTCAGGGTTGAGCCCAACCACCTCGAGAAGCTCTTTCACCCTGGCCCGTCGTCCGTCCCTGTCGCCGATTCCGTGCACGATCAGGGGTTCCCACACGATCTCGCCGATGGTCATGCGGGGATTCAGTGACGCGTAGGGATCCTGGAAGATGATCTGAACGTCACGCCGGAAGGCCTTCAATGCGGAACGCTTCATCGCTCCAACGTCTTGACCATCGAAAGTGATGGTGCCTGCCGAGGCCTCGAGCAACCGCATGACACAGCGGCCAGTTGTGGACTTCCCGCAACCCGACTCACCAACCAACCCCAGCGTCTCCCCGGAGTTGACAGTGAAGGAGATATCGTCGACTGCGTGCACCTTGTGGCCGAGCCGGCTGGAGAGCAGGCCTTGTTCGACCGGGAAGTATTTGCGGAGGTTCTCGACTCGCAGCAGCTCGCTCACCTCACGCCACCTCCCCCGCCGCGTCACTCTTGTCAGGACCGAAGCCGGGCTCGTTTGCGAAGAGACACGCCGACAGGTGGCCGTCTGCAACACTTTCCAGCGCAGGCACCCGCTGGCAACAGATCTCTCTGGCGTAGCGGCAGCGCGGGTGGAAAGCGCAGCCCGGTGGGACGTTGATAAGACTCGGCGGCTGGCCCTTGATGGGGTTGAGCGCACCTTTCTCCTCGACGTCGTGTCTCGGGATGCTCGCAAGCAAACCCCAGGTGTACGGATGACGCGGCCGGTAGAAGACATCATCGGCTGATCCGTACTCCACCTGCTTGCCCGCATACATGACCATGACGTCATCAGCCATGTCGGCCACCACGCCCAGGTCGTGTGTGATGACGATGATAGCGGTGCCCGTACGCTCCTGAAGCTCCATCATGAGTTCGAGGATCTGCGCCTGAATCGTGACATCAAGTGCGGTGGTGGGCTCATCGGCGATGAGGATGTCGGGATCGCACGCAAGCGCCATCGCAATCATCGCCCGCTGACGCATGCCTCCAGAGAACTGGTGCGGGTAGTCTTTCGCGCGCTCGCGAGGGTGAGGAATCCCAACCATGTCGAGCAACTCGACGGTGCGCTCGAATGCCTCAGACTTCCTCATCCCCTTATGCAAGATGAGAGACTCGCCGACCTGGCGGCCAACACGATAGACAGGGTTGAGTGAGGTCATGGGGTCTTGGAAGATCATCGCGATGCGGTTGCCCCGCAACTGCCTGACCTTGGCATCGGGCATCTTCACGATGTCCTCGCCTTTGAAGAGGACCCCTCCACGCACGATCTGCCCCTGCGGCTCTTGCAGCAGGCGCATGATCGACAGTGCCGTGACGGACTTTCCTGAACCTGACTCGCCCACGACGCCGAGAGTCTGCCCCGCGTCCAGGGAGAAAGAGACGCCGTCAACGGCCTTCACAGTGCCATCGCGGGTGGTGAAATAGGTGGCGAGGTCTTTGACCTCGAGAAGTGGCGACATGGATCAGTCCTTCATCTTCACATCGAGGGCGTCGCGGAAACCGTCACCCAACAACACGAACGCGAGCACGGTGGTGAGGATGGCGAAGCCGGGCCAGATCGTAAGCCACGGGGCGACGATCATGAGCGACTTGGCATCTGAGAGCATGAGGCCCCACGACGGGGTGGGTGGCTGCACGCCCATGCCGAGAAACGACAGCGCTGCTTCAGTGATGATGGCCCCGCCGATGCTCATCGTCCCGTACACGATGATAGGCGCGATGGCGTTTGGCATCACGTGGCGGAACATGATGCGGAAGTCAGATGCCCCCATGGCGCGCGCAGCATCGATGTACTCGTTCTCTTTGACAGAAAGGATGGAGCTGCGAAACACGCGCGCGATGCTCGGCCAGCCGAGGATACCGATGGCGATGAACACATTGCGATAGCTTGGCCCGAGGACCGCTATGAGTGCGATCGCGAACAAGATGTACGGGAACGCGAAGAAGACATCGGCAGTACGCATCACCAGCGTATCCACAAAACCGCCCTGGTATCCAGAGATCGCGCCCAGGAGCAGTCCTATCACCAATGAGATCGACACGGCGAGCACGCCCACTGCAAGCGAGATGCGTGCGCCATAGACGACGCGAGAGAAGACGTCGCGACCGAGTTTGTCTGTCCCGAAGGGGTGCTCAAGCGAGGGAGGCTGCAGACTCGCCCCAGGGCTCGTGTTGACTTCGATGGGGTTGGCGAAGAACGGCGGCACCCAGAGGTCAGCCGTGAGCGTCATCGTGATGACGAGCAGAATCCACACCAGCCCGGCCATGGCGAGCTTGTTGCGACGTAGCCGACGCCACGCGTCTCCCCACAGAGTGCGGCTGGGGGCGTTGGCCGAGTCGTACGCGTGGAGATCTCCCGGAAGGGTCGGCAGGGTGGTGGCTTCCGTCATCACCTCATGGCCGGCGACGTCCTGCGGTCCATCGACCGGGCGGCCGTGAGGGTCGCGCGGGTCAGTGGGGTTCGCGCTCATTCAGTAGCACCCCCGTACCTGATCCTGGGGTCGAGCCACGCGTAACTCAGATCGACGAGGAGGTTGATGATCATCACGAGGAACACAATGACGATGACTCCGCCCATCACGATGGGCCAGTCGCGCTGACCGACCGCAAGGAAGATCTCTCGTCCTACACCCGGCCAACTGAAGACCGTCTCGGTGAGGATGGCTCCTCCCATCATGACGCCAAGATCGATTCCGATGAATGTCACGACGGGAATGAGCGCGTTCTTCATCTGGTGCCTGAAGATGACCGCTCGGCGCGTGAGGCCCTTGGCCTCGGCGGTACGTATGTAGTCCTGGGTCCCCGTCTCAAGCATCTGACTACGCATGATGCGCGCGACATAAGCGGTCGAGACAGACGCCAGTGTTATCGCCGGCAGGATCATGTGGACCCAGTCAGGGAAGTCTGCCGATGACATCTGAGACATCGGTAGGTAGAACGCGCCCCCGGTCCACTCCTTCATCTTGATGCCAAAGAATATCTGGAACAACATGCCGAGCCAGAATACCGGCACCGACACGAGAATCGACGTAGTGAGTGTGACGAACACATCGCTGAACGAATACTGTTTGACCGCCGAGATGATACCTGCACCCACCCCGACGATGGCCTCGATAAGGATGGCCACGACGGCGAGCTTGATGGTATTGGGGAACTTCTCGACGAAGATATCGAGCACGGGGCGATTTCTCTGGTACGACTCACCGAGGTCGCCATGGAGCAGCTTCGTAAGGTACATCTGGTACTGCACGAGCAGCGGCTGATCAAGTCCGTGTTTTTGGATGATCTGCTGGCGTAGTGCATCAGAAATCGCACGCTCGCCGGTGATCATGCGCACCGGATCACCGGGAAGCACACCCGGGGCACGCAGAATGAACAGGATGAGGGTCACTCCGATGAACACAGGAATCATCTGTAAGACCCGGCGAATCATGTACTTGAACATGAGGGTACTTCCCAGCTGTGAGGTCGACGGTCGGCGCTGAAGGTGAGTAGTGCCGGGACGCCCGGGCGGGCGTCCCGGCACTCATCTCGCAAGAACTTCAGTCAGTAGGTACTACCGCTACTGCTTCAGCCAGACATTCTGGAAATCGAACAGGCCGTTGGCGCTGTAGACGCCGTCCATGACGCGATCTGATGCCACGTGGCGGTGGCGATAGAACATCAACGGCATGAGCGGTGCATCCTCGCCGATCGTGTTCTCGATCTCGCGATACAGCTCGATGCGTGCGTCATCATCGGTGGTCGTGCGAGCCTGCTCCAGCTTGGCGTCGACATCCTTGTTGCTGTAACCGCTGTAGTTGTCTCCCGAACCCGTCTTGAACAGCGGGTAGAGGAAGTTGTCCATGATCGGATAGTCAGCGATCCAGCCAAGACGGCCGATCTGATAGTCCTTCGCGTCAAGCTTGTCGAGGTACTGGGCCCACTCGATGCCGCCCAGCTCAGTCTTGACGCCGATGGCGTCGAGGTCAGCCTGGACGAGCTGCATGATGTCCTCGTGACCCGCACCGCTGTTGAAGGAAAGCGTGATCGTGGGGAAGCCCTTGCCCTCAGGATAGCCAGCATCCGCAAGCATCTTCTTGGCTTCCTCGACATCGTAACGGGAGTACTTGAAGCCATCCTTCTGGAACCCGAAGATGCCATCGGGCACGATGCCAGTGGCAGGCTCGCGGGTGTCCTCGAAGACCGTGGTGCAGATCGCCTGGCGGTCAATCGCAAGCGAGAGCGCCGCGCGCACCTTCGGGTCCTTCAAGGCGGCGTCGTTGTTGTTCATGAGCAGGAAGTACGTCGCAAGCTCAGTGCCCAGTGAGACCTGCTCACCTGGGTTGAGCGTGTAGCCGTCAGGGCTCTCACCAAACTCATCCACGGTGGTCTGGATCTGACCGGACGGAATGCTCGTGAAGTCGATGTTGCCAGCCTGGAACTCGAGGAAGGCGGTGTCCTCATCGGCAAAGATCTTGAACTCGATGTTGTCGATGTTGGGAGCATCACCGTAGTAGTCATCGAACTTCTCAACCTTGACGTACTGGTCATGCGCCCAAGGCTCAGACATCTTGAAAGGACCGTTGCCGATGGGCATGTCACCGAACTTGCCAGCCTCGACCGCGGCAGCAGGCACGGGAGCCAGCGCCGGGTGACCGACCACGTACTCGAAGTCGGCGAAGCCATACGTGAGCGTGACCTCAAGCGTATAGTCGTCGATGACCTTCACGCCTTCGAGAGCGGTCGCCTTGCCCTCCTGCATCTCGTCATAGCCCTTGACAGCTGAGAGGTGGTAGGAGATCTCAGAACCGTTCTCAGGATTGCTGATGCGTTCCCACGCGTACTTGAAGTCCTTTGCGGTGACGGGGGTGCCGTCGTGGAACTTCGCGTCCTTCACGAGGTTGAATGTCCACACGGTAGCGTCATCGTTTGATTCCCAAGTCTCGGCCGCAGCCGGCTGGGCCTCCATGGTGATGGGATCGAAGGTGACAAGGCTATCGAAGAGAGCCTGGCCGACCTGCGTGCCCTCGGACTCCTGCAGGTTCACAGGATCGATGAATGCGGGCTCATTGATGTAGAAGTTGAATGTGCCCCCTGCGACAGGACCCTCGGTCCCCGGTGTCTCGGGCTCCTCTTCCGGCTTCCCCCCGCCTCCGCACCCAGCCATACCAAGCACTGAGAGCGTGAGCCCGAGCACGAGGAGCAGCGCGATGGACTTACGCCATCTCTCTGACAACGTAGTGCCTCCTTCCAACGACAAACGGTCCGAACAGCTGCTGTTGTTCGGGCGCACACGAACAACCCCTCCGTGACTCCGATGCGCGCAGCTGTTCTGCCGAAGCTATTCGGCAACACTATGATTCTCCTCCTGTTACCGCGTGAAGGCAAGTGCGACAGGGCCTCGCGGGAGCATCGAATCATACGGTCACCTATAGAAGAACGGGCCTGTGAGTAAGGCCCGTTCTTCATGCATCGTGATGTATGAATCCCTGTGCCTACCCAGCAGGCGAATAGGTAACCATAAGCAGGAGAGTCGTGATCGCGAATGTGATGGCAGCAACGATGGTGAACCGGTCCAGGTTCTTCTCGATGATACCCGTTCCGGTCGATGTCGGAGACATGACACCGGAAAACATCGAGGACACTCCCGTCCCCTTACCTGAATGCAGCAAGATGAGCACCACAAGCCCGACGCTGGCGAGCACGTGGATGATGAACAGCAAGGTCACGAGCACTTTCACGGGCGGTTCTCCTCACATCGACAAGCAGCCACGCACGCTGCGCGACCACTCAGTATACCAGCAGGCTTCTCCCCGTCCACTCCTCAGGCGGCTCGATGCCGAGCAACGCCAGGATCGTAGGTGCGACATCTGCAAGAATCCCCCCGTCTTGAAGCGCACCCACACGCCGGTCGCACACGATGAGCGGAACATCCGAGAGCGTATGCGCGGTGAACGCTCCACCGCTTTCGGGGTCAGTCATGAGCTCGGCGTTCCCGTGGTCTGCTGTGACGATGACTGAACCTCCGCGCTTCTCGATGGCAGAGACTACGCACGCCACCCCAGCGTCAACGGCCTCTACTGCGGCGACCGCTGCCGCGAACACGCCGGTATGTCCCACCATGTCGCAGTTCGCGTAGTTCACGATGTAGACGTCCGCCCGCTCTTGCTCGATGGCGTCCACCAGCGCTGTCGTGACCTCCGGTGCGCTCATCTCAGGCTTGAGGTCGTATGTAGCCACCGGGGGGCTCGGCACGAGAATCCGCTCTTCGCCCGCTTTCGGAGCCTCGGCACCGCCGTTCAAGAAGAACGTCACGTGGGCATACTTCTCGGTCTCGGCGATATGCAGCTGACGCAAACCGTGTTCTGCCAACACATCAGCCAACACACAGCACAGAAGGTCTTTCGGAAACGCGACAGGCGCAGGGATGGCGGGGTCGTATTCAGTGAGGCACACGAAGTGCACAGCTGGCCACGAGCGACGCTCGAAGCCACCGAAAGCAGGGTCAGTGAAAGCACGAGTGAGCTCACGCGCACGATCTGGACGGAAGTTGAAGAACACCACGCAGTCGCCGTCGCGCACCACGCCGAGAGGAGTTGCGTTGACTGGATCGCAGATCACGGTCGGTTTCACGAACTCATCGGTCACGCCCTCGGCGTACGATCGCGCAACCGCCTCCGACGCACTCGTGGCAAGAACGCCCTCGCCATCCACCAGCGCACGCCATGCGAGTTCTACCCTCTCCCACCGGTTATCCCGGTCCATCGCGTAGTACCGCCCCATCACGCTCGCAATGCGACCGGCGTGCTCGGCGGCGAGATAGCGCTCAAGCGCCTCCACGAATCCACGGCCGGATTCGGGCGGCACGTCTCGGCCATCGAGGAAGCAGTGCACGAAGACCTGCTCGGCGCCGCGCATCTTCGCAAGCTGCACAAGCGCATGCAGATGTTCTTGATGGCTGTGAACGCCGCCGTCGGAGAGCAAGCCCATGAGATGCACCGCACGTCCCGCCGTCACCGCGCTATCGATGGCCTTGAGCAGCACCGCGTTTTCGAAGAACGACCCGTCAGCAATAGCCTTGGAGATGCGGGTCAACTCCTGGTATACGACTCGGCCAGCGCCGATGTTGAGATGGCCGACCTCCGAGTTGCCCATCTGGCCCTCCGGAAGCCCCACCGCCTCACCCGAAGGCTTGAGTGTCGTATGCGGGCACGTCGCGAACAGCTCGTCAAGCGCTGGCGTGTGTGCAGCCGCGATGGCGTTGGCCTCGGTGGGTTCAGCGAGACCGTAGCCGTCCATGATGATGAGGCATAGCGGCAGTCCCGCATGCGTCACCTGGCGGCCTCGCATATCCCCGCGAACGAGCCGGCTTCCAGAGCCGCACCCCCCACCAAAGCGCCGTCTATGTCGGGCTCGGCGAAGAACATCGCCGCGTTCTCGGGTTTGACCGAGCCTCCATACAGCACCCGAGACGTCATGGCGGCGGGCTGTCCGAAGATGGCACCCACTGTCGCACGAATGGAGCGCGCGACGTCGTTCGCGCCCTCAGGGGTAGGTGTGCGCCCCGTACCGATCGCCCACACAGGCTCGTATGCGATCACCAGTCGTGCGGCCTGATCGGGTGAGATCCCATCGAGAGCCGCACGCACCTGCGCACGCACGAACTGCTCGGTCTCGGCGACCTCGCGCACGGCGAGGGACTCGCCCACGCACACGATAGGCACCATTCCGGCGGCGAACACCGCATGCACCTTCTTGTTGACGGTCTCATCGGTCTCGCCGAAGTACTCGCGGCGCTCAGAGTGACCGACGATGACGTAATCGCAACGCAGGTCGACAAGCATCCGCGGCGCGATGGCACCCGTGAACGCTCCCTCGGCCTCCCAGTGGACGTCCTGCGCGCCCAGCCCCATCTTCAGCCGGTCAAGCTCGATGACGGTAGATACGCTCTTGAGCGCAGTGTACGGAGGACAGACCACGATCTCGACATCGTCCCAGAACTCGGAGACGAGAACATCGATGTTCTGCGTGAGGATCGCTCCCTCACCAGCGGTCTTATACATCTTCCAGTTTCCCGCAACCATCGGCTGGCGTGCCATGCGCACTCTCCTATCTGTCCAGCAGGACCTGGAGCCCTGGCAGATTCGAACCTTCTAGCAGCTTCATCGATGCTCCTCCGCCCGTCGAAACGAAGGTGACACGCTCCTCGAGCCCGAACTTCTTGAGTGCTGCTACCGAATCACCGCCGCCGATGACTGAGACTGCTCGAGTGTTGCGCGCGACAGCAGTCGCAACCTCCCGGGTGCCCGCCTCGAAGGGCCGCATCTCAAAGACGCCCATCGGGCCGTTCCAGAAGATGGTGCGCGCCTGTGCTATGGCCTCCTTGAAGAGCTCAACGGTGGTGGGTCCGATGTCAAGACCCATCATCCCATCCGGTATCTCCTCGCGCCCGACGATGCTTGTCTCAGCATCGTCGGCGATATCGGCGGCGATGACGAAGTCGACCGGCAGCAGGAGCTGAACGCCGTTCGAGGCGGCCTTCTCAAGCATCTTGCGGGCGGGCTCGACCCACTCCTGCTCCACGATACTGCGGCCTACGTGGATGTCTTTCGCGACAAGGAGCGTGAAGCACATGCCTCCGCCGATGATGAGCGTGTCCACCGTATCGAGCAGCCGGTCGATGACACCGAACTTGTCCGAGACCTTGCTGCCTCCGAGGATGGCCACGAACGGGCGTGCGGGGTCGGCAAGCATCCCGGAGAGCGTGTCGACCTCGCGAGCAAGAAGCAACCCAGCATATGCAGGAAGGTGCTCGGCGACACCCACCGTGGATGCATGGGCGCGGTGCGCCGCACCAAACGCATCGTTCACGTAGATGTCCGCAAGATCGGCGAGCTCACGTGCAAAGGCCGGGTCATTGGCTTTCTCGCCGGGGTGGAAACGAACATTCTCGAGCATGAGTATCTCACCATCCACCATGCGGTCGATGGCCTCGTGGGCTTCGGGGCCGACGAGGTCGTCAACGAACGCCACGTTGCGGCCGAGAAGCCGCTGCAGCACACGCCGTACGGGACGCAGCGAGTACCGTTCGTCACGCACCCCGTTGGGGCGGCCGAGATGGCTCACGATGATCACACGCGCCCCGTGATCGACGAGGTAGCGCAGCGTAGGGAGAGCCGCACGCACCCGCGTGTCATCGGTGACCGCTCCTTCGTGAAGCGGAACATTGAAGTCAACGCGGACAAGGACTCTCTTGCCGCGGACATCAGCGTCCTTCACCGTCCTCTTGTCAAACATCCACCCTCCCTTGTGCAGCGGGAACCAGCGCACAAGACCCCCGCGGCCAGGATTCGATTTGTCTACGCCACCACAAGCTTGATGAGGTCCACCACACGGTTGCTGTAACCCCACTCGTTGTCATACCACGACACGCACTTCACGAAGTTGCCTGTGCCACCCATGACCATCGTCTGAAGCGAATCGAAGACCGACGACGCAGGGTTGCCGATGACATCGACCGAGACGATGGGGTCGGTGCAGTACTCCAGAACGCCCTCCATCGGACCCTCGGCGGCAGCCTTCATCGCTGCGTTGATCTCCTCGGCGGTCACATCGCGCTCCAACTCCGCGACAAGATCGACCACCGAGCCGTCGGGTGTCGGCACACGCATCGACATCCCATCAAGCTTTCCCTTCATGTCTGGCATGACAAGTCCGATGGCCTTCGCCGCACCAGTGCTCGTGGGGATGATGGAGACGGCGGCGGCGCGAGCGCGACGGAGGTCTTTGTGGGGCGCATCGAGCGTGACTTGATCGTTTGTGTAGCTGTGGATCGTGTTCATGAAGCCGCGTATGAGGCCGAACTCGTCGCGCAGGACCTTGGCGAAGGGGGCAAGGCAGTTGGTCGTGCACGAGGCGTTGCTCACGATATGGTGGGTGGCGGGATCATAATCGCTGTCGTTCACGCCCAATACGATGGTGATGTCTTCGTTTGTCGCAGGTGCTGAGATGATGACCTTTCGCGCACCAGCGTCGATATGCGCGCGTGCCTTGTTCGCATCGGTGAAAAACCCAGTGGACTCGACAACGACTTCAACTCCCAGATCGCGCCAGGGCAAAGCCGCAGGATCACGCTCGGAGAGCACCTTGACCTTGGCGCCATCGACGCTGAACCCGTCGTCCAGCACGAGCACCTCTCGGCAGAAGCGGCCTTGCGCTGAATCGTACTTCAGCAGATGCGCAAGGGTCTTGGCGTCTGTGAGGTCGTTCACCGCCACTACCTCGATGTCAGGGTTGGCGAAACATGCCCTCAGCACAAGGCGCCCGATGCGCCCGAACCCGTTGATGCCGACCTTGATCGCCACGTGGATCCCTCCTCCGAGAGGGCGTGGGCCTGTTGCCCGACGCCACACGAACGCCCTCGCCGTGACTGGCGCGGCTCGGGCGTGACCTTCCCTGCTCTTACTGTTCCCCGGACGATGCGTCCGAAGCAAGCTCTTCGATGCGTCTGATCCTATGATATACCGCAGACTTCGAGAGCGGAGGGTCCGCGAGCTCACCGAGCTCGCGCAGACTCACATCTGGGTGCTCCAATCGCAGCGCCGCGATCTCTCTTAGCGCGGGTGGAAGAGTGTCGATACCACGGGTCGCGTCAAGCACACGTATGGCTTCTATCTGAGTCAACGCTGCTTCTGCGGACTTCTGCAGGTTGGCGGTCTCTGCGTTCACGAGGCGGTTCACATCGTTGCGCATCGACTTCACAATGCGCACGTCTTCTGCACGCAACAGCGCACGGTGCGCACCAACGAGCGCAAGAAACATCACGATGGGCTCGGCGCCCTTGAGATAGACGGCGTACAAGCCGCGACGCTGCATCACCTTGGTGTGGATGCCGAAGCGAGCCATGAGCGTCTGCAGATCCTCGGTGAGCTGCTTGGTCTCTGCTGTCAGCTCGAAATGGAAGTCGCCGTGCGGATCCGCCACGAACCCACCGCCGAGAAAAGCGCCCCGCAGATAGGCTATCGCGCAGCAGTCCCGCCGAACGAGCCGAGGGGTGATGGCGTAGGTGATAGCAAGCGTGTCATCAAGAATGCCAAGCTCGTTCAGAGCCTGGGCAAGAGGAGGCTGGTTCACGACTGTGATGAGATAGTTGTTGGTCTTGTGCAACACGCTCCGGCGCACTGTGAGCTCGGTCTTGAGGTCGTAAAGCGCACGTATGAGCTTGATGATCTTGCGCGCGACGGGCGCGGTCTCCGTGGCGATCTCAAGCCGATATCGTTCCTTTCCCGTGATGTGGAGCGTGCCCTCGATGCGCGCGAGTGCGGCAAGCTCTGCTTTCAGGCAGCACTGCCTCTTCGTCTCGATGCGCGAGAGCTCCTCTTTGACCTCAGCGGTAAACGACACCTATGTGACCAGCTTTCCAAGGACCCGGCGAAGCTTGTCGTACGAATGGTGACGCGAATCTGCAGAATCAACGACATCAGCGGAAATAACAGTGACACCGTGAGACTCGATGCGGTCGAGAACGTCCCTCCCGGCATCCACTGATTCAACGGGCTCAAGGTCGTTTCCACACGAGAGACAGCGTCCCCCATGCTTCGGTGCGTGGGTGCTCTCGTGTACGACCGCCACATCAAGCGCGCCCATGATCCCGTGATCAAGGAGCGCCTGCACGTGATCGGCGGCATTCATGCCGTTCGTCTCTCCGCGCTGATTCGCGACATTGCATATGTAGATGCGCTGGCCTCGAGTCTCGCGCAGCGCTTCCGCGATTCCCGGCACGAGCAGGTTTGGGATGATGCTCGTGAACAAGCTGCCCGGTCCAAGCACCACGACATCAGCATCAACAATCGCCTGTTGCGCGGGGAGGTAGCCGTCCGGTTCACTCGGCTCCAGCCGCACTTCTGTAACCGGTCCGGAGCTGGTCGCGATGTGTGCCTGACCCGAAATCGGCTGGCCGAGGCCATCTGTGGCGTGCAGTGAAACGTCATCGAGGGTCGAAGGAAAGACACGACCGCGCACGCCCAAAAGCCTCCCCGCCTCGTCGATCGCCTCGGGAAAGCTTCCGGTGATATCGGCGAGCGCAGCGATGGCCAGGTTGCCGAGAGCGTGGCCCGCCAACCCCTCCCCATGTGAGAAGCGGTACTGGAAGAGCTGAGCCAGCACGCTCTCGGGGTCCCCCAGGGCGACAAGGCAGTTGCGCACGTCGCCCGGTGGCAGCATCCCGAGCTCTCGGCGCAACATCCCTGATGATCCACCATCATCAGCCATCGTCACCACTGCTGAGGTCTCAAGACCTAGGGAGACGAGGCAGCGTAGAACGTTGGGAAGCCCCGTCCCACCGCCGATCGCAACAGCGGTGCGCGCCGCCATGCTCATCGCGACTCCCGATCCTTGGCGATGTCACGGTGGCTGACTGCAACGCGATACCCCTTGTTGGCAAGGTGGCTGGCCGTCTCCTCGGCAAGCGCCACGCTGCGATGCATCCCGCCCGTGCAGCCCAAAGCGAGCACGAGATGCGTCTTGCCCTCGATGAGATAGTTGGGCAGAAGCAGGTCAAGCAGGCTGAGCCACGCCTCTAAGAACTTCTGCGCTTCCTGGCGCTCCAGAACGAAGCGGCGTACAGGCTCTTCGAGGCCGGTGCGATCACGGAACTCGGCCATATAGAAGGGGTTCGGCAGGAATCTCACGTCCATCACGATATCAGTGTCGGTGGGGACACCGTACTTGAAGCCGAACGACACCACCGTCACAGCCATGGAGTCGGCGATGTCGCCAGTGAGGAAGCGCTCGCGAATCACCGTGCGTAGCTCGGCGGGTTTGAGCTCGCTCGTATCGATGACGAGGTCGGCACGGCCGCGGATGTCGGCAAGCGCTTCTCGCTCTGCATCGATGGAATCCAGCACCGAGTCTCCCTCGGCGCTGAGAGGGTGCAGGCGGCGCGTCTCTTTGAACCGGCGCACCAGTACTTCGTCATCAGCCTCCAAGAACAGCACGTGGAAGGCGACTCCCGCTGCTTCCAGACGGTGAAGCTCGCCCGCGAGCTCGTCGAAGAACTCCTGCGCGCGCACATCTGAGACCACTGCGATCTTGCGGATGTGGCTGCCGGGAAGGTGGGTGAGGTCGACAAGCTGGTGGATGAAGGCTGGCGGTAGATTGTCGATGCAGAAATAGCCGAGGTCCTCAAACGCATGCATGGCCTGGCTGCGACCAGCACCGGACATGCCGGTGATGACGACAAGCTCCGTCGATCCCCCACCCATCTCGCCTCCATGATGCACTGCATCCTCTTGTGGCGACGGTGTGGTCGGCCCAGCCATCAAATCCCCTCGTTTCAGTGATCGACTCTCAAGTGCCCTCAGATGAAGCATCAACGGGCGCCACCCGCGTCGGGTCCGTGATGTCAGTATACCCGCAGGTGATTCAGGCGCGGGGTGCGCAAACACGTCATCTCTGACCCTCAACCGCCTGGCGCAGGACAGCAGCGACCTCCTCGGCGACCTCGCGCGGAACTCCTGGCACCGCTGCGATGGCCTCTACATCGGCCTCGCGCAGCCGCTTCACTGAGCCGAACGCGCGCAACAGCAGCTTCTTGCGCTTTGGCCCAACGCCGGGGATGTCATCAAGCACGCTCGCAGTCATGGCCTTGCCGCGCAGCTCCCGGTGATAGGTGATGGCGAAACGGTGCGCCTCGTCGCGGATGCGCTTCATAAGATAGAGGGAGGCCGACCCGGCTGGAAGGACGACCGGCTCCGACCACCCAGGCAGCCACAATTCCTCCTCGCGCTTGGCTAGCGCGGCAAGAGGGACGGTGTCGGCACCCACATCGCCGAGCGCGGCTAGCGCAGCTGAGAGCTGCGGCTTGCCGCCGTCTACCACCACGAGGTCAGGCCGAGCGGCCGCGAAGCGCTCATCCGCTTCACGTTCTGGTGCGAAGCGGCGGCGCAAGACCTCCGCCATCATGGCGACGTCGTTAGCCTCTCCCTCCTGCGCTCGCACGCGAAAACGCCGGTACGCCGAGGTGTCAGCGCGGCCGTTCGTGAACACCACCATGGAACCCACGGAGTGGCGCCCGTGCAGCGTGGAGATGTCGAAACACTCTATGCGCAACGGAGGCCCGGGCAGCGCGAGCGCGCTCTCCAGCTCGAGCAGAGCGGTGTTGAGCCGCTCTTCATCGTAGCGGGTGCGTACCTTGTGGCGCATCAGCGTGTGGCGCGCGTTGTTCTCGGCAAGCTCGAGGAGCTTACGCTTCTCGCCACGCCTCGGCACCACGAGCCTCACTTTCGTTCCCCGCAATCCGCTCAGCCACTCCTCGATCGCCTCCACGCTCCCCGGCAGCTCGCCCAGTATGACCTCGCGCGGGACATGGCCAGCCTCGTCGTAGTAGCGCAGTAAGAAGCCTTCCACCAGCTCGCTCATCGGCACATCCATGCCCTTGTCCAACACGAACTCGTTGCCGATGAGCACTCGGCCTTCTCGCACCACGAACACGTGTACTCCCGCGATGGTCTCCTCGCGGAAGAACCCCACGACATCGATCTCCAACGGACGGCTGGAGACCACAGCTTGCTTCTGCTCGATGCGGCGCACGGCGTCAAGCCGGTTACGATATCTGGCGGCACGCTCGTAATCCAACTCGGCCGCCGCCTCACTCATCTTCGTCTGAAGCTCCTCGGCAACACCCTGGTGTCTCCCCTGCAGGAATGAGAGTACCTTCGCCACGTTCTCAGCGTATTCCTCAGGCGTCACCGCGCCCACGCATGGACCGGGCCCCTTTCCTACGTTGTAGTCGAAGCACGCCTTGCCGCTGGGTGTGCCGTCCCTGGCGTTCACGCGTTTCCACTCCACGCACTGCGCACTGCAGATCGGGTAGATGCGCCGCACGACTTCAACGGTCTCGCGCGCTGCACGGGCATCGGTATAGGGCCCGAAATACCGCGTGCCCTCTCGGTGTCTCTCCCTCGTGAACTTAATAGCGGGAAACGGATCGCCGAGGGTGACCGCGATGAACGGGTAGGACTTGTCGTCTCGGTAGTCCACGTTATAGGGAGGGTTGAACTGTCGGATGAGGTTCTTCTCAAGGATGAGGCTTTCAACCTCATTAT
>JAVEVF010000032.1:0-18157 GCA_034005175.1 Coriobacteriia bacterium | reverse complement strand
GTGCAATGAGATGCCCACACCCTCCTGATAGCGCTTCTGGAAGTCGTCGCGTTCAAGGATGCGTGCGACCGTGAACCGGCTGCTGAGTCTGATCACGTCTGCGAAATCAAGTGCGCCGAGCCACTCCGAGTTGTGTTTGATGGTGGTGTGTGCCGGATCGAGGATCTTGAACGCCTGATCGATGTAGGTCTGCGCGTTCGCTTCGACTTCCGCGCGAGACAGGGCTGGCCGCGTCGAGTTGCGCCCTGAAGGGTCTCCGATACGCGCGGTGAAATCACCGATGATGAGTACGACCTCGTGGCCGAGGTCCTGAAACTGCCTGAGCTTACGCAGTGGCACCGCATGGCCGAGATGCAGATCCGGGGCGGTGGGGTCGACGCCGAGTTTCACGGTGAGCGGGCGCCCCTCGGCAAGCTTGGCACGCATCGCATCCTCGGGCACGATACTGGCCGCCCCGCTCTGTATGATGTGCATCTGTTCGCCTGGCACCGCTGCGGACATGCACGCACTCCTTAATGACGATGAGGTCCTCGGATAGGGCAGGGTTACACTTCGATAACCACACCCTGCAACTCGCTTGGCGCGTGTCATACTCTAACATTGCGCACAGCCCCGCACGTGAGTTCCGTCGTGTAGGGAACGTGCAACACATCCGACTCCGATGAACAGGTGTCATGAACGAACGCGACCGCAACTCACGCCGCACCTCGGGCGACGTCCCGAATCAGCGACCCAAACCCAAGCCCCGCCCGCGACGCGGCGCGTCAGGCACTTCGCGCCAGCATCCTCCACGTGCCGCGCGCTCGAAGCCGTCGCGTCGCCGACCGGCGACCAGCACGCAGCGAACTCGGCAGGGGTCTTCCTCCCGACGCGTCTCTGCGCGCCCCGCTCGCGTTACACGCCGTCGCCGAGCAAGGCGCTTCGCCCTCATCTCGCTCGTCACGGCGGCAGTCGCGCTGGTCGTCGTCGGTATCGGCGCATATGCATCCATCGTCCGCAACCTTCCTGATCCCGAGGGCAATGCCAAGGGCCGCGACCAGACATCTGTCATCTATGACAGGAACGGTAAGGAGCTTGCCAAGCTCTTCGCCGAGCAGAACCGCACCGACCGCCCGCTCGCCGAGATCCCTGAGTCTTTACGCAAAGCCGTCGTCGCCACCGAGGACCGACGCTTCTACGAGCATCAGGGTGTTGATCCTTTGGGAATCGCGCGCGCTCTTTGGACGGACGTGCGCATGCGCTCAACACAACAGGGCGGCTCAACCATCACACAGCAGTACGTGAAGAACGCGTTCGTCACCCCTGAGCGCACGCTTTCGCGCAAGGTCTCCGAGGCGATTCTTGCATACCGCATCGAGAAGAACACCAGCAAGGACCGCATTCTCGAGCTGTATCTCAACACCATCTACTTCGGGCATGGAGCATATGGCGTTGAGGCTGCCGCACACGCGTACTTCGGCAAGGATGTAACCGAGTTAGACCTCGCCGAGTCGGCGATGATCGCTGGCGTCATCAAGTCGCCGGGGCGCTACTCTCCCTATCTCGACCCCCAGGCTGCCACCGACCGGCGTGCCACAGTGCTACGGCAGATGGCCGACCAGGGAATGATCTCGGAAGAAGATCGCACGCAGGCAGCTGAGGCAGAGTTCGCACTCGCAGGACTTGAGAGCGATGACGCTGTCGCGCCGTACTTCATCGAGTACATCAAAGCACAGCTTGCCGACGATTTCGGAGCTGACACGGTCTTTCGCGGCGGCATCGGCGTGAACACGACACTCGATCTTTCCATGCAGCGCGCGGCGGAGGATGCGATAGCAGGTGTGCTCGACCGCGAGGATGATCCCTCGGCAGCCTTGATCGCGATCGACCCCAGGACCGGAGAGATTCTCGCGATGGTGGGAGGGCGGGACTTCGCCACCCAGCAGTTCAATGTCGCGGTGCAGGGACAAGGGAGACAACCCGGTTCATCGTTCAAGCCGTTCGTCTTCGTCACAGCCCTGCAAGAGGGTGTGACAGCCGAGCAGACGTTCGACTGCGGCCCAGCCGCCCTCTCGCTCCCTAACGGCCAGACATGGAAGGTCACGGGCGCGTCAGGCGGGCGCACCGGTCCTATGCGCTTGCGCGAAGCGATGGAAAAGTCGGTGAACTCGGTGTTCGCTCGGCTCATACTCGATGTCGGCCCACCCGACGTCGTGGAGACAGCGCACGCGATGGGCATCATGGGAGAGATCACGCCTGTGCCCGCCATCGCTCTTGGCGGCCATGAGCAAGGGGTCACACCGCTTGAGATGGCGTCGGCTTACGGTACGCTGGCTGCAGGCGGCGATCACGCGAAGCCATTCAGCATCACGTCGGTGAAATCCTCCGAGGGCGAGGTACTCCAAGAGACCAGCGCATCGGTCACGCGTGTGTTGGATCCCGCCGTGGCATATCTCACCACCGACGTGCTGCGCGGGGTGATCTCACGCGGCACGGGAACAAGTGCCGATATCGGTCGGCCGGCAGCGGGCAAGACGGGGACCACGCAGAAGTACCGCGATGCATGGTTCGTGGGCTACACGCCCGACCTCGTGACTGCCGTCTGGGTGGGCTACCCCGAGGGGCAGCGTGAGATGACCGACGTGCACGGCAAGAAGGTCACAGGGGGGTCGTTTCCCGCCGAGATCTGGGCAACGTTCATGCGCGCTGCCCTCGCTGACCGCCCGTCCACCGATTTCAAACGTCCAGCAGGTCTCGTGAACACCTCAGTGTGCAGGGAGTCAGGCGGCCGCTCCACGCAGTGGTGCGAGAATACCTTCCAGGGCCTCTTCCTCTCCGACAACCAGCCCAGTGACTGCCCGATACACACAGGACCCAAGAGCGTGACCCTCCCCGAGCTCGTGGGGCTCACCAAAGAGCGCGCTCTCGCTCAGCTGGCAGAGACCGGTCTTAAAGCCTCTGTAGCCGAAGAGGAGGTAGCTGGTGTTGCTGTCGGCATCGTCGCACGGCAAGATCCGGCGCCTGGAACCGTGGCCGACGTGGGCTCTACCGTGCACATCACCGTCTCGACGGGAGTCAAGCCGCCACCGCCTCCCACCGCATCGTTCTCGGTGACCCCTGCAGAACCAGCCATCGATCAGATCATCACCTTCGATGGCGCTAGTTCGAAGGGTCAGGGAGGCATCTCTTTGTACCTGTGGGAGTTCGGAGATGGTTCCGAGGCGGAAGGGGTGAAGGTCACACACACCTTCACCGCACCAGGGACGTACAACGTCGTGCTCTGGGTCACCGACGCCAACGACCAAACCTCCTCGGCCGTACGTCAGGTGCTCGTCCGCTAGAGCTCGATGTTCCGCCCTCTGCTCAGCTGTCTGTGTTGAGCAGCGCGAGCGCATCTGAAGAGCACTTATCGCATCTTGCGGAAGAAGTGGCCCGAGGTCGAGGGGTCGAGGAGGGGCTCGGTACGTGATGCGCGTCCTGCGATGGCCGCCTCCAGGACCTCGCGTACCTGCCGCGTGAGTCGCTGTGCGACCTGCAGGTGCTCGACGGTGAAATCGAGTCGCACCGCCCCCACCCCTGCCTGCACGATCTCCGGAAACGCACGGGTGAGATCGAGCGGCACAGCGTTGAACAGATGGCTGCGGCCATCGCGGTCGCTGATCACGGGGAACCCGTAGCCCTTGCGGTCGCGCATCGCCCACCAACGCTCGCGCCGCGTGCATGTCGCACACTGCTTCGAGCACTTTCCCGCAGCGGTGAGCATGCAGTACTCCGTCACCATGAGTTCTTGCCGGCCGAGCACTGCGATCCCCACGGGGACCGGAGAGTCCGCCGCAATCGCCGCCGCCTCCCTGCCTGAGAGTTCCGGCGAGAGCCACACGCCCTGTGCCCCGGTCTCGGCCAATGCTGTCACCGTGTGCACATTCACAGCGTTAAGCGACCAGTGTGACCACAGGTGAGCTCCGCGCTCGGCTGCCAGCCGCAGAAGCCCGAGATTGCCCACAACGACATCGCGACCGGGCTTCGCTTCCGCAAGCGCGCAATCGACATCGTCGTCCTTTACCACCCGGCCGATTTCGATCTCAACACCATCGGGAACCTCAACCTCAGGCGCTAATGCCCATGCGGGAATGATGGCGCGGTGTGCACCGGCAGCCAAGCACGCTCTTGCCGTTGCCGGGCGCGTCGTCCAGACGACGAGTTCGGGCATCTCCTGATGGCGGCGGCGCGCACCGAGGGACTCAGACGGTATCGTTGGAGCCGCACTCCGGCGCGAACTGTATGGCGCGAGAATGGCGTCCTGCAGCGCGTCGGTCGCCTGACGCCTCACCGCATGCAGCTGAGAGAACCCCGCGCCCACCCCCGAACCCAGCTCGATATCCCACGATGCCGCGGTAAACGGCGTGTTCCCGAGTCGGCCGACGTGCTCCGTGATGTCTGCAGCGGTGAGTGGTTTCGTGCGAGCCGGTTCCACCTGCGGGCCGCGCGCGGTGACCTTGCATCCCGCAGTCTCAAGCGTGACTTCGAGCGCTGCGCCTTCAACGGCCTTCACTGAGACGTCGACCGGCACTGTGCGCCCCGACTCCTCCAGCAGGTACGTCCGGCGCGCAGCGTTGTGCAGGGCTGCGCTTACTACGCGAAAGACACGATCACCCGCCGAGACCCGCTCATCTATGCGAACAGTGACCTTCGAGCCGGCGATTGCCACCGCCCTTTCCGCACCCTCCACATGCAGCGCCGACACCTTCTGGGCGAATCGGCCGCGCCGGGTCCAGAACTCGAGCGTGTCGCCAGCCTCCACCGTGGTCTCAAGCGCAAGGACCGCCGATCCAGGCGAGGCGCTTGCCACCCGGCCCACAAGCACACCCCTGTTGTTGGGACGGTCATAACCCATGAGGCGATCATCGCTGATGCCGTCCAGATAGCCGGTGGTGAAACCGCGACTGAACGCTTCTGCCAACGCGCTCATCTCCGCTTCGGTGACCTCGAACCCCTCAGGGTCGGCGACCGCGCGGTCGAGCGCTGCCCGGTATACGCCGGTGGCGATGGCCACATACTCAGGGCTCTTCATGCGCCCTTCGATCTTGAGCGCTGCCACCCCAGCCTGTACCAGCCGAGGCAGTGCGGTGATGCCCGCGAGGTCTTTCGGGCTCAGAAGGTACCGGCCGTCGACCCGCGAGCGATCGGCCCCCGTATCGTCGACCAGCTCGTATGGCAAGCGGCACGGCTGCGCGCACAGCCCTCTGTTCGCCGAGCGTCCCCCTACCGCTGAAGAGAACAGACACTGCCCCGAGTAACAGATGCACAAAGCACCGTGCACAAAGCTCTCTACCTCGATGGGTGAAGCCGCCACGATGTGCGCTATCTCGGATACCGAGAGCTCGCGCGCGAGGGTCACGCGGGAGAAGCCGAGGTGAACGAGTTCTATGACTGTGGGTGTGTTGTGGGTGTTCATCTGTGTAGATGCATGAAGGCGCACGTGAGGCATCTGCCGTGCAAGGATGCGCGCGAATCCGATGTCTTGAACGATGACGGCGTCGACCCCCACCGTCCACGCCTCATCCACGAGAGCCAGTGCTTCGGCGAACTCCTCGCACTTGATCACCACATTGGCGGCAAGGTAGACCCTCACGCCACGCAGGTGTGCATAGCGTGTGGCCTCCTGAAGGGCTTCCGGCGTGAAGTTCTCTGCCCCACGACGCGCATTCAAGCGGTCCAAGCCAAGATAGACCGCGTCTGCGCCGTTGTTGACCGCAGCGCGCAGCGCTTCGGGCCCGCCGGCGGGCACAAGGAGTTCAGGAGCAGCATGTGAGGGCGTCTCGCGCATGGGCCAGTCTGTCGGTTCGGCAACATGTAGTGCCCAACCTGGCACAGTCATCGCGCCGGGTGGGATAATGGGAGATTGGAGGTGAGGCGCAGGTATGTCAAGCAGACGCATGCGTGCGCGGCGAGCACGCCGCGGCGGCGCAAGGGCTGCTGTGGGGATCACAGCCGCATTGGTGCTGGGCGCTGTGGCTTTGTTGCTGATCGGGACAGCGGGCGCCTATGCCGTCGTGACCTCATGGCTCCGTGACCTCCCTGATTTCGAATCCGGGGACGCGTTCGAGGTCGCCCAGACGACCAAGATCTACTCGGCTGACGGTGTCCTGCTCGCGCGGCTCTACCTTGAGAACCGCACGGTTGTTCCGCTCTCGCAGATCTCCACGGACCTCGCCAACGCTGTAGTGGCGGTAGAAGACGAGAGGTTCTACAGCCATAACGGCATCGACCTCTACGGGATCGCACGCGCTGCCGTGAAGGACATCGTCGCCGGCTCTGCCGAGGAGGGTGCATCCACCATCACCCAGCAGTACGTCCGCAACACGCTTCTCCTCGATGAGCGCACAGACATCTCGCTCGCCCGCAAGGTGAGAGAGGCGTTTCTCGCCCGCGAGCTTGAGAAGCGCAAAGGCAAAGACGAGATTCTCGAGCTGTATCTCAATACCATCTACTTCGGCGAAGGCGCGTACGGCGCTCAGGCAGCTTCCCAGACGTTCTTCGCCAAGGACGCCAGCGAACTCACGCTGGCCCAAGCCGCTCTCCTTGCGGGCCTGCCACAGCAGCCGAGCCGGCTGTCACCGCTCACCAACCCCGAGGGTGCGGAGCGCAGGCGCAACATCGTTCTGTCCCGCATGCTCGCCAATGGCTACGTGACGTCTCAAGAGTATGAAGAGGCGCGCTCGACACCGGTGGAGATCAAGCACACGCCCACGCCCATAGATGGTGTCTACACTGCGCCGTACTTCGTGGCGCACGTCAAGAAGCTTCTTCAAGCGGAGTACGATCCCTCATTGGTGTTCGAGGGTGGCCTTGAGGTTCACACGACCATCGACATGAAGATGCAGGCGACTGCGGAAAGGGCCGTCGCAGACGCGCTGCCCTCGGCTGACGACCCCGATGCTGCGCTGGTGTCTATCGATCCGCGAAACGGCTTCATCAAGGCCATGGTGGGTGGCGATGATTTCGAGGCCAACAAGTTCAACCTCGCGACACAAGGCAAACGCCAACCCGGCTCGAGCTTCAAGACATTCGTGCTTGTCGCTGCGCTTGAGGCGGGTATGCCTCCATCCCGATACATCGACTCTTCCTCCCCCGCCAAGATCCCCACTTCACCCGTATGGGAGGTATCGAACAGCGAGGGCCGTGGCCGAGGCTTCATCACCCTTGAATCCGCGACACGCGCCTCGGTCAACACCGCGTACGCCCGATTGATCTGGGAGCTCAATGATGACGAGAGCAGCGGCGCCGAGAAGGTCTCGCGTGTCGCGCGCCGCATGGGCATCAAGTCAAACATCCCTCCCTATCCCTCCATCGCGCTCGGCTCGCAGAACGTCACGCCGATGGAGATGGCCTCTGCGTTTGGCACCCTTGCCACCAACGGGCTACACAACGATCCTGTCGCCATCACCAAGATCGTCGACCGCCACGGCAAGACGGTCTTTGAGGCCAAAGCCGACCCTCAGCGCGCGCTTGAACCTGAGATCGCTTATGCAGCTACGAACGTCTTGCGTGGAGTAATCAGCGGCGGAACCGCCACTCGCGCGAATATAGGAAGGCCCGCGGCTGGCAAGACAGGAACGAGCCAGAACTATCGCGACGCCTGGTTCGTAGGGTACACGCCCGACCTTGTGACGTCCGTATGGGTGGGCTACTACGACAAGGAACGACCGATGCTCAACGTCCACGGACGTAGAGGCTTCGGCGGCACGGTGGCTGCGCCCATATGGGCAACGTACATGCGTGCCGCACTTGATGGCCAACCCAAGCTCGAGTTCGAGAAGGCGGGCAAGCCCGTTTACACATTCAAGCAACAATCGCTCACTGTGGAGGTGCCCAACCTCGTGGGGATGACGCTTGCCAAGGCACGCGTCGAACTGGAGGAGTCCGGGCTCGGACTTGCGGCCGCGGAGGTGTATCACGACACTGCACCGCCTGGCACGATCATCTCGCAGTCCCCTGCCGCAAGGGCCAAGTCCAGTCCTACGGGGACAGTGACAGTGCAGGTCTCCAAGGGCAAGGGCCCGGCTCCAACCCCGAAACCCGCGCCTGCGCCGCCCAAGCCCGCACCCGTGCCCCCGCCGACACCACCGCCGAGCCAACCTGGGACCGGAACGGGCGGCACGTAGCCGCCCGCCCGTTTCATAGCTACCCGCGCTTCACGCGCACCATTCCAGAGGTGCAGTGCACCTCGATGTCGCCTGCACGCTCGATCTCGTCCAGCACGAGATTCATGCCAAGCGTATCAGACGAGATATGCCCCGCGATCACGAGGTTGAGTTTCAGCTCCTCGGCACGCTTGCGGTGCTCCTCGGAGTAGTGCATGCCCACAAGCGTGCCCACCCCCGCAGCCGAGAGACGCTCAAGGGCCTCTCTTGGGCCCTCCGTTCCCCCCGTCATGTCCACGACGATGCGTCCTGGCCGTGCCGAGGCGGTGCCCTGGATGAGCGTGGGACCGTAGCCCTTTCGCGCAGCGTCAGCGTACTCGGGTATGGTACGAAGCGACTTCAGGATCTCGCCGAGCGTACCGGGTGATTCCGCTTCAAGGAAACGCTGCACGAAGGTGTTGACGCTGTTGTCGGCCGGCGTGTGGCATGACATCATCGCAAAGCCGAGAAGGCGTGCGGCATCGATGGCGCGGTAGTGGTTCGCCGGCAGGATCTTGCGGCGGATCTCCTCGGCACGTGGCGCGATGAGCGCGTCTGCGGCACCGATGTTCACCCCTTGCGCAGCCCAAAGATCCGCTTGCATGTACATCACTTCATGAAGCCCCGCATATCCGGCACCCTCGGGATGGTGCGCGAAGATCAGGTCGATGGGCTCGCCCTTTTCGCGAAGCCTGTCAGCCAGCAAGACCTCGGCGGCCTCCATGTCGATGCCGACCATCACGCCCCGAACCTCAAGGTCGTGGTCGCCCACGGAGATGCGCGTGTCGGCATAGGGATTCGTGAGCTTCTCCGTGTCAAAGAAGGCGCGCTCTTCTTCGTCAAGCTTGTCGTAGGCCGTCTTCGCGCTGGCGAGCACTCGATCAATCTCAGCACGGCTCCGCGCGTCGGCGGCGATCCCCTGCTCGATCGCGATGCGGTAGACATCCTTGAGCTTGATGCTCACTTCGGGCTCCCTTCATTTCGCTGTTTCGGCCGCAACGGTCCGGTGCGGCCACGAGAGACGAACGGATTGTCCTTCACGAAGAAGCGGTACTCACGCTCATAGCCGTGCATGAGACCCACACGCCCCGATACCCCCACGGAGTCTACCGGTGCATCAGCACCGTACACGCACAGGTCACGCGTGTTGAGAGGGCGTGCATTGTCCCCCAAGTCGACTCCTAATGCAGCGGTAAGCTTGCCCGGGCCGCTTGCAAGCTCAGTGAGAGGTCGGCCTGAGCGGCGCTGCGTCATGGTCGCGATTCCCCATACGGGCTGTAGCGCTCTGATGAGGGCACCTCCAGCAGTGCCCTCGGACTCGCACACGAAGTTCAGCATGAAGTGGTTACCGTAGGTGAAGTACACGTACGCATGGCCGGGCGGACCGTACATCACGGCGTTGCGCGGGGTCATGCCTCTAGTCGCTGCGTGGCTGCCTGGATCATCGGAACCGAGATACGCCTCGGCCTCCACGATGATCCCGCCGGTGGGAACTCCGCCTTTGTGAGAGATGAGACGGCAGCCGAGCAGGTCGGGAGCCACGTCACGTGGATCACGGTCGAAGAACGAGAGCGGCAGCAGATCCGCAGCGTCGGGAAAGGCAGGTTCCATGTCGCCGATGGTACCGCAGACGAGTCAAGTCCGACACTACTAGAACGAAGATGGCTCGTGAATCAGCTGCCGAGCCGCGCCCGCCTGAACCACGAGCGCACCGTCTCCAGCGGCTGCGCGTTCAAGCACGCCTCCGATGTCACCCATCCGCGTCGTGCCATCGCCACCCCGTAACGCATGTATCTCATGTGCTCTGCGCGGTGCGAATCGGTGCCGATGGCTATGCGCACACCATGGTGCATCGCAAGCCGCAGGTGCGTATCTTTGAGATCCAATCGATCAGGATAGGCGTTGAGCTCCATGATGGTGCCGGTGTCAGCGGCGCAAGCAAGCACAGCTTCCATATCGAGCGAAATGGCGTCACGGCGGCCGATGACGCGGCCGGTCGGATGGCCGATGATGTCCACGAAGGGGTTTTCCATCGCCCTCAACAGGCGCTCGGTCACGACCGCTCTCTCCTCGCCCCAACCCGCATGCAGCGAGGCGATGCAGAAGTCAAAGCGGCTTAGCACTTCAGCATCGTAGTCCACAGTGCCGTCTGCACCGATGTTAAGCTCCACGCCCTTCAGTATGTACGGCAGCTCGCCTCGGCCATCGTTGAGCCTATCCACTGCTTCCCACTGCTCTTCAAGCTCGCCCACGGTCATGCCTCGCACCATACGCAGGTTCTCCGCGTGATCGGTCACCACGAGATACTCGTAGCCAAGCTCTGCCGCCATCGCGCGATTCTCTTCAAGCGTGGAATGCGCATCGGTGCTGGTGGTATGGATATGGAAGTCACCACGTATGTCGGCAGGCTTCAGAAGGCGCGGCAGCTCGCCTGCGAGCGCGGCCTCTATCTCCCCCGTGTCCTGCCGAATTTCAGGTGGAGGCACCTGTTCGAACCCAAGCAACGCATACACCTCGTCCTCGGTGACTCCTCCGAGCCGCTCTAGCGACTCGCCCTTCGAACCAACCTTGAACACGCCGTATTCGTTGACCTTCAGACCCGCGCGTTTCGCAAGCTCGCGAATGTGGACGTTGTGCTCCTTGCTGCCCGTGAAGTACTGCAGCGCAGCGCCTGCCTGTTCAGGGGCGACGACTCGCACATCCACCTGAAGCCCCGAAGTCGTCAGCACGCTCGTCTTGCTTTCTCCCGAGCCGATGACCCGGGTCACTGCAGGCAACGATCTCACCGCCTCCATGGCGGCACTCGCATCCTTGGATACCGCGATGATGTCGATGTCACCGACGGTCTCCTGCATGCGGCGCAAGGAACCAGCTGGCGTGGCCGCCGTGATGACGGGGTTCTCAAGCAGCTCAGCCACAAGCCTCTCGGCAAGCGGCAAGCCGTCCATGAGTAGCATGCGTCCCCTGTGAGCCAGAAAGGAGTCGACACCGCGGCGGATGTTGACGATGGTCTTCTCCCCCATCCCGCCGACACGCGCGATCTCGCCACTCTCGATGGCGGCGAGCAGGGCCTCGACCGAGTCAACGCCGAGCTTGTGATAGAACTGACGCGCTCGTGTGGGGCCGACACCAGCGACCTGCACGAGTTCGGCGAGACCGGCCGGGAACTCGGCCTTGGCGGCCTCGAGCTCAGGAAAGGTGCCGTGATGCAGCATCTCCAAGATGCTTGCCGCAAGCTTCTTCCCCACTCCTGCAACCTCGGTGAGGCGCTCCTCTTCCGCTAGCGCTGACAGCTGCTCTGGCCACGCGCGAATCGAGTTCGCGGCTTTGCGGTAGGAAAGGACACGGAACCTGTTGGCGCCTGCGATTTCGAGCAGGTCGGCAGTGAGCTCGAGCTCCCGTGCGATGGACGCGTTATCGAGTTCAGCCACAGTGGCAGCCTCCCTACTCCGCGACAGTCTCAAGCCACGTGGCGTCGGCGTCGAGCACATCTCGGCAGCGCTCGAGCTGCTGCACGAGGGCTTGGTGCCCGGTTCCGCCTTGGCTCACTCGGCGGGAGACCACCTCGGTAATGTCCACCACTGCGGGTGCCCCCTGGCCGAATGCAGGGTTGATGGCGGCGAAATCTTCTGCTGTCAGCTGTTGGAGCGTGCGCCCCTGTTTCTCCAGCTCGAGCACGAGCTTACCCACCACCTCATGGGCATCACGGAACGGGATCCCGGAGGACACCAGATGGTCGGCAAGATCGGTGGCTGCCATGAAACCACCATGCGCAGCGGTGCGCATGCGCTCCGAGTCCACGTGCATCGTCGAGAGCATGCCTTCCACCACGACAAGACAGCCCAGCGTGGTGTCAATGGCGTCAAATGCACCTTCCTTGTCCTCTTGCATGTCCTTGTTGTAGGCAAGCGGAAGGCCCTTGAGCATGGTGAGCAGCCCCACGAGATCGCCGAGGACACGGCCGGTCTTACCACGTGTGAGCTCGGCGAAATCGGGGTTCTTCTTCTGCGGCATGATGCTGGAGCCCGTGGAGTATGTGTCGTCCATGCGCACGAAGCCGAACTCCTCAGACGACCACATCACCAACTCCTCGCACAGCCGAGAGAGATGCACCATCGTGACGGTGCACGCATAGGTGAGGTCGAGCAGGAAATCACGGTCCGAGACGCTGTCCATCGAGTTCGCACTCACCTCAGAGAAGCCGAGGCTGTCGGCGACGATGCTCCGGTCGATGGGAAACGTCGTCCCGGCGAGAGCAGCGCTGCCAAGTACCATGACGTCACTGGCTTCCCAGGCATGACGGATGCGAGTGGCATCGCGTGCGAGCATCCAGAAGTACGCGAGCAGGTGATGTGAGAAGAGCACCGGCTGGGCTCGTTGTAGATGCGTGTATCCGCACATGATCACGTGCTGGTTGCTCTCGGCGAGACCAAGAAGCGTCTCCCGCAGCGCGAGCGTGGCCCCAAGCAACTCGGCGGCCCGCGCTTTCGCATACAGCCGAGTGTCGAGCGCCACCTGGTCGTTGCGGCTTCGCGCCGTATGTAGCCGCCCGCCGGCGGGGCCTATCCGCTCGATGAGCGCACGCTCGATGGCCATGTGAATGTCCTCATCGGCGATATCGAACTCAAACGCACCCTCACGTATCTCGCGATAGATCCCCGCGAGCCCCGATTCGATGCTGTCGGCGTCCGCTTCGCTGATGATTCCTTGATGGGCCAGCATACGGGCGTGCGCGATGGATCCTCTGATGTCCTCGGCCCACATGCGCCGGTCCACCGGCAGCGACGCTCCGAACTCCTCGAGGAACCTGCTCGGCGACCCTTCGAACCGCCCGCCCCAGGGTTTCTTGATCTGCGACACGCTATACTTCGCCTTCCTTGCCGACCTTGCGACGCTGGCGAGCCCAGACCTTGACAGGCAGACCGTACAGGTCGATGAAGCCCTTGGCTGCATCACGGTCGAACGTATCGGCCTCGTCGTAGGTCGCGAGGTTGTAGTCGTAGAGCGAATACGGGCTGCGGCGGCCGACGGTGACACAGCTGCCCTTGAAGAACCGCAGCCGCACATCACCGGTCACGAGCTGTTGGGTGGTGAGAACGAACCCGTCAAGCGCTTCTTTGAGCGGCGAGAACCACATGCCGTTGTAGACAAGCTCGGACCACTTCTGTTCTACACCCAGCTTGTAATGAAGCACCTCGCGCTCCAAACACAGATCCTCGAGAGCTTTGTGTGCGGTGATGAGCGTGAGCGCTCCAGGAACCTCGTAGATCTCCCGCGATTTCAAGCCCACAAGCCGGTTCTCGATCATGTCCACGCGCCCGAACCCGTGCTTTCCTGCAAGCACGTTCATGTGATCGATGATGTCGTGGAAGCTTGTAAGCTCGCCGTTGAGGGCGACCGGGACGCCTTGCTCGAAGCTGACCTCGGCGTATTCCGGCTCCTCGCACATGTTCGCATGGGAGTCAGCTGTCAGCGTGTAGATGTCGGCAGGTGGCTCGGCCCAGGGGTCTTCGAGCACGCCACACTCGATGGTGCGGCCCCAGAGGTTGTCGTCGATGGAGTATGGGCTGTCTTTGGTGGTTGGGACGGGAATCCCACGCGCTGCGGCATAGTCCATCTCTTGCTCGCGGGTGGCAAGATCCCACTCGCGTACCGGTGCCAGCACCTCGATGTCAGGGTCGAGCGCAGCGATGCCCACCTCGAAACGGACTTGATCGTTGCCCTTGCCCGTGCAGCCATGTGCGATGAAGCGCGCACGGGTGCGATGCGCCTCCTCGACAAGGTGTTTGACGATGACAGGCCGCGACATCGCCGAGACAAGCGGGTACTTGTTCTCGTACAGGGCGTTCGTCTTAAGCGCTTTGGTGAGGAACTCCTCGACGTACTCCTCGCGCACGTCTTTGACTACCGACTCCACCGCGCCGATATCAAGCGCCTTCTGGCGGACGAAATCCAGGTCTTGGCGCTCCTGCCCTACATCGATTGCAAGCGCTACGACATCGAGATCGTAGTTCTCGGCGATCCACTTGATGGCTACCGAGGTATCCAGACCGCCCGAATATGCTAGTACGCACTTGTCACGCGCCATTGATGTCCCTTCCTGCCGAAGCTACTGCCGTCAGTGCTTTCCACGAAGCTTCTCGATGGTGTCATGGAGGGTGGCCGCACTCTCTGCGCCTCCGGTGATGATCAGAACGGTGTCGTCGCCGGCGATGGAACCAAGGACTCCATCGAGACCCGCCCCGTCAAGCGCAGCGGCAACGCCCTGGGCGGTACCTGGCGTGGACTTCACAAGCACAAGCGGTCCGGAGCGCACCACGCTCACGACTAGCTCAGAGATCATGCGATGCAGGTGCAGATCCTCAGCAAGCACATATACGCCGTCTGGCAGCTTGCTCAGCCCCATCTCGGTGACATCGCGAGAGACCGTTGCTTGCGTGCATATGAAACCTTGAGCGCTGAGTCGCTCAACAAGGTCGCGCTGGGTTCGTACATTCTCCTCGCGCACTATGCGACGAATGGCGCTTTGTCTGAGACCGCGCTTCTTCACGACTTACCAACTCCGTCTTCGATGAGTTCGGTCAGAACCTGCAGGAGTGTATCAATCTCCGACCTCCCGCATACAAGCGGGGGAAGAAGACGCAAAATCTCCGTTCCGATGTTGTTCAGGAGAATGCCTCGTGCAAGCGCCGCATCACTGAGGTCGGCTGCAATCGGGTGTGCGAGGTGCACAGCCATCATGAGCCCGCGCCCCCTCACCTCGCTGATCGCACCGGTGCCTTCGGCGAGCGCTTCTAACCTTGCACGCAGGTACGCGCCCTGGCGAGCCGCCTTCACCCCAAGCTCTTCGTGCGAGAGCGCGGCAGTAGTCGCGCGCGCCGCGGCGCAGATCACAGGGCCCCCGCCAAAGGTGGAGCCATGATCGCCCGGTTGGAACGTATCGCCTGCTGCGCCATGTGCCATGACTGCGCCCGCAGGCAAGCCATTCGCCATGGCTTTTGCAAGCGCGACCACATCAGGCTTCACGCCGTATGCCTGATGTGCGAAGGGCATCTCTCCAGTGCGCCAGAAGCCGGTCTGCACCTCGTCTAGGACAAGCAATGCGCCGCGCTCATCGCACAGCCGCCGTGCCGCAGCGAGGTAATCTGCGTCGCATGGGTACACACCACCCTCGCCTTGGATGACTTCAAGCATCACCGCGCAGACCGTCTCATCCATCTGAGCGTCGAGAGCTGCGACATCGTTGAGCGGAACGTGAGTGAAGCCCGGCATGAGCGGCGCGAACGCGTCTTGTTTCGAGGGCTGGCCCGTCGCGGCGAGCGTGGCGAGCGTGCGTCCGTGAAAGCTACGCTCGGCGGTGATGATGCGCGTGGCGTCGCGGCCTTTGTGGGTGACCCCCCACCGCCGTGCGATCTTGATGGCCCCCTCGCACGCCTCGGCCCCCGAGTTGCAGAAGAACGCCTTCCAGCCTCCACCGAGCAACGCCGAGAGGTCCTCGGCAAGTTCCGCGCGGTGTTCGACGTGGTAGAGGTTGCTCACATGCACTACCTTCGCCACCTGGTCGCAGACAGCTTCGGTGACGGCCGGATGCGCGTGCCCGAGATTGACGGCACCGATCCCCGAAACGAAATCGAGATACTCGACACCTTCTTCATCAAACAAGCGCATCCCTTGGCCTTTGACAAAGAGCACGGGTTTGCGAGCGTACGTGCATTGCACGAAGGCGCGATCCTTGGTCGCCAACATGTCGTAGCGTGCACTCATTACGACGACCTCACCTTGTCCTCGACACTCCCTCGGTCGCTCTCGGCCGCTGTCTGTGAGCCGTCTATTGCCCGGGTGATCATCGTGCCCACGCCGCCATCGGTGTAGACCTCGAGCAGTAGCGAGTGCGGCACTGTCCCGTTGAGGATATGAGCGCGATCGACACCCCCGTGAAGCGCCCGTACAGAGCCTGCGACCTTGGGAATCATGCCGCTTGCGAGGCTTCCTGTGGCGATGAGTCCCTCGGCGTCTTCGAGCGATAGCGCGCTGATGAGGGAATCCTTGTCCTCGAAATCAGCGTAAAGTCCATCCACATCCGTGAGGAAGATGACCTTGTCGGCACTAAGGGCAGCAGCGATCTCCCCCGCCACAAGGTCAGCATTGATGTTGCAGCTCTCGCCGTCCTCGCCTACCGCCACGCTGGCGATCACCGGGATGAAACCATCCCCGATGAGCTTGTGTACAACGGTCGTATCGATGGCGGTGACCTCGCCCACTCTGCCGAGGCGATCCGAGATCGTGCGAGCCATCATCAGGTTGGCGTCATCGCCCGCAATGCCCACAGCCAGGCGCCCGTGGGAGTTGATGGCGGTGACGAGGTCTTTGTTGATCTTGCCAACAAGCACCATCTTCACGACTTCCATGGCCTGACTGCTTGTGACGCGTAGCCCCTCGAAGAACTCCACGGGCATGCCGAGGCGTTCCATGTACGAGGTGATCGTCGGTCCGCCACCGTGGACGATGACAGGGTTTACGCCCACGAGTTTCATGAGCACTATGTCTGAGGCGACGTGGGCCCTCAGTTGCGGGTCCGTCATGGCGGCACCACCGTACTTCAGCACGACCGTGCGCCCCCACGTTCGCTTTATCCACGGCAGTGCTTCGGTGAGGGTCTCGGCCTTCTCCAACAGGTGCTCCATCATCATTCCTTCACTGGCACGGGGCTTACGTCCGGTAATCGCCATTGATACGGATGTATTCATAGCTCAGGTCACACGTGAGGATCGTCGCCTCTCCACCGCCGAGATGGAGGTCCACGACGACATCGATATCGTCACGTGAGAGCGCCGCCGAGGCCTCCTCCTCACTGAACGCCACGGCCGTTCCGTCCTTGCATGTGGTGATGCCCGCGAAGACTATCTCGAGACGGGCGGGGTCGATCATCACGCGTGAGTTCCCGACCGCCATGGCGACTCTTCCCCAGTTGGCGTCGCCGCCGAACAACGCCGTCTTCACCAGCGGAGAGAGAGCAACCGCACGCGCGGCAGCCTCGGCGTCTTCCTGCGAAAGCGCGCCACGCACGGTGACATCTACGGTCTTGGTGGCACCTTCGCCATCGCGAACGATCATGCGAGCTAGATCCGCGCAGACCTGTCTCAGCGCAGCAAGGACGGGTCCGAAGTGCGGATGGTCTGGGCCTATCGCCTCTCCACCGACCGCTCCGCTAGCCATGAGAGCACACGTGTCGTTGGTAGACGTGTCACCATCCACTGTGATGCGGTTGAACGTGCTAGATGCCGCCGTGCTCAGCGCCGTCGTACATGCGCTCTCTGTGAGCGGGGCGTCGGTGGTGATGAAGCACAGCATAGTGGCCATATTGGGGTGGATCATCCCACTCCCCTTTGCCATCCCCCCAACCGCGTACACGCTGCCCTGCACGGTGACGGTGACCGCCGCCTGCTTGAGGAAGGTATCGGTTGTCATGATGGAGGCGGCGGCGGCCTCTGCGTGCTCTGCCGAGCGGCCACGCGACGCTGCCGATGCCGCGATACCGTCAAGCACCATCTCTGTGGGCAACGGAACCCCGATCACGCCTGTGGACGCGACGGCGACATCGTCGGCGTCGCAGCCGAGCGCCGTCGCTGCTGCAGCTACCATCGACCGGGCGTCCGCCAACCCCGCGTCACCGGTGCACGCATTGGCATTGCCCGAGTTGATGGCCCACGCGCGCACACGTCCACTGCGGTGTGCGTCTCGGCTCACCGTAACCGGAGGAGCGGCCATCAGGTTGCGCGTGAAGATGGCGGCAGCTGGAACAGGTGTGCCCGCATCCAAAACACACACGTCGAGCGCGCCTGAGCGCTTGATACCAGCCGCCGACGCTCCCGCGATGAAACCTGCCGGAGCAAGGACACCACCTGTGACCGATTCTATGACATACGGCAGGCTGTGCATCCTCTACACCACCGGGACCGGCAGGTCCAGGCCGGTCGTCTCGCCCAGCCCCAACA
>JAVEVF010000031.1:0-18254 GCA_034005175.1 Coriobacteriia bacterium | reverse complement strand
CGTGGTGCCGCTGTCCGCCACCGTTGCCGCAGCGAGGTTGGCCGAGGTCCTTTCCCTCCATGACGTGGCTTTCCTTCCAGGTGACGAAGCTGCCGAGGACATCGCCGTTCGCGCCGTGAACCTTGCGTTAGCCACTGACGGCAAGACATCTGTTCGGCTTGCCGATGAGGGCACTCGGGTTGCCGCAGGTCTGGTCTTCGAGCTGCGTGCAACTGCGCATTCCGAGGACAGCGGCGTTCCGACGGTCGACTTCGATGTCGCTCTCTCTACTGTAGAGCTTGCGGGCAGGCTCGCAGTGGCTATCGAAGCGGCGTCTGGGACCGATGATGCACGTGTCGTGGTGATGTTGCCGCAGACGCCTCCCGAGGAGCGCGACCGTCAGCGCATCGCGGTGAAGCTTCTCGACGCGGTCTGTGGCGCGTTGGATTGACGCAGGCGAACATGTTATCATCAGGCGGTTGTGTCCTGACGACCGAATCTGTCCAGGAGGTAGCGCTCTGAGTATTCGCAGACGCACACCTGTAGTAATCGCACTCATTCTTGTGCTTGCCCTCACTGCCGCTGGCTCGGCTTTCGCGACTCCTGCAGGCGATAAGCGCGAACAAGCCCGGCAGGTCAAACAGCAGGTTGACGCGCTCGATCAGAAGGTCGAGATCGCTGCTGAGGCCTACAACGAGGCCCGCGACAGACACCAGACGCTCACAAGCGAGATCGAGGCGACGCGCGCGCGCATCGCCGAGCAGACCGCCATCATCGATGAGATGCAGACGGCACTCAACGCCCGGGCACGTTCCTTGTACCGTACGGGCCGTTTCTCGTTCCTCGACGTTCTTCTCGGCGCACGTGATTTCGAGCAGTTTGCAGCCACGTGGGACGTGATGCGGACCATCAACGAGCGTGAAGCCCAGGACATCGCCGCGCTCGAGAAGGCACGTGCCGAGGCAGAGGCTGCCCGCGAGAAGCTGGCGGTGCAAGAGGCCGAAGCCAAGAAGGTCGTCGAGCAGATGGCCGCGAACAAGAAGTCCATCGAGGCACAGCTTGCCGAGCGCAAGCGCATGTTGTCTGGTCTGGAGGCGGAGATCGCCCGCATCGAGGCCGCCGAGCGTGCCCGTGCCGAGGCTGCGGCTCGCGCATCGACTGTGTCGCGTTCTTCTGCGACCGCCGCCCTCGTACCCACACAGAACTTCCCGCCACCCACGCGTGCTGCTCGCGGCGAGGTTGTCTCGATAGCCAAGCGCTATCTCGGTGCGCCATACAAGTGGGCTGCCTCGGGCCCGAACGCCTTTGACTGCTCAGGTTTCACGAGCTTCGTGTACCGGCAGGTCGGCGTCTCGCTGCCACACTCATCCCGAGCGCAAGCCGGTGTGGGCGAGAGAGTGCCACGGGGAGATCTGCAACCCGGCGACCTGGTCTTCTTTGGCTCGCCTATCCACCACGTGGGCATCTATGTCGGCGGTGGACAGTACATCCACGCCCCGCGTACGGGCGACGTTGTGAAGATCTCCTCGCTATCAGCTCGTACGAACTACGTGGGGGCTGCACGTCCGTAATGCTGTCGTGCCGAGGTGGTCTTCTTGGCCGCTGCGGCCTTCGGGTGCTGCTTGGGGCGAGAAGCTACGCTATCCTTGTGGCAGGTGAGGATGGGCGGACGGGGTGAGTGTCTGTGGCTGAGATCGATGGGCTTCTCAAACTGATGACCGAGAAGGGCTCCTCGGACCTTCATGTCAAGGCGGGCAGCCCACCTGCGATTCGTCTCAATGGCAAGCTCATTGTCATGCGTGAGTACCAACCGCTCACTGACGAGACCACTCGACTGCTGGCTCTCGGCATGATGGATGACCGACAGAAGTCCACTCTGGAGAACCACCGAGAGGTGGATTTCGCATATTCGCTGCCAGGGATAGGTCGGTTCAGGGTGAACGTGTTTCATCAGCGCGGCAGTGTCGGCATGACATTGCGACGCGTGGCTACCGATCGCATGTCTGTGGCAGAGCTCGGCCTGCCACCTATCGTGACGAAGCTTGCCGATGAGCCGCGTGGCCTTGTGCTTGTGACAGGCACTGCAGGATCGGGCAAGACAACGACGCTTGCTGCGATGATCGATCACATCAACTCCACTCGTGAGGGACACATCGTCACGATCGAAGACCCCATCGAAGTGCTGCACGCTGACAAGAAGTGCATCGTCAACCAGCGAGAGATCGGCCTGGATACCGAGAGCTACGCGGATGCGTTGCGCCACGTCGTGCGCCAGGATCCCGATGTCGTCTTCATCGGAGAGATGCGGGATCATGAGACCATGGCTGCCGCGCTCACGGCTGCCGAGATCGGCAACCTCGTCTTCTCCACTCTGCACACCATCGATGCTACGGAGACCATCAACCGCATCATCGACTTCTTCCCGCCATATCAGCACAAGCAGATCAGGCTCATGCTGGCCTCAACGCTCAAAGGTATCATCAGCATGCGGCTCATCCCATCGATCAACGGCGGTTTGGTGCCCGCGGTCGAAGTGATGGTGATGACGGGGACCATTCGTGAGTACATCACGGACCCGGACAAGACCTACCTCATCCGCGATGCGATGGAAGAGGGCGGATACTACGGCATGCAGACGTTCGATCAGAGCTTGCTCACGTTGTACCGTGAGCAGAAAGTCACGCTGCAGGATGCCACGGCGATGGCGGCGAACGCGCATGATTTCAAGATCAAGGTCCGCCAGCTTGGAATCGATCCCCAGCAGGTAGCACAGAGCGGCGTCTACTGACGCGCGCAGCGCTGCTTAGCTACTCGCCCTCGGTGCTGACGCACGCGCTGCTCGGTTGCGCGCGATCCGCCTCAGCACGATGAACATGATGAGGGCTCCGAGCAGTGCACCCAGCGTGTCCATTCCCCAATCAGCCACCTCAGGAAGGCGCCCCGGGACAAACACCTGGTGCAACTCATCGGTCACGCCATAAGCCGATGCGACGAGGACCGCAAGAGCCAGGGCGTGGCCGGGATCTGCTGTCTCGAATGTGAACGCGATGAACAGCAGCCCGCCGAGGACAGTGTAGACCGCGAAGTGCGCCCAGTAACCGCCCGCGCTTGGGACGGCGGAGCCGTGAAGCGATGAGAATCCGAAGATGACCGCCATCCACAACGCAGACGCGGTCCACACGCGTCGGCGAGTAATGTGTCTGAGAAACCGATGAGACAATGCGGGTTCCTTCTCCCAAGAGGTCTTGTGTCACACAGTGGACGAGTCTAGCACGGCGTTGACGAGTGCGGTCGCCTACGCCATGGTGATATCTTCCCGCTCGTGGCAGATCAGGGGGAGTCGTTGAAGCGACGCACGGCGCTCTTAGCGGTAGGCCTATCCTCGGCGTTGTACGGCACCCTTGCCGTGCTGACGGCACTCGCGTATGAGCTTGGGGCGCTCCCTTTGCAGCTGCTTCTGTGGCGGTTTGGACTGGCAGCTCTGCTGCTAGGAGGATACCTGCTGCTCACACGGCCGCAGGCACTGCGCATCAGCCTCGGAGACCTCGGTCGCTATACCCTCTTGGCGGTCACAGGGTACGGTGCAGCATCGCTGAGCTTCTTCTTTGCCCTCAACTATGCCGAGGCATCCGTCGTCGAGGTGCTACTGTTCACATATCCTGCCATGGTGGCGGTCGTTGATGCCATCATGAATCCAGGACGCCTCGACCCCTGGCGGGCATTCGCGGTGCTCCTCGCGCTCGCGGGATGCGTGCTGGTGGTCGATCCCTTCTCTAGCGGCGGCACGCAGGTACTGGGCGTTGTGTTAGGTTTGGGTGCGGCGGCAGGATACACAAGCTTCACAATCCTGTCGCACCGGTGGATGCCGGGCCGCTCTCGACCCGTGCTCATGACGTACATGTTCGCCATGAGCGCGATATTCATGGGAGCTGTGGGGCTGGCGACAGGAGCCACTCTCGCCCCGGTGGGGTGGGGATGGGAGCTTTGGGCGTTGCTGGCCACGATCGTAGCGTTTCCTACGTTCGCCGCGGTCTTTCTGTACTTGCGTGCGCTGTCTCGCATCGGTACGGCGCAAGCCTCGGTGCTCTCAACGCTTGAACCGCTGTTTACCATCGCGCTTGCAGCGCTCGTGCTCGGAGAGAGGCTCGCACCCGTGCAGCTCGCTGGCGCGGCGCTCGTGCTCGGAGGTGTCCTCCTGTCCGAGTTGAGAGCAAGGGGCATCGAGGAGCCGCCGGTAAGCATCTGAGTGCTACGATTCAGAGGCAGGATATGATTGTCGCCGAGCATCGGGCCGCGGAGGACGTGTGGACCACTATCAGAGACTGCAGGTGACGCGCGACGCCGATCCCGAGGTTATCGAGAAGGCATACCGTGCGCTAAGCCTCAAACATCACCCCGACCGCGCGCGAGGTGCTGACGAAGCACGAGCCACGCGGCGCATGCAGAGCATCAATGAAGCGTACCGTGTGTTGCGCGACCCGCATCTGCGCAGTGCGTATGACCGCACGCTCCCGCCGATGGGCCACGTGACCGCATGGGACCAGTTCATGTCCAAGGGCCTCGTGGGCCTGTTCCTCGACCGTATTGCGTCCACGCGGTAGCCTTGCGCGCACAGACGGCTAGACCGAGGTGCGCTCCAGACGGTCTTGGATGGCCCGCAGAATGCCCGGATACGAGACAGCGCCGTCGTATGTCGGCACTCCATCAACGACCGTCACGGGATACAGGAGGCCGCGCGTCTCGATCTCCTCGATGAGACGCGCATGCTGTGTACGTACCGAGGGGTCGTCTACATTCTGGTAGTCGAGGACGGCCGCGTCGCCGAAGCGGCGCTCCACCTCGGCACGGGTGATGGCCGTGATCTCCTCCGGAGACCAAGAGGGACCTCAACCACCGCTGAAGCATGAGGTCTGGGCGGGAAGATCGAACACCTGAATGGTGATGACATTGCTGTTCTCTGACATGGACGCTCCCCTCGGAATGGGTCAGGGCTCCCCGCAAGGGGCCCGTGTATGCGAGATCACAGTGAACCGGATTATACCCTACAGGGTATCGCTTGAGCAAGAGCTGTCTTGGCCGAGATGTGACTCTTCGGCGCACCGATGTCGCTGACCGCAGCGCTGTGCATGGCATCTTCTCCATTCGCGGCTGCTACGATTGGTATGCACACAGTGCACGGCATGTATCCTGAGCTAGGCGCAGCAGTCTATGACAACGCGCACGAGGAGGGGTTATGAGCACGGTTCACGAAAGGCTCGCGGCTGCGGGGTTCGAGCTGCCCGCGCCGCCGCAAGCACTCGGCGCCTATGTGCCGTCGGTGCGAGGCGGGGCGTTGGTCTTCACGTCAGGGCAGCTGCCACTTGTGGACGGGGCGCTTGTCACAAGCGGCATGGTGGGCGCGGAAGTCGACCTCGAGACCGCCGTTCTCTGCGCGCGCGTGTGCGGCCTCAATGCGCTCGCAGCGGCGTCGACGGTGTGCGACCTCGAGGAGGTGATTGGCGTCGCCAAGGTGACGGGGTACGTTGCTTCAGCAGGCGGCTTCACCGCACAGCCCTCAGTGATCGATGGTGCAAGCGAAGTGCTGCTCGCGGCCTTCGGAGACGCCGGCCGCCACGCACGAGAAGCGGTGGGAGTCGCAGCGCTCCCTAAAGGCGCGCCCGTCGAGGTCTCGATGATACTCATCTGCCGACAGTCTTAGGGCCCAGACGCGGCAGGAGCAACCGCGGACGCGTCGAAAGGAGCGGTAACTGACGCCACACCCAGACCAGGTCATCGGCGCTTTCTCGTTGAGGAGCAGACAGCATTTGGTTATTGTGGGTAGCGTCGGTGTCATGTGTTTGTTTTCACATGCGTGAATCTGTCCGAGGCTCAACAAGGAGAGATGTCTATGGCGAAGATCTCCCTGGCCGGATTTAAGGATCCGGTACGCCGCCCGCGCTACATCGTGTGGACAGGCGCCGTGGTGCTCGTGCTCGCCGCCGTCGTGGTGGTGGCCTTGGGGGTGACGTCCACCTACTGGTTCTGCGCCAACGGGTGCCACAAGGTGCAAGACGACACCATCTTGGCCTACGACCGCTCCCCGCACTCGGAGGTCTCGTGCATGGCATGCCACATGCCCGTGGCGGCCGACCCCATCACGTTCGTGCTGCACAAGGCAGAGGCGCTTGGCGAGCTGTACCTGACGGCCACCAACAAGTTCGAGCTGCCGCTCAACGGCGGCTCGCACCTGGCGCTCAGCGCCGCGCACATGGGCTCGGGACAGTGCACGCAGTGCCACAACCTGAACAACCGCACCGTCACCCCCAGCCCCGGCATCGTCATCGACCACGCCGTGCATGACGAGGCCGAGATCCACTGCACCGTGTGTCACAACCGCACCGCGCACGTGGAGGACTTCGAGCTCACGCTCACCGACCCCACCACCGGCGAGCCCAACCAGCCCCACGATGACTTCATGCTGATGACGGCTTGTTTCCGTTGTCACACGCTCACCGATGAGTCCCCGAGCGGCATCTCCGCACCTGGCGCTTGTGCTGCGTGCCATACGCCTGATTTCGAGCTCAAGCCGCCGAACCACTTCGAGGATGACTTCTACCCGCGTGGTCACGCTGACATGGCCCTTGAGGACCTGGCCGCACAGGAAGAAGCGCTTTCCGGTGGCGAACACGGTGAAGAGGCGGAGGAGGGCACGTCTGCGCCCGATGCGGAACCTGATGCAGAAGAGACCGGCACCGACGAGTCGATGCTAGGGGTCGCCAAGGCATACGCGGCCGACGAAGGTTCCGACGACGTTCCCATGGCCGAGAAGCTCCAGCATCTGCCACGGGTCGCCACTGTGGGTTACTGCTCCACCTGCCACGTGGAGGACAGGTTCTGCATGGATTGCCACGGCATGGAGATGCCACACCCCGAGGAGTTCAAGACCAAGACGCACCCCGAGGCCGTTGCTCGCGTGCCTGAGAAGTGCGAGATGTGTCACACCTCGGCCGATCCGTTCTTCTGTGAGACATGCCACCACGGCTCTGCCTCGAACTGGGAGTTTGATTCCGACACACCGTGGGCACAACAGCAGCATGCCGAGGCCGTTCGCACGAACGGCGTGCCTGGCTGTCTTGGAACCTGTCATGAGATCTCCTACTGCTACGAGTGCCACAACAAGCTCAACCCTGTGCCCTCGTCGCACGCGGCAGCCGACTGGCTGCGGCGGCCAGCCGCCGAACTTGGCGAGCACGCCGTATCCGCGAACAAGGAGATTACCGCGTGCGAGGTCTGTCACGGTGAGGGAGGCGCGAACGCAGCCTTCTGCAAGGCATGCCATAAGCTCGAGATGCCTCACCCGCAGGACTTCAAGGACTTCCATGCAGCGACTGGTCGCAGCAACCCGGCAGTATGCTCGAACTGCCACACCTACAAAGAGCTCTGCAGCGACTGTCACCATGAGGGCGCTGTCGATGGGAAGCCGTGGCTGAGCATCCACGCTGCCACGGTGAACGAGAAGGGCGGCGCAGGCTGCTTCGAGGCTTGCCACGAGAAGAAGTTCTGCGTGGATTGCCACACAGCACGTGCCGTTCTGCCGACGACGCACAAGGCCGCCGACTGGACTCGGCGGGCGAAGATCGATGATCCCGCAAAGCACCCTGCCGCCTACAATGATCTGCCGGAGAACTGTACGTACTGCCACGGAGAAGGGGGCGTCGAGGCGAAGTTCTGCGCGAACTGTCACAAGATCGAGATGCCGCACCCCAGTGACTTCAAGGATACCCACGCCAAGAGCTTCAAGGATGGCGCACTCAGCAAGCCGGTCTGTGCCAACTGCCACAGCCAGTTCTTCTGCGATCGGTGCCACCACGAGGGTGCCACCGGAAAGGCAGACTGGACTAGAGTCGAGCACCCGGGCGTCGTGCGAGAGAAGGGTGCCGAATCGTGCTTCGAGTGCCACGATCCGACCATCTGCTCAAGGTGCCACGTCGGCCTGAGCAGGCGCTGACACGAGATTCATCATGCGTCGGCTGTCTGACCAGCACGCGTAGTGACCAAGGGGCCCCTCGGCAGAGGGGCCCCTCCTTATGGGGACGCTTTGCCCTGCTGCACGCGACCGTGTATCATACCGCCTCGTCGGGATGTGGCTCAGCTTGGTAGAGCGCTGCGTTCGGGACGCAGAGGCCGTGGGTTCGAATCCCGCCATCCCGACCATCCGACACATGGCGCCGGGCCGGTCTGAGACCGGCCCGGCGTGTCTCATGGGAGGCGTACGTGCTTCAGGCGGTCCTTGACGCAGTAGGTTTCGGCCTCTGCCATCAGATACCTGAGCGCTCGCTATCGGGCGGCGGGGTGAGAGTCCCTGTGTGCGCTCGAGATGCCGGAATCTACCTGGGTTTTGTGGTGGCCCTGACCGTGCTTGCCTTGCTGTACAGGGATCGTCCCACGTACGCAGCCCCCACCTGGGTGAACATCGTGCTTGCACTGGGCGTGGCGGCGATGGCTATCGATGGCTTCACCTCGTATGCAGGGCTGCGAACCACCACCAATGAGATCAGATTCCTCACGGGACATCTGACCGGTTTTGCCATCGCGGCGTGGCTCGTTCCCATGTTGAATGCTGAGCTTTGGCGCACCTCGGGGTCCGGACGTGTCCTGGGCAAGCCGATGGAGTTCGGTGCATATCTCGTGGCACTCGTGGCGTCGTATGCGGCCCTCTGGTATTTAGGACCGCTCCTCGGCGTGTTGTTCCCCATCACGGCCACTCTGGCGATCATCGTGACCTTCGTCGTAGTCAACCTCGTGATCGTGTCGCTGATGCCTCCCTTCGAGCGCCGAGTCGACCGCCTTCGCGATGCGTGGCTCATGCTGCTTATCGCTCTTGGGCTCACTGCTGTTGAGCTTGCGATGAGCGCGTGGCTGAAGGTATGGGCGCTTGGGATCGCGCTTCCGTAAGAGGTAGGGCTTGCACGCCGCGCGTTCATGTCAGAGCCCCGCGGTACTTTCTATACGAACAGACGTTCGCATAGAAAGGAGTGCTTGTCATGTTGCACACATCCGCCATCCACACGCTGCATTCATATGCCGAGGAGCTTGCTGTCCGAGCCCAGACTCGTGAAGGAGTCCCCACGCGCATCGCCGAGCACGCGCGGGATGTCACCTGCCGTTCGCTCGCACACCTAGGCACCGTGGATCTGGAAGCAAGCGAGAGGCGCCGCGTGCGCGCTTACTACCGAGGGGTGATGCGGCGTGAGGCCGCCCGCTCGAGGACCCCCGGAGCCAGGGAGTACCGCATCAAGGCGATGGCAGCGTCAGTAGCTGCCGATCTCAAGGCCTCGGGCGCGGATAGGGCGCGCATCGACAGGGAGGTTGCAGCCTGGCTGGCATCGTATCCCGGAGCGGCATGAGCTCCAGTCGGGGCGTCGGCCTCTCGTTCAGCGGCTTGCAGAGGAGTACAGCACCCTCCCGCTGTCGCGTGCGAATGCCCAAAGCCGAGTATTCTCCAGGACCCCGCCTTCAGGCCCCCACGCCTCGATGAGCAGCCAGGCTGGCGTGTTGTCGACCACGGCTGCTTCACCGTAGTAGGGGACGGAACGGCCCGTATCACTTAACGTCGCAGTCACGAACTCCGCGAACTCGGCGGCTTCGCCCCCGCGCGACCGCAAGCTCACCAGTGCGTCGTGTCGCAGGTCGGAGGCCTCAGCCACGGGGCGGTTCGCTACCCCGTGGGGCGGGGTGTGGGCGGAATGGAGAGCCTCCAGCTGCTCGAGGGTGTAGCGAGCGTCATCGGACACGAACGTGACATCGGCGCTGCTACAACCCGCCAGAGCCACCGCAAGAAGAACGAACAAGATGAGTGTCTGTGCGGTTGCGCGCCTGCCCATGTGTCCACCGCCCTCGGTCGTGTTGCATCTCTCACATGGTAGTGCATCGGCGACGTATGGGCAGATAGATGAGAGAATGGCGATGGCGCCGCTGAACTTGAGCGGGCGGGCGGGAAGGACGTGGCGTGCAGAACATCGTGTGTTTCATCTCAGACTTCGGTTTTGATGATGCCTGGGTGGGCGTGTGCCATGCCGTCATCCATCGAGCATGCCCGTTGGCGCGTATCGTCGACCTGGCCCACCAGATCGCGCCTTTTGATATCAGGAAGGGTGCCGCCGTCGCTGCTGCCGGCGTCTATCAGCTTCCCGAGGCCATCCACCTTGTTGTGGTCGACCCAGGCGTCGGGGGTGGCAGAAGGAATCTGTGCCTGATTTGTGAGGCAGGGACGCGCCTGGTGGGCCCCGATAACGGCGTGCTCATGCTTGCCGCCGAGCGGGCCGGTGGAGTGGGTGAAGCTTACGCTATCGATCCCACGAAGATCGACTTTCGCACGCCGCTCGCCACCTTCCACGCCCGTGATGTTCTCGCGCCCGCAGCTGCGGCGCTCGCGTGTGGAGTCGAGCCATCATCGCTGGGCGAGGCTGTCGACCCAGCCACCCTCACGCCGGCGCCGTTCGCCCCGACGGTTTCTGACGGCGAGTACACCATCGCCCCCGTCCTTGAGCGCGACCGGTTCGGGTCGTTGCGTATTCGCATCGCTGCCGAGGAGCTCGAGGAGCGGGGGCTCATCACCGACCGTCTTGAGATAGGCTTTGGACATCTCGCGCTTGAGGTTCCGTTGGCGCACACGTTCGCGGATGTGCCAGAAGGTGACCCCATCGCGCTGGTGGACTCCTCGGGTTGGCTCACCCTCGCTATCAGGATGGGAAGTGCTGCCGAGCGCTATGGGGTCGAGCCGGGTGCTAGCGCCCGAGTCCGCGCCCTGTGAGCGTGTCAGACCGACTGCCTATGCTTTGTTGAGAGATCAGCAGAGAAGGGCAGTGACATGAAGACACAGTACGTGCGCGAGCTCGCCGAGGGTGCCCGAGTCGACTCGCACTTCGCACTCCGGTCCAAAGAGATGCGCTCGACACGGTCGGGCGAGGCGTTTCTCGCGCTTGAGCTCGCAGATCGCACCGGACGCATGCCCGGGGTATTCTTCCGTCCGCCGGGAGGGGTTTCATCCGTGCCGACGGGCTCCGTTGTGAAGGTGCGAGGCGTTGTCAGCTCGTACCGCGGCACGAAGCGGATATCCATCGAGCACCTCGTGCCCAGTTCGAGCTACGACCCCGATGACCTCATCGAGTCTTCGCGTCGAGATCCAGCCGAGGTCATGGCCGAGTTCAGAGCAGCTGCAGCGTCCGTGCGCAATCGCGAGTTGCGCCATGTCCTCAAAGCAGTGTTCGCGAAGAGCGACTTTCTTGAGCGGTTCGCGCGTTGCCCCGGCGCGCGAACATACCACCATGCGTATCTTGGCGGCCTCATTGAGCACACACTGTCCGTTGCGTCGATCTGCCGCACGCTTGGTGCGATGTACCCCGGTGTCGATACGGACCTGCTGGTGACTGCGGCGCTCCTGCATGACATCGGAAAGGTCGATGAGCTGACGTATGACACATCAGTGGACTACACCGATGAAGGCAGGCTGCTGGGACACGTCGTGCTGTCTGAGCGTAGGCTGAGAGAAGCGATCCGTGACCTCAAGCCTGGCATTTCCGCTGATACGCTGACCTCGCTCTCGCACGCGATCCTCTCACACCACGGTGAGCTTGAATGGGGCGCACCGACGCGTCCCTCCACCATAGAAGCGCTCCTGTTGCACCATGCTGACAACCTAGACGCGAAGGCCGAGGGGTTCTTGTCGTTCGCTGGATCAGCTACTCGTGCCGAGGAGCGTTGGACCGACGCTGCGAATCTCTTCCGACGACCACTGTACGCGCCTGCGGCAGCCGAAGACGAGCGGCCGGTACCGGACATGGAAGAAGCACGCCACCTCGTGCGCGCATAAGGTGGTACGCTGCTCGATGCTCTAGAATGGTCACGTGCACATCGGACGACGGTCGGCAGAAGGAGAGCGAGATGTCCCACCCCTCGGCGGAGATTGGTGTCTTTGGTGGCAGCGGGTTTTACGAGCTGCTCGACAACCCCCGCGAGTTCAAGGTCAACACGCCTTTTGGTGCGCCTTCCTCTCCGATCATGCACGGTGAGATCGGCGGCCGCACGGTGGCGTTCCTTCCGCGACACGGCAAGGATCACTCTCTGCCACCGCATATGATCAACTATCGTGCGAACCTCTGGGCCATGAAGGAGCTTGGCGTCTCGCGCATCATCGGGCCCAATGCGTGCGGCTCGCTGCAGGCAGGAATCGACCCCGGGCATTTCGTCATCTGTGACCAGTTTGTTGACCGCACCTGGGGCCGTAAGGACACGTTCTACGACGGGCCCATCACGACGCACGTGTCTTCTGCAGACCCGTACTGCCCGACCATGCGACAGCTCGCCTACGATACCGCCACGAGCCTTGGGATCACCGCCCACCCGACGGGCACCGTGGTGGTCATCCAGGGGCCGCGCTTCTCCACCTGCTCGGAGTCAAGGTGGTTCGCCTCGCATGGCTGGGAGGTCATCAACATGACCCAGTACCCTGAGTGCTATCTCGCACGCGAGCTCGAGATCTGCTACTGCAACATCTCCCTCATCACAGACCACGATGCTGGAGCCGAGGGTGTCGAGCCCGTCACCAATGAGGAAGTGGTACGGGTGTTCGGCGAGAACAACGAGAAGGTCAAACAGCTGCTTCACAAGATGATTCCGCTGCTGCCAACTGAGCGTGATTGCGTGTGCGCGCACGCCCTTGAGGGAGCGAGTTTCTAGCAGCATCGCCTCTGATCAGCGGACTTTCAGGGGCCAGGCGTGTCAGGAGGAAGATCGCGGTGTTCAGCCTTCCGTCGATGAAGGTGGGTCGGCTGTTCGGCATCCCGCTCGAGGTCAACCCCACGTGGTTCCTCGTCTTTGCGCTGGTGGCCACATCCCTTTCGCTCTCGTATTTTCCTACCGAGTTCCCCGGCCGGCCCACCTGGATCAACGTGATGAGCGGCGTCATCACCGCGTTTATCTTCTTCGGGTCCATTCTTGCGCACGAATTAAGCCACTCTGTCGTGGCGCGCATGGGTGGTGTGAAAGTCGAGAAGGTGACGCTGTTCATCTTCGGCGGCGTCGCTCAGATGGAAGAGGAGCCAGCCAGCCCCGGCCGCGAGTTCGCCATGGCCATCGCCGGACCGCTTGCAAGCGTGTTGATCGCGGCCATCTTCTTCCTCGCCTACGTCGCGATGTCGACGGCGGGCGTATCGGACGTGCTGTGGGCGCCACTTCGGTACCTGGCACTCATCAATCTCATGGTGGGCTTGTTCAACATGCTTCCTGGTTATCCGCTTGATGGCGGCCGGGTGCTGCGGGCGATGTTGTGGGCGTTCAGTGGCGACCGGCTCAAGGCCACGTTGTGGGCGAGCAGGGCAGGACAGTTCATCGGATACACCATGGTGGCTCTCGCCGTCTTCGGTGTCTTACGGGGGTCATTGGATCTCATCTGGTTCGGATTGATCGGCTGGTTCATAGCAACGCTCGCCGAGGGCTCCTATCGACAACAGCTACTTGATACCGCGCTAGAAGATGTGCCTGTCTCCGCACTTATGTCACCCGATCCGGTCGTAGTGCCTAGCTCGACCACTCTCGACACCCTTATCGAAGACTACTTTCTCGGCGGTCGGCACAGCCGGTATCCCGTGGAAGCGGCGGGATCGATCATCGGGCTCGTGTCGCTCTCGGACGTCAAGCGTGTTCCGCGCGATCGATGGGCGAACACATACGTCGCCGAGGTGACCGACCGCGACCTCGCTACCCTGCTTGTGGAGGCGGAAGAACCTGCGGAAGGTGTGTTCAGACGTCTCGCTGGCTCATCTCCGGGGGCGTTGCTTGTCGTTCAGGATGGACGGCTTGTGGGAATAGTGACGAGGGCCGATCTGGTTTCCCGGATCCGGCGGGCATCCATCTGAGGACAATCACGTTCCAGCCCAAAAGAGCTTGCCCTAGAGTGTAACGATTGTTACGATGTCTGCATACCGAGGGAAAGCACGCGCACGTGAGCATTCACCGCGATGGACACATCCCCGAAGGGGTCATCGAGCGTCTTCCCGCGTACCTCAACGTCCTGCTCCAGCTGCGCAAAGAGGGTGACGGCACGGTGTCCTCGGCGCGCTTGGGCGAGCTCACGAGCGTCAATCCTGCGCAGATCCGGCGCGATCTAACGCATTTCGGGCAGTTCGGGACACGGGGCGTGGGATACGACATCGCAATGCTAATCGAGCGAATCCAGCACATCCTGGGCTCTCACCATGCGCATCGCATGGTGCTGGTTGGGGCGGGGCACCTCGGCACCGCCATCGCGTCATACGATGGCCTGAAGACGCGCGGTTTCAAAATCGTCGGTGTATTCGACAACAACCCGGCACGTATCGGCATCAGAGCAGGAGACATCGTGGTGCGCGATGTTTCGGAGCTGCCGCGTGTGGTGAGAGAGCAATCAGTCCAGATAGGCGTGATCGCGGTGCCGGCGGATGCGGCTCAGGACGTTGCCGACCTAATGGTGTCAGCAGGGGTGCGTGTCATCCTCAACTACTCATCGGCCATGGTTCGAGCGCCGGCGCAAGTCACCGTGCACAACACTGACCCCGTGCGCGAGCTTCTGCACACGCTGTATTACCTCTCGAAGGCTGATGAGGTAGCGGGTGCGCCCCGTCAGTGATATTCTGTCCTTCGTGGTTAACGAGCGATCGCACGCGCTTGGTCGGAGGCGGTCTAGCAACACATTCGAAGGAGTGACCGAAGCATGGCGCTTTTCCAGGGTCTAGGTGGACCGGAACTACTCATCATCCTTGTCGTGGTGCTTCTGCTCTTCGGCCCGAGCCGGCTTCCGCAGCTCGGTAAGTCTCTCGGCAAGACGATGAAGGCCATCCGCGATGGCGTTGATGGCAAGGACGAAGAAGAGGGAGACGACGATACCAGCGTTTCGTCGAAAGCTTCCGAGTCAGACGAGTGACTCGAGGCTGACGCTCGCGCCCTCTTGCGCACAGCTGCGTTTGGGTTATACTCTCGTGGACATTTTCGCGGGCTGTCCGGTTGTCGGGCAGCCCGTGCGCTAGTCATCGGCCGTTCGGCACTGGGTGCCGGACCGACCAGTACGGGAGTCAATCACTCATGCACAGAGAGACAGTTCTGACCGCGGAAGGACAGACCCGTCTCGAGGAAGAGCTGCACCACCTCGAGACCGTACGCAGGCGCGAGGTAGGGGAGCGAATCAAAGAGGCGAAGGAGTTCGGCGACATCACCGAGAACTCCGAGTATGACGATGCCAAGAACGAACAGGCATGGGTCGAGAGCCGCATCATCGAGATCAACGCCATCCTCTCCAATGCCACCATCATCGAGTTGCCTGCAAATTCGTCCAAAGTCACACTCGGCAGCAAGGTGGAACTCATCGATTCAGCTGGAGAGATCCACAAGTACCAGATCGTTGGCTCTGCCGAGGCAGATCCAGCACACGATCGCATCTCAAATGAATCGCCAGTGGGCAAGGCCATCATGGATGCGAAGAAGGGCGAGACCGTGAAGGTCACAACGCCCTCAGGCAAGCTGCTCGAGTACACCGTCAAGAAGATCTCACGCTAGAGGGCTGATGTGCAGGGCGACTCCGCCAATCCCAGCAGCACCGGACCGGTACCAGAGTCTGGCCCGGCCCCATTCGAAGATGTGTTCGCGGTGCGCCAGGCGAAGCTCGATGAGATTCGTGCTGCCGGGCGTGACCCATATCTGAGCAAGTTCGAGGTCACTCATCGCGCCAGCGCGCTTTGCACCGCCTACCGAGATCTGGAACCGGGAGGCGAGACCGGTGAGATCGTCACGGTAGCGGGACGGCTTATCGCGCGCCGGGACCAAGGCAAGGCGGCGTTCCTTGTCATCCGTGATGCGACAGGCGCCCTGCAGCTTTTCTGCAGGGCGAACGTGCTCGGAGCCGAGATGCTCAGTGCTGCAACCGAGCTTGATCTCGGTGACTGGGTGGGCGCGACTGGTGAGGTCATAAGGACACGGCGCGGTGAGCTGTCTGTCGTCCCCACCGAGATCAAGCTGCTCTCCAAGTCGCTGCGCCCGCTGCCCGAGAAGTACCATGGCCTTACAGACACCGAGACCCGCTATCGGCAGCGCTACGTCGACCTCATCACCAGTCCGGAGGTGCGCCGCGTCTTCGAGACGCGCTTTCGCATCATCTCGGCTATCAGGCGGTTCATGGAAGCACGTGATTTTCTTGAGGTGGAGACACCCATGCTCCATCCCATTCCAGGCGGCGCCACGGCTCGCCCGTTTGTGACTCATCACAATGCGCTTGGCATCGATCTGTATCTGCGCATAGCACCCGAGCTCTACCTCAAGCGTTTGCTCGTAGGTGGATTCGAGCGCGTGTATGAGATCAACCGCAGCTTCCGCAATGAAGGCATGTCGCCTCGGCATAATCCCGAGTTCACGATGCTTGAAGCGTATCAGGCGTACACCGACCTGAGCGGGATGATGGAACTCACCGAGAGCTTGATCGCCACTGTCGCGCTGGAGGCCCTCGGTTCGCTTGAGATCGAATACCAGGGCACCGCCGTCAACCTCACGCCTCCTTGGCCACGGCGCACGATGGCCGAGCTCACCTCCGAAGCCGCCGGCGAGGACGTCTCTGTTTCCCGAAGCCGTGATGACCTCAGAGCGCTGTGTGCCCGTCATGGCATTCCCGTTGAAGACTCCTGGGGCAAGGGTCGGCTTGTCACCGAGCTCTTCGAGAAGCTGGTCGAACATGCGCTCGTGGGTCCGGTGTTTGTGACCGAGTACCCGCTTGAGACTTCACCGCTTGCACGCAAGAAGCCAGGGGAGCCTGAGCTTACCGAGCGCTTCGAGCTCATCGTTACCGGCCGTGAGATGGCAAACGCTTTCAGCGAGCTCATCGATCCCGTCGATCAGCGAGAGCGCTTCGAGGCGCAGGCAAAGGCGAAAGCCATCGGTGACGATGAGGCCATGGGCTTCGACGAGGACTACCTGCGCGCTTTGGAGTACGGCATGCCTCCGGCAGGTGGGCTTGGCATCGGTATCGATCGCCTCGTCATGCTGCTCACAGACAGCGCGTCCATACGAGACGTCCTTCTCTTTCCGCACATGCGGCCCGAGTCCTGACGCGCTTTCTCGCGGGTGTCCCCTCAAATATCTGAGTCAGACACACTTAGATTCATGGCATTGTCCTTGCTTTGCCGATACTACAGATGCCATACCCGTCAGAGAGGCGGGGTATACTACAAGCTGCAGGAGCATCCCGGGCTGTGATTGGTCCGGTCGACATACAAGGAGTGACCTCCATGTTCGAACGATTCACCGAGAAGGCGCGCCGGGTCGTGGTCTATGCCCAGGAAGAAGCGCGCATGCTCAATCAGAACTATATCGGCACTGAGCACCTGCTCCTCGGCCTCATACGGGAGCAAGACGGCATCGCGGCCAAGGCGCTTGAGAGCCTCAGCATCTCGCTTGAGGACGTTCACGCTCAAGTCGAGGAACTCATCGGCCGGGGTACGTTTGTCCCCTCGGGCCACATCCCGTTCACGCCGCGAGCAAAGAAGGTGCTTGAGCTTTCGCTTCGCGAGGCCCTCCAACTCGGCCACAACTACATCGGAACTGAGCACATCTTGTTGGGCCTCATCCGTGAAGGTGAAGGCGTGGCCGCTCAGGTGTTGCTGAACCTCGGCGCTGACCTCGAGAAGGTCCGCTCGGCAGTCATCCAGCTGCTCTCCGGCCATCACGGCAAACCAGGTGAGGGTGCGGAGGAGCGGCGCGGCGGAGGGGGGTCGCTGCTTGATGAGTTCGGCCGCAACCTTACGCGTTCTTCCGAGCAGGGCAAGCTCGATCCCGTCATCGGTCGCACCAACGAGATCGAGCGTGTGATGCAGATCCTATCGCGGCGCACGAAGAACAATCCAGTGCTGATCGGCGAGCCTGGAGTCGGCAAGACGGCCGTGGCCGAGGGGCTCGCGCAGCTCATCGCAGCCGATGAGGTGCCCGAGACGATCAAGGGTAAGCAGCTGTACACGCTTGACCTCGCAGCGCTGGTCGCAGGCTCTAAGTATCGCGGAGAGTTCGAGGAGCGCTTGAAGAAGGTGATGAAGGAGATTCATGAGCGCGGCGACATCATCCTGTTCATCGATGAGATGCACACACTCGTAGGTGCGGGTGCCGCAGAGGGCGCGATTGATGCCGCCAGCATCATCAAGCCCGCTCTTGCCCGCGGTGAGCTTCAAACCATCGGCGCCACCACGCTCGACGAGTATCGCAAGTACGTCGAGAAAGACCCTGCG
>JAVEVF010000030.1:0-18333 GCA_034005175.1 Coriobacteriia bacterium | reverse complement strand
ACTCGAAGTACACGACCTTGCTGTGTACGGCTTCCTTCGACTCATTGAGATACTTGACGAAGTCCACGATGCCGCCGGCGTATCGGTACTGCTCTCGCCGCGGCTCGAGCTCCCTTTCGTCGACGAGCGTGATCTTCAGGTTCTTGTTCAGAAACGCTGTCTCACGCATTCGTGTCGAGAGCGTATCGAAGTCGAAATCGACGGTCTCGAAGATCTCGGCATCAGGCCAAAACGTGACGGTCGTTCCTGTTGCCTTCGTACGGCCTGTGACCTTCAGGGGTCCAGTGGGCTTGCCGTACTTGTAGCTCTGCTCCCAGACCTTGCCGTCGCGCTTGACCTCAACGTCCAGTCTTTCTGAAAGAGCGTTCACGACCGACACGCCCACTCCGTGGAGACCGCCTGAGACCTTGTAGCCGTCACCCCCGAACTTGCCTCCCGCGTGCAGCGCTGTGAGCACCACCTCCACGGCAGGCTTGCGGTGCTTCGGGACGTTGTCGGTAGGGATGCCTCGGCCATTGTCCACGACCGCGACGGATCCATCTGGCTTGAGGATGATGTCAATCGCAGTGCAGTAGCCGGCAAGGGCTTCGTCTACCGAGTTGTCGACGACTTCATATACGAGATGGTGCAGCCCCTTCGGGCCTGTCGACCCGATGTACATGCTGGGACGCTTCCGGACCGCTTCGAGCCCTTCGAGAACTTGGATGTCTTTGCCTGAATACGACTTCTCGGGCACGCTCGCTCCTTCTTATGGCGCACCGCGCCAGGGTGTTTGGGGGGCCACCACGACATGTTGTGGTCACATCCCATATTCTAACACAACGCCTAGCGTATGTCGGGCTTTTTGGGCTCTGTCGCGCCCTTATCTGTCTCGTGCGCCGCGTTCTGTGCGTCCCGAGCCTTTTTCACCTCAAGATCGCGTATCTGGGCTCGTACGGCCGCATCTCGGAGGTCGGGGCTTTCGATCGTTCTCGCCTGCTTGCGTATAGCCTCTATCTCTGAAGTCGTGAGCTCTGCGGGCCGCACACGCTCCCCTCCGTAGCGGCGGCGGGTACATTCTTCCTCGCTGGCAACTGCCCTGGCGTCGTTGACCTTGCGGGAGACAGTGAACCTCATCTCTCTTACCGCGCCCTCACCAAGAGCGGCGTTAAGGCGGTCTTTCAGCTCCTCGGAAAGAAGCGTTAGTTCTGTCGCCCATACATGGGAGTCCACGTGCACGCTCATCAGCCCCTGGCGAAGTGCTATCCCCATCGTGTGCTGCGCGATCTCAGGGCCGGCTATCTCGGGCCACAAGCTTACTGCTCTCGCTCTAGATAGCCCGCCTTGCCTGTCCGCTGAACGCACCCATGAGTCGAGGGCTTCTCCGAGCTTCACAGGCCGCGCTCTTCTCTTAGCCATTGCCAAGCCTCACAACAAGAGCATCGCCGAGCAGTTCCTCGGAGAAGTAGGTGAGATTCGTGGTCGTCAACACCGTCTGGGGGCCTCCCATAACGTACCGGGACAGCGCATCTCTGCGAACCTCGTCAAACTCCGACATGACGTCATCGAGAAGGAGAAGGGGGCGCACACCGGATACCTGCTCCACTACAGCGACCTCGGCCATCTTCCACGCGAGAGCTATCGTCCGGTGCTGTCCTTGGGACGCAAAAGCACGTGAGGATCTCCCGTCGATGAGAAACGATATGTCGTCCCGATGGGGCCCCATCAAGGTGGCCCCTCTGTCTCGCTCCTTCTGCCGCTCCCTCTCAAGCCCCTCGGCGACCGCTTCTCTAATGGCATCCTTATCCAAGGACGCGGCCTCCGATATCCCCATCGGCTCCGGAGCCCAGCTGGCCGCGTAAACCATCTCTAATCTTTCTCCGTCACTAACCAACCCGTATGCCTCTAACGCAGTCGGCTCCAACCGGGCCAGCAAGTGTGTTCTGTGCCACGCCAGCGAGGCCCCGACACTCGCTACCATCTCGTCCCATGGGTCGAGATGGTTGTCGGCCGCTCCTTGCCTCAGCAGGACGTTGCGCTGTTTGACTAGCCGAGCGTACTCCATACGGATAGCTGAGTACGCCCTTGAAAGCCGGTCGCCCAAAGCATCCAGCGGGATTCTTCTGGATTCGGCGGGCCCCTTCGACATCAGCAGATCCTCTGGGACAAACGCGACAACAGGAACTCGCCCCGCCACATCCGAGAGCTTCTTCCGAACGCGGCCGTTCACAGAAAACCTTCTCGTTCCACCACTATCAACATCGAGGGTGATCTCTAGCGGTGCCGCGTCCCTTTCTGCCGAAAGACACACCCTTGCACCTTCTTCGCCTTGTAAGACGAGATCTTCCCAGGAGAAGGACCTGAACGAGGTTCCCGTAGCTGAGACGATGATCCCTTCAAGTACGTTTGTCTTTCCAGCTGCGTTCCTTCCTACAAGGACTGTGAGCCCATCACTTAGCTCCGAGCTCCACTCTATGTGGTTACGAAACCGCGCTAGCTGGATTGACAGGACACGAAGTCCCGACACCTCTTCTTCATCCCAATCGAACTGGCATGAGAAGGTATAAGAACCCTTCATCGTCGGGACTCGTGACTACCCCGGGTTTCAAAGGGCTCACGATATCGATTCGAACACTCTCCCCGCCCGTCGCCATCAGACCATCCAACAGAAATGAATGGTTGAACGCGATCTCCACGTCAGGACCCTCAACGGTGGCCATGAGGTCTTCGGATGCGTCTCCGATGTCTGCCGTCTGCGCGGACAAGCCTAGTGTCTGGTCTTCGGCGTTAACCGTCATCCTTAAGGGCGTGTTGTGCTGCGCCAGGAGAGACACCCTCTTCACAGCTGCTATCGTCTCTTCCCGAGATACGCTTACCTTGGTTTCGCTCTCTTTAGGAATGAGCTGGCGATAGTTCGGGAACGTTCCTTCTATCCGTCTCGCCACGAACTCAGTCGTCCCGAACATGAATACCGCTTGATTCTCGCTCACCCCGATCGTGATGCTCTCTCCTTCCGGGGCTATCCGTGAGACCTCTTCCATCACCTTGCCTGGGACTACCACCTGGAGGTCATCAAGGTTTGCTCCCTCTACCAGATCTTCCTTAACCGCGAGACGGTAAGAATCCGTAGCCACCATGCGGACGTTCTGCCGCTCCACAGTAAGCAGGATGCCTGTGAGAACTGGTCTCGTTTCATCCCTACTGACTGCCCTGGAAACGTGGTGGACTATCTCGCTCACACTCTCAGAAGGAAGAGATATTGAGGTGGCAGGCGTTATCTCCGGGAATCGTGGAAAATCATCCGCCCCCAAGGTTCTTACGGTGAAGGAAGACTGCATGCATGAGATCGCGAGCGTGTCTCCCTCAAGCGAGAGGGTGACAGCTGCTTCAGGCAACGAGCGGACTATGTCTGAGAAGAGTCTTCCGGGTACAACGGTCACTCCCTCACGTTCCACTGACACGAGGGGAAGGCTCTTGCGGACTGATACCTCTAGATCGGTTGCCTGAAGGCTCACCGCTCCATCAGATGAAGCCGATACTAGAATCCCTGAGAGAATAGGAAGGGTAGACCTGGAAGATAGGCCCCTACTCACTACGGACAGGGCATCTACAAGCTCTCCTCGGGCGACTGTCAGCTTCATCTGTCTACTGTTCCTTTCTCTTTATCTATAAGCAATAGCAGTAGTAATAGGGGGTGTGCACGATGTGGACATCACACATATCCCCTCATTGGTGCCAGTGTGTCCATTGTTGAGATGGTGTGTACCGAGAGTATCTCTTTATCCCCACGTTCCAGAGGCATTCACAACCATCAACACTCGTCACTGGTTGTCCCCCGTCCATCCCGAGTCTTTCCACATGATATTCCACAGGTCTGACTTAGCTCTTCTGACGAATCTGGTTGGTGAGCTCTTGCACCTGGTTATAGACCTCACGGTCAGCGTTTATGAGTTTGCGGATTTTGTCCTTAGCGTGCATGACCGTTGTGTGGTCTCTTCCGCCGAACTCAGAGCCGATGGCCGGCAAAGACATCTCAGTGAGTTCCCGCGAGAGGTACATAGCTACCTGCCGAGGAAACACGATCGACTGCGACCGCTTGCTACCGACGAGCTCGGAGTGTGAGAGAGAGTAGTACCGGCAGACCTCCTTTTGAATCGTCGGGATAGAGATGGGCCGAGTCGAGCGCTCAGGGAAGATATCCTTGAGAACGTTTCTCGCGAGATCGATATCGGCGGATTGTCTCGTGAGAGAGCTGTAGGCAACCACTCTGATCAGTGCACCCTCAAGCTCGCGAATGTTGGAAGAAACGCGATCAGCGATAAAAGAGAGCACTGCATCGGGGACATCGAGGTGTTGCACAGCCACATTACGCCGAAGAATGGCTATGCGGGTCTCAAGATCTGGTGGCTGGATGTCTGTGATGAGACCCATCTCGAACCGGCTGCGCAGCCGCTCTTCGAGCTTCTCGATGTCTTTAGGAGGCCTGTCCGAGGAAAGGACGACTTGCTTGCCGGCTTGCTGCAAGGTGTTAAAGGTGTGAAAGAACTCCTCCTGAGTTCCCTCTTTGCCTTTCAGGAACTGGATGTCGTCCACAAGGAGAACGTCGTTGGTCCGGTATTGACGACGGAACCCGTCGATGCGCTTCTTGTCACGGTCTCCGATGGAGTTGATGAAATCGTTCGTGAACTGCTCAGTAGAGACATACTTCACCTTCTTGTGCGGGTAGCTCGACTGAACATAGTGTCCGATTGCCTGAAGAAGGTGGGTCTTTCCTAGACCGACCCCACCATAGATGAACAAGGGGTTATAGGCATGTCCTGGTGTTTCAGCTACAGCGAGCGCCGCGGCATGAGCGAACTGATTAGAAGCCCCAATGACATATGAGGAGAAGGTGTACTTAGGGTTAAGGTCAGCCACTTCGCTCTTTGGCTCGGGAGTGACAGGTAACACGGGGGCTACCTCGTCGATCATAGGTGAAACGGCTGGTTCCTCGGCTTCAGAGATGGCCGCAGGAGGACGGACAGTGAAGACCACGGAGGCCTCCTTGCCCAAGACCTCATGAAGGGCAGAGCGCAAGAGACCTGCGTAGCGGGAGTCGAGCCACTCCCGGGCGAGGTCGTTTTGAACGGCCACCACAAGAGACCCATCAGTCATCTCAAGAGGATCTGCATGCTCGAACCACGTCTTGAAAGTCGGAGTATTGAGCTGTGAGCGAACGACGCCTAAGACGTCGGACCAGACCTTCTGTGCATCAAGTCTATCCTGCATCTATCCCCCTGGAAGATTTTTACTGGGCGAAGAGACCGTCAAGAAACGCAGACCCCTCGGCAGTGAGGACTCGTTTGCCGAGGGTATTCGATTCGATGAGTCCGTTGTGCTCGAGAAATGCAAGATCGCGGTAGGCGGTGGAAAGAGCAACGGAGAGTTCGTTGGACACAATCGTGGGGCCCACCTCTCCGAGCTCCAAGACCAAGGACAACACCTGCATCTGCCGTGATGTGAGGGAGGGGAACACAGGAGGGCTGGCTAGGGCGTGTTCCTGGGTCCTCTGAGTAAGTGGTGCGCTGGTCGGGGTCTCTGTCGGCGCGAGGGCTGGTTCACGTGATGACCGGATAGTGACGACCGTCCCATAGCCGAGGTTGTCATCGATATCGAGGGAGCCCCCGGAAAAGCCGAGATAATCGTTGACGATGGGCAGTCCTGAACCCACGCCGCGAATCACTGACTTCATCGACCCTCTTGCCGTGGTGAATCCAGGCAGGACTGCCTTGTGCTTGTTCAGGATACCGGGGCCTTGGTCAGCAAAACGGATCGTTCGGCCACTGTCCAATATAGATACTATAGGTTCACAGAAGTCAGCATGAATGAAGTTCTCTGCCACCTCGCGGATAACCGTGTAGGGGATGTCTCCCCCCGCGTCTCGGGCGTAAGCGAAGACCCTGGACGCTATCTGCTCGATGAAGTCCACTTCACAGCTGCCTGTGACCTCTTCGGTGCGCGGCGCAGCAGCCGGCGCGTCGTACACTGCGATCCGAGCCGTATGCTGCATGGTCACCACAGGAGCGTCCACCGCGGGCGCAGACATCATCTCGAGCTCGCTTGTGCGAACTGTGTCCCCCGGAGCCATCACAAAGAAGTTCTTCACGTCCTCCCCCACACTTTCCACAGAACGAGGCGTTATCCACACTGTTCTCAACAGCCACCCGACGGGACGCGAGTCCTTGCTGCCCTGCATACGGCCGTAGCCACCAGGCAGTTTCCGGTCGCTTCCCACGAACACACCCTCACGACGAGGGTCTTTTCAGACTATCCACACAGGTTTCCACATCTGTGGATAGAGGTTTCCACCACTACCCTCTATAAACCCTAAAGCTGCCAGCGTAGAGGCTTCCGCCAAGCCAGCGCGCTTTCCCTTCTGTTGACAAGAGCTTTCGGAACCCCGGATCTCTTGTGGATAGTGTTATGTAACTGGAACCGGGTGGTCTGTCCGCGTGTCGCGGAAAGTACATGACCGGTCATCGCAGGGGCTCTTCTCAGACGAACATATGGTCTAAGCAGGTATTTTGAGGAAACGCCACCACACAGTCCGAGATCAACGAGCAAGCCGGATGCTATCAAATGACCCGAGTTGCAACAATGGAATCCCGCAAGTTATCCACAGGTACGAGAAGAATACATGCTGCGTTTTCCACACTGTCCACAGATTCCGGGCTACCTTTTGGAGAGGAGACCTGTCACTTTCCGCGTCGCCGAGAAGAGCCGTATCGCTACATTGCAGCGCTGGTAGCGAACGATCGCAATCTGCGTGGCAGCCCTGAGCGAACCGGAGCCGTACACGAAGGTCCGAGTGAGCTGCTTCGTTGACACCATCTCTGAGTCGCGGCTATACTCGTCGGGCTTTGCTCCCGTCCGGGAGCTGGATCGGAGGAATCAACCGTGAAGAGAACATACCAGCCAAACCGTCGCAAGCGCAGTAAGACGCACGGGTTTCGCGTGCGGATGTCTACGCGTGGCGGCCGTCGCGTACTTGCCGCTCGGCGTCGCAAGGGGCGCGAGGCCCTCTCCGCCTGATTCTTTGACGAGCGGAGCGTGACGTGACGCACACGATCCGGTCTGGCCGTGAGATAGACGAACTGTTTCGGGACGGGGTTCGAGTCCCACACCAGACGGTAGTCGCGCTGATACGGAAGACCCCTGCAGGACGCGGCCTTGAGGGCCGCGTCGCTTTCGTTGCGGGCAAGAAGCTCGGCAACGCTGTCTTGCGCAATCGATCGAAGAGAGTGTTGCGGGCGGCCCTGAAAAGAGCGGGCGGTCCCTGGGCGGGAGTGGATCTGGTGCTCATCGCGCGTCCTGGCACCGCGGGCGCACCTGTCGCGGCGGTCGATGAGGCGATGCGAAGGGTCGCTCGGAGTGCCGAGGAGCTGCCGTGATCTCGCTTCCGAGCCGAGTGGCCGTGATGATAGTACGCGCTTACCAGAAGCTCATCTCGCCTCTATTCCCGGCGACATGCCGTTTCCAACCAACATGTTCCTCGTATGCGATAACATCGTTGCAGCGATACGGTCTGCTGAGGGGCGGATGGATGGCGATCAAGAGAGTCGGTCGCTGCCACCCGTGGAACCCCGGCGGGTATGATCCCGTGCCATGAGGGACAATCTAGCGTCTGACCAGCCGCAGCTGCGGCTTGAATGAGGAGGTCACCGAGTCGTGTGGCAGACGATCAAGGAACTGATATTCGCCGGACTACAGTACTTGCATGCCATCACCGGCGACTACGGAGTCGCCATCATCCTGCTCACGGTGGCGATCAGGCTCTTGATGATGCCCGTCACAATCAAGCAGACGACATCGATGTACGAAATGCAGCGCATCCAACCGAAGATCAAAGAACTGCAGAGGAAGTATAAGGACGACAAGGAGAAGCTCCAGGAAGAGACGTTGAAGTTCTACCAGGAGCACAAGGTCAATCCCTTCGGCGGGTGTTTGCCGCTCCTCTTGCAGATGCCGGTGTTCATGGCGCTTTATCAGGTGCTGGGGGGCACGGCCGAGAAGCCCGGGCTGTTCTTGAAGCATCTTGCGGACCTCCCCGCGGCCGCGCAGGAGCAGGCGGCGCGGTTCTGGATATTATTACCAAATCTCACCTACACTCCCTCGCACGTGTGGCAGGAGAGCGGGTTTCCGGCGGTCATCGCTTATGGCGTGCTAGTAATCCTCTTCGGATTGAGTATCTTGCTGCCGCAGCTACTGATGGGTGGGGAGAATCAACAGAAGCAGACAGCTGCGATCATGTCACTGTTCATGCTCTACATCGGTTGGATCAGCCCCGCGGGGGTGCTCGTGTACTGGGTGACCTCCAGCATACTGGGCATAGCACAGCAGCAGATTCAGCTTAAGTACCTCCGCCAGAGAGGAGATGCATAGTCGATGAAGCGAGAGACGGTTGCCGAAGGGGCCACGGTCGAAGACGCACTAGACGCGGCCTTGAGCGAATTGGGCGTTCAGCAAGACGCAGTGAGCTACGAGGTCTTGGAGGGCGGCGGCAAGAAGCGCTTCGGACTCGGCGCGGAGCGCAACGCTCGGGTGCGCGTCTGGCTGCGCGAGGAGTTCATCGCCGGGCTTGCCGAAGAGACAGAAGAGGCTGAAACATCAGAGCCGGTGGCTGAGTCTCCTGAGGACGAAGAAGGTCAGCCGAGCCCGGCCAGGCCCGAGGAGGTTGCGGGAAACCTCTCGGATGAAGAACTCGATCAGGTTGCAGACGAGGCAGTGAGCGTGATCCAAGCGGTGTTGGACGCGTTCGGCATTGATGCGAAGATCGAGGAGTATGAAGGCGATGAAGACGAGATCATTCTCGACATCGTAGGCACCGAGGACCTCGGGCTCCTCATCGGGCGCCATGGACGGACGCTCGACTCCCTTCAGGTCCTCGTTTCGGCCATAACAAACCGCCGACTGGGCTTTCGTTACCCCGTTATGGTTGATGTCGAAGGGTATCGCAATCGTAGAAGGGTAAAGCTCGAAGAGATCGCCAGCAGGGCCGCCGACCGTGCGGTGAGGGACAGGGCACCGGTGAAACTCCGGCCGATGTCTGCACTGGAGAGACGAGTCGTCCACATGTGTTTGCGCGGCGACGCGCGCGTGGTGACAGCTAGTGAAGGCGACGAGCCGTTCCGGGCGGTGGTGGTAGCACCGCAGAGAAGGTAGTTGGCAACACACAGGAACCTTGTGTGAACGACGAAGAGGGCGGCCAGTGGCCGCCCTCTTCGTCTCCACGGGTTCGACCGGCAGCGTCGCGGACGGAGCGAGCGGTTCCGACGAAGAGACATCCAGAGTCCGAGCGGGGCAGCGCGCGGGTCGCTGAGCGTGAGTGCTCGGGCGGCGCAGTCGAACCAGATGATGACACGCGGCGGTCGCGGGGTGCAAATCGGGCCGCGGTAGGTGCTGCGCGCACAGAGTGAGGTGGGCATGGCGCCGTAGCCGCGCGCCAGAGCACGCAGCTCTCGCCGGCATTCCATGCAGGCCGCTCCCAGGGAATCACGAACGACGCGTGGTGCGCAGTCACCAAATGTCTGGGGCCAACTCGGCTGCTTTTCGGCCGCTCTGACAAGAGTTCATGAGCCAAGGACTCCTGTCAGAATCACGCGGGACTCTGTTTCCAACGATTGACGTTCACCGCTAACGAGACACATCTGTGTGAGTAGGAGTCAATCTGGCCACAGTCGCCGCGGACGCAGCTATCCCCGACCTGCTGAGCATGCGACTGAGACACTCTGAGACGTCCGGGGGGTGGATTCGGGGGCGCCAGAGCGGCCCGTCCAGTCGAGGAGGCTCTCTCAAGCGGGCACGAGCACTGCCCACGCCCGAGACCTCCTCTGACGCCCCAACGCAGTCGGCGATTGCGGTTTCAGCGCAATGCAACGCAGTGCCGATTCGACCGAGCCCAGGACTGGTGTGCGCGTTGCGCAGCCCTGTCTGCTGAGATCAGAACATCCGCATGAGCGATGGGGTACACTGAAGGGGTTGGCACTGGGGTGTTTCACGTGAAACACCCGAAGTCAAGACTGAGAGGAATCTGACGATGTTTCACGTGAAACATCGTCACAAAGGACGTACGTGTGAGCGGAGAGCGCGAACAGACAATCAGAGAGGCTGCGCGTCTTGGCGTGAGCCTAACGGATGAGCAGGTGGCTGCTGTGCTGAAGCACCTGGATCTTGTCCTTCAGGCCAACGCTCGGATGAACCTCACCGCGATAACCAATCGTGAAAGCGCCCTGACACTCCACGTGCTTGACTCCCTGGCGGCCGTCCGATGGTTCGAAGATCCCGGCGGACCGATCGCAGACATCGGGTCGGGAGCAGGCTATCCGGGGATTCCGCTTGCCATTGCACTCGGCCAATCCGTCGATCTCATCGAGGCGGTGAAGAAGAAGGCGAGATTCCTCCAGGAGATGGTGGAGGAGCTCGGGGGGTTGAATGGCTCGGAGGTATTCGCAATGCGCTCCGAAGAGGCAGCGCATATCCGGCCGTGTCACTATACAATCGTCGTGACCCGAGCCCTTGCCACCTTACCTTCGCTGGTGGAGCTCGCCGCCCCGCTTCTGAGCCCCGGTGGGTGCTTGCTCGCTATGAAGGGAAAGCCCTCGGAAGAGGAGCGCATTTCGGGCGCGAGCGCCGCGGTTCGCGTGGGGCTGCGTGAAGATCAGTGGCACCCCTACTTGCTGCCTGGCGGAGAGCGAAGGACGATGGTTCGCTACCGGAGGATCGAGGAGTCACCGGTGGCCCTCCCCAGACGTCCAGGTCTTGCTCAGAGGAAGCCACTCGCATAGGTCCGGAGGTCTTTCAGTTCTCGCGGGGATAGCATATACTAGCCAATGTCGTCTCAGATTCCCGGGGAGGAGGCCGTCGTGGCTCAAGAGGATGGGGTCATCTTGCACGAGCCCGTGGCGCAGGCCAGGATTCTGGCGGTCGTCAATCAGAAGGGCGGCGTGGGCAAGAGCACGACGGCGGTGAATCTCAGCGCGTGTCTCGGCGAACTCGGGAAGCGCGTGCTGTTGGTCGACCTTGATCCTCAGGGGAATGCGACTTCGGGGTTCGGCCTGAACCGCAACCAGAGAACACAGTGTGTTTACGATGCTTTGCTCGGGGAACAGGATCTGGGGTCGTTGATCGAGCCCGTTGAAGTCGAACATGTGTTCGCTGTACCTGCGACGATACAGCTGGCTGGGGCCGAGATCGAGCTTGTCTCGGCGATGAGCAGGGAGACTCGGCTGAAGACCATCCTTGCGCCCGTCCTGCCGGACTTCGATTTCGTCATCATCGACTGCCCCCCTTCACTGGGCTTGCTCACGGTTAACGCCCTCACGGCGGCAAATGGACTTATCATCCCCATCCAGTGCGAGTACTATGCACTGGAAGGACTTTCCAAACTTCTGGATAGCGTGCGGCTTGTGCGCGCGCATCTCAACCCCCTGCTTGAGGTGTTTGGCGTCGTGATGACGATGTACGACGTGCGGACGAAGCTCTCCCAACAGGTCGTGGACGAGGTGAGGGACTTCTTCGAGGAAAAGGTCTTCGACGTGCTCATCCCGCGCTCAGTGCGGCTCTCTGAGGCTCCGAGCTTCGGTCAGCCGGTGACGCTGTACGACCCCAACGGCAAGGGTGCGCTCGCCTATCGCGCACTGGCGAAGGAAGTGATCGATCGTGTCTAAGAGGGGATTGGGCCGCGGGCTTTCAGCCCTGATACCAAGTACCATGGATGAGGGCGTTGAGGACATCCTCGAGGTCGCACTCGACCAGATTACGCCGAACCCCAAGCAGCCGCGAACGGACATCGATGAAGAGGCGGTGGCCGAGCTTGCGGACTCGGTGCGCAAGGTGGGCGTGTTGCAGCCGGTCATCGTCAGGCCTCACCATGACGGATACCAGATAATCGCAGGTGAGCGGCGTTGGAGAGCAGCACGGGTCGCGGGTCTTGAGCGGATTCCTGTGCGCGTGCTCAACATCGGCGAGACCGAGTCGCTCGAGCTTGCTCTCATAGAGAATCTCCAGCGTGAGGACTTGAACCCCATCGAAGAGGCGCGCGGCTATCGTCGTTTGCTCACCGAACACCAGATGACTCAAGCCGAACTTGCCGATAAGGTCTCGAAATCGCGCTCGGCAGTCACAAACGCACTGCGTCTCCTCGACCTCCCAGAGGAAGTCCAGGGACATGTGTATGAGGGGAGGCTCTCCGCCGGTCACGCGAGGACGATCCTCTCGGTCTCAGACGAGGCGATGCGTATCAAGCTCGCCGACAAAGTCATCGCAGAAGGATTGTCTGTCCGCGAGACAGAGAACCTGGCTCGTCTGTACGCGGCCGGGCAGGTCGAGCGTGCCCCGCGCCCACAGACGCCGAAGTCCTTCAAGATCGTAGCGCGCAAGCTACGGCGCATGCTTGCCACGGGAGTGCGGGTGCGACAGACGCAAAAGAAGGGCAAGATCGAGATCGAGTTCCACGGCGAAGAGGAGCTAGAGCGTATATTCCGCTTGCTGGTCGAGGGTGAGGCATCCGCTGCGACGGGAGAGGAGAGCTGAGGATGCGCAGGAGCGAATGGTTCTTCATCGGGGCGCTCACGGGATTGATCGTGGGCGTTCTCATGGGCATCCTCATCGCGCCGGACAGTGGTGCACGAACGCGAAGAAGGCTTGCTGCCGAGGCCCGGCACGCAGCTGAGTTGGCGCGCAACATCGCTGATCGGGCCGAGCGCATGGCTGAAGGCCTCGGCGGTCGCGTCGATCGCTATCTCGGCAGGGACGAAGAGGTGGCTTGGCGCAAGGTGCAAGAGCTTCGTGAAGGCGTGCAGCGATATACCCGGGCACAGGCCTCGAACTAAGCGTGTCAGAGCCGAGTGAGACCCTGGCCTCCGAGAAGGGGAGGCACTGATGGCGCTCACCTTGGTGACAGGTCTGCCCAACGCAGGCAAGTCCGGACGATTGTATAGCCCAATCATCGAATCCGCGAAGGCAGGCGAGAGCCCCGTGGTGGCCCTGCCGAGCGCCCCGGACGCGCGCCGTGTGGCCGATGAGTTCACGGCGCGCGGAGTGGGGGGCGTCCGCACGGTCGTGCTGGATCGATGGATCGGCGAGTTGTGGGCGCTGTATGGGGATGGCAGGCGGCTCGTACAGACCGCTACGCGGGAGGTTCTCGCACGGCGCGCGTGTGCGGTGACGGCTCTCACCGCCCTTGAGGAGGCGGCCCAGCTGCCCGGGCTCGTGACCCTTGTCGCGGCACTCGCAGAAACCGCTCCGAATCTGACAGCGGTGAAGGCCGGCAGTCCGGAGGATCGCGACGTCCTTGCAGCGCTCGAGCGCTACACGCACCTCCTTGACCTCGAGGGTCTCGTTGAGCCGGCATCTGCGGCAGCGTCTCTCGGTACGAATCCCCCTGAGCTTGGCGGGCCGGTGGCGATCAACCGCTTCACCGACCTCTCGGCCGCACAAGAGGCGTTCATATGCGGCCTAGCATCGTGTGTGGATGTGGGCGTCGCGCTTCCGTGGGACAAGACCCATCCCGCCACAGAGGCCGTGGCAGGTCTTGTGAATCGGCTCAGTCTCGTTGGCCAGCATACACATGTTGACTCCCCGGAACCCGAAGGCGAGCTGCAGCACTTCGAGAGAGAGCTCTTTGGGCCAAGGGAGGTGCTCGAGCCGACCGGAGAGGTCGTGTTCGGTGAGGCCGCGAGTCCGGAGCTGGAGATCGTGCTGGCGCTCGACTGTGCTGCCGAGTGCATCGAGGCGGGAGTGGCGCCCGAGCGAATCGCGGTGCTCTTCAGGGACGCTGCCTCCAGGATGGATCTTGCGCGTGCAGCTGCTCAACAGGTTGGCATCGACATCAACCTGGACGTAACGCTGGCGCTCTCCGCCACGCATATGGGCCGTGCGCTTCTTGCCCTGATGGATGTCGCTGCGGGTCGGGACCTCACACGCGGCCGCCTCATGGGTTTTCTGGCCTCGCCGTATTCGGGAGCGACTGGGGCACAGATCGAGGACCTCGATGCTCGTTGGCGCCGAGCCAGGACCTCGGGGACTCGGTTACTCGACGATGCGGCGAGAATCGAACCCCTGTCCCGCGCGATTCGCAGCGCTCGCAGACTCGCACATGCGGCTTCTGGACTCGATGCGGTTGAGACATGGAAATATCTGGTTGATTCGATGCTGGTGGCGGCAGATGAACGCCGAGGACTCGCGCATGAAGCTGGCAGCTGGGACTGTGCGGTACACCGGACAGTCCTGGAGGTGATATCGAGCCTTGCAGACACGCGCGAGGGCCTACATGAACCAGAGGCGCGCATAGCGCTGGCGCGCGCGTCGGTCTCCCGCGGAGGGCCGGAACGCATCGGCGAGGTTGTTTTCACCGAGGCGCATCGTGTTCGCTCTCGGCGTTTTGATGTCGTGATAGTGGGAGGGCTGACCGCAGCTGAGTTCTCCGCCCAACGCGCTCGGCCGTTCGCCGCAGAATGGCTGGAGGGGCTGGGGCTTCCGACAGGACCTGACAGCAGCGCTGCCGAGAGGCTGCTCTTCCACACGCTTGCGACTCGCCCGCGAAAGCGCCTGTACCTGTTGAGGTCAGTGTCGGATATGTCGGGGGACACAGTCAGGCCCTCGGTATTCTGGGAAGAATCGCTGGATCTCTATCGCACGTTCGAAGACGTCAGATCCGGTACGCACCCGAAGGGGATACCGGTTCGCAGGCTCGGCCAGACATCACTTGCGCGAGAAGCAGTCGCGTACACGCCTGGGAGACGCAAGACGCGCAGCGCAGTCGAACCATCATCGATGCGTCCACCGCGGGGGGTGCTCCTTTCCGACCGCGTGCGAGACGCGCTTGCGTCGCGTGACGAGTTCTCGGTCTCAGAGCTCGAGGTGTATGCAACCTGCCCGTACCGGTGGTTCTTCGAGCGCGCACTCAGGCCCCGTGAGCTGGACGTGGCGTTTGAGGCTCGCGAGGCCGGAAGCATGGCGCACGAGGTGCTTGCGACTTTCTACACGCGTTGGTCGGCAGACGGTGAGGCTCGGCGCATCACTCCAGGGACGCTTTCTGAGGCACGTGAGGTCGCGCGCACGGTGTTTGAGGAAGTGATGGCGGATAGTCCGCGACCAGCAGATCTTGTCGAGGAGCTCACACGCGAGGAGGTGTGCAGATGGGTGATGAACGTTATCGAGGACGATGCGACGTGGCTGCCAGAGCATGTGCCCTTCGCCCATGAGGTGGCGTTCGGGAAGGCGGAGGGCTGTCCGTTCGAGTTCGGCGGCGTGTTGCTGCGTGGGAGAGTGGACCGGGTCGACGTCGACGGTGTCGGGCTAGTGGTGACCGACTACAAGTCGGCCTCAACCGTGTATGGCCATGGTTCCTTCGTCGCTCAGGGAGTGTTGCAGCTACCTGTCTACCTCGCCGCCGCTGCCCAGATGTTCGAGCTGCCACCGCATGGCGGCGTGTTCCGATCGTTGCGATCTCGCAGCGCGCGTGGACTCTGGCTTAAGGAGCGCTTCTCGGACATGGAGCTCGGCAAGAGAACCGATGGCGTGACGTCGGAGGAGATGGCGACCATCCTCGCCGATGCACAGGAGCGCGTTGCTCACGCGGCAGAGGGTATCAGGGCGGGAGAGATCTCACCGCGTGCGGGCGGATGCAGCTCGTGTCGGACGTGCACTGCGCGCAGTCTGTGCAAGGAGGCGGCCGAGGTATGAGCTTTGCTCTCAACAAAGGCCAGCGCCAGGCGGCGTCCACACTGGTTGGACCGGTGCTGGTGAGCGCAGGAGCGGGTACCGGCAAGACCCGAGCGCTCACCGAGCGCTTTGCGCACGCTGTCTTGCCCCAGCGCGTGGCTGGCTGGGAGGCAGTCGCTGTCGACGAGATACTCACCATCACGTTCACGAATAAAGCCGCTGGTGAGCTCGGGGAACGCGTGCGTGCCTCGCTGCGTGTCGAGGGGCTCACACAACAGGCTCGTGCCGTCGACACTGCCTGGATCTCGACGATCCATGGTTTCTGCGCGCGCCTGCTGCGACGTCACGCCCTTGAAGCGGGGATCGATCCGGCGTTTGCGGTAGCCGACGAGACGGCTGCACGCGAGCTTCGCGAAGAAGCCTTCGAGATGGCAGCAAGAGAGATGCACGGTTCCTCAGAGGAGGTACGGGACCTCTTTGCGCGCTGGGGGTTCGACCCAGTGTGGGGGGCCGTCGATGCCATCACTCTCGAGCTGGAGACTCGTGGACTGACCGGCAACGATATCGACATCGGCGGCGCGCCTGACGTTCGAGGTCTCCTTCAGGAAGCGCTTGCGCTGTTTCGACATTCCGAGATCGCACTGGCGCCCCACACCGCGAAGTCAAGAGGCGCAGCGAATCACGTTGAGGCGTGCAGGGGGATGATCGAACAGCTCGAGCCGCTTGTCGCCAGCTCGGGTGTGGGTGCCGAGGAGATAGCGGCGCGGCTCTGGCGAGCCTTGGCAGGCTACTCAGCAGCGGGCGGCTCCGCCGCTGCCATCAAGGACATCTGCTCTGATATCACCACGACACGGATGCGCCTGTTGTCAGAGGCAGTTGCGGTTCTGACCGCAACGCCGAAGCAGACGATCATCGAGCTCACGTCGGCATATCGCACTGTGCTCGCCCATCTCAGGGCAGAGCGTGGGGTGCTCGACTTCGCTGACCTACAGCTGCAGGCGGTGCGGTTGCTAGAGGCGCGGCCTGAGCTGCGGGAGCGCTACCGCCGCGCGTTCAGGCTGGTCATGGTCGACGAGTTCCAAGACACCGACGCGCTTCAGATGCGCATCGTATCAGCCGTCGCCGGCACCAACCTCTGTACGGTGGGAGATGAGCGGCAGTCGATCTACGGTTTCCGAGGTGCCGATATCGACGTGTATCGAGCGCATCGATGCGAGATGTCTGAGGCGGGTGCTCATCCGGTCGAGCTCACTGAGAACTACCGATCACACCCCGACGTGATCACTTTCGTGAACCGAGTGTTCGGGAGCGAGGCGTTGTTCGGCGCTGAGCTGTTGCGACTAGATGCGCGCCGACAAGAAGCGGCCCCGCCTCTCGTGTCGCAGGAGACTCCACGTGTCATGGTCGATCTCGTGCACTGCTCGCGTGCCAAGGCCACTTTGCGTCGGCAGGCAGAAGCGGGAGTCCTCGCAGCGCGGCTGGGCGAACTTCGAGATGCCGGCGTCAACCCGGGCGACATGGTGGTACTCGTTCGGCGCTATGCAAGCGCGCCGCCCGTAGCCGCCGCTCTGCGCAAGGCGGGCTTTCCCGTGTTGGTGGTGGGTGGTGGCGGATTCCTGGACCTGCCCGAAGTGGCGATGATGCGCGCGTTGTGCGGGGTCATCGTGAACCCGCGCGATGACCGTGCCCTTGCAGCGCTTCTGCTGTCGCCCCTGAGCTCAGTGAGCGACGATGGCGTGTGGTTGCTGAGAAATGCCGAGGGCGCCCGGGAGACCGGCCACCACCTCATCGATGCTCTTGCGGCGGCAGAGGCGCTCCTTGAGCCTGCCGACGCGGCCGCTGCCACGAGATTGCACGCGACCCTCAAGCGCGCGAGACAGCGAGCAGGGGCCATGGCTCTCGGCGAGGTGCTCATGCGTGCGGTCGAGGAGGCCGGTCTCGATGTGGAGCTTCTCGCCGGGGGCGACGAGGGTCTGCAAGCGCTCTCAAACGTTCTGCGCTTCACACGGAAGGCAGATGCGTTCGAGGGCTCGGGCAGGGCGGGGGCCGCTGCTCTCGTAGCTCGTGTCGACGCAGAAGCGCGCTTCGGGCAGCGGGAGTCATCCGTGGCAGCCACCGAGGATGCCACCTCGGCAGTACGGATCATGAGCATGCATGCGGCGAAGGGATTGGAGTTCCCTGTGGTTGCGCTGCCGATGCTGAACGAGCAGCCATCGCCGGACAAGGGAGCCGTACGCACTGAGATGTGTGATGGGCGACTCGAGGTGGAGCTCTCGCTTCCCAGCTCTGTTGGCGGCAAAGCGGAGCATCGGCGCACCTTGCGTTTCGAAGAGATGAGGGCCACATGCAGCCAGCGCGAGGCGGAGGAGGGCAAACGGGTGCTGTATGTCGCGTGCACCCGTGCACGCGAAGTGTTGCTGCTGAGCGGCTCGGAGAATCTGGAAAAGCCCCCTGACCCTGACGGTGCTTCGGGGCTCACACGGTTGCGTCTCGCGCTCGGCGATACGCTGCGAGCAGAGCCAGGCACCGATGAGATACGCACGATCGATGGCTGCACACCAGTCTCCGTGCGCATACATGAGGAGGCGGATGAGGCAGACGAGACAGGGAAGAGCTCGAAAGGAGATGGCGAGCATAGCTCGGAGGGGCGCG
>JAVEVF010000029.1:0-18393 GCA_034005175.1 Coriobacteriia bacterium | reverse complement strand
CGCTGCCGACCACCACCCCCGACCCGGCCATCCACACCAACACTGCGCCAGCGATGGCGCGCCCATCCACCGGGCCGCCGTCGAGAAGCGGAAGGGCAAGCACGACCACCGAGGCAACACCGAAGAGCACGGACGCGACGATGAAGGGCATGGCGATTCGCACGTCTGTGCGCTGTGGTGGACTCTCATCAGAGCCGAGCGACGGCCCGTGATCCGCGTGAGGACGTCGGGCACTCGTGCCAGTCATCCAGCCCCTCCTCCGGCATCTGCATGACAGCGTCATTCTACCATCGAAAGAGCCCCGGACCGCGAGGCCCGAGGCTCCGGGAGAGTCCAACTTGCCATTGGTGCGCGGCTGCTACACGTCCTCGCCGCAGCGCTTGAGCACGTACTCCCAATAAGCGTCGACGTCTGCCTGCACTTGAGCGAGAAGCGACTCGTTGTCCGGCTTGAGCAGATGGCGGAAGCGCCCCTGGGGCTTGAGGAACTCCTCGATGGGCTTGCGGCCGGCTCTGATGAGCGCCTTGCTCGGCGCTGAGAGCTTCCACTCGCCGTTCTCGACCTCAAACAGCGGCCAGTAGCCTGTTTGAACGCCGAGCTTGGCGTGTTCCACCGACTTGTCCGTCGCCGAGCGCCAACCTCGGGGGCATGTCGCAAGAACGTTGATGAAGGCCGGCCCCTCCACTGCAAACGCCTTTTCGGCCTTTGAGGTGAGGTCCTTCCAGTGGCTGATGGAACCCTGCGCCGCATACGGAACACCGTGCGCCGCGATGATCGAGGTGAGGTCCTTTCGACGCTCGCGCTTGCCCTGCTGCGCCGGCCCCACCTCCGCAGTCGTCGCCCAGGCGCCCATCGGCGTCGCTGACGAGCGCTGGATGCCGGTGTTCATGTACGCCCCGTTGTCGTAGCAGACATACACCATGTCATGCCCACGCTCCATGGCGCCGGAAAGCGACTGCAAGCCTATGTCGTACGTCCCGCCATCGCCACCGAACGCCACGAACTTCATCCGCTTGTCCGCTGGGATCTTCCCCGCGCGCTGCAGACCCTTGAACGCGGCTTCCACGCCAGAGATGGTGGCCGCCGAGTTCTCGAAGGCGTTGTGGATGAACGGAACCTTCCACGACGAGTACGGGTAGATGGTGGTCGATACTTCCAGACACCCCGTCGCACAGCCTGCAACGACAGGATCCACGCCAGCGCCAAGGAGGATCTGGCGGACAGCGATCGAAGCGCCGCAGCCGGCGCAGAGCCGGTGGCCGCCCTCGAGGCGGTCTTCCCGGTGAGTGAGTTCACGCAATGTGGCCACGTCTGCTCCCTCCTACCGTGTGCCGAGGTACTGCAGGCCCTTGGGGCCAACAGCACCAGCGGCGATGTCGGACAGGTCAGTGTAGACGCTGCGAATGAGGTCGAGCTTCACGTCACTTCCTCCAAGACCGTACATGTAGTTCACGACGGCCGGGCGGTGATCGACATCGTAAAGCGCGCTTCGTGTCTCGAGGTATAGCGGGCCACCCTCGGCACCGAACGACTCGGAGCGGTCCAGCACGCCAACGGCCTTCACGCCCCGGAGCACGTCGACAAGCTCTGTTACGGGGAACGGCCGGAAACAGCGAATCTTCACAACCCCGGCTTTCACGCCCTCGGCACGCATCTGCTTGGCGACATGGCGAACGTTGCCAGCGGTCGAACCCACTACGACGATGGCAACTTCCGCATCGTCCATCATATCGGTCTCAATGAGCCCGAACGGGCGACCTGAAAGCTCGCTGAACGACGCGCCGACGCGCTCGATGATGGCCTTAGAGCCGTCGATGGCCTCGCGCTGTGCGCGCTTGAACTCGAAGTAGGGCCCGCCTAGGCCAGCGAAGCTCCCGTGGGTCACGGGATTCTCATCATCAAGCAGCGAGTTCTGCGGGGCGTACTCACCAACGAACGCCGCGACAGACTCATCATCCATCACCTGGACGCGGTCGATGGAGTGCGTGGTGATGAAACCGTCGAGGCAGGTCATGACAGGCAGAAGCACCTCGGGGTCCTCGGCGATCGGCACGGACATCAAGGTGTTGTCGTACGCCTCTTGAGCGGTCTCGGCGAAAAGAATGATCCAGCCGGCATCGCGCGCGCCCATGACGTCCGAGTGATCACAGTGAATGTTGATGGGAGCGGACAGAGCACGGTTCGCGTTGGCCATGATTATGGGAAGGCGCATGCCGCTTGCGATGTAGAGCTCTTCCCACATGAGCGCCAAGCCCTGGCTTGCGGTGGCGGTCATGACGCGGGCACCGGCCGCCGAGGCCCCGATGCACGCGCTCATCGCCGAGTGTTCGGACTCGGTGGTGACATACTCTGTGGTGACGCGGCCCTGGGCGACGTACTTCGCGAACTCCTCGACGATGGTAGTCTGCGGAGTGATGGGATAGGCGGCCACGACATCTGGCGCGCACTGGCGAAACGCCTCAGCGACAACCACGTTGCCGGTGGCGGCGAGAGTCTTCTGCTCGGCCATGCTACTTCACCCCCGGTAGTTCGCAGCCCTCAGGAACCATGTCGATCGCGTCGACAGGACACTCGTTGGCGCACACCCCGCAACCCTTGCAGTGGTCGAGATTGAAGGTCTCCGGATCGGGAGCGAGCTTCTCATCCCTGACACGAATCGCGCTGTCCGGGCATGAGATCCAGCAGATGAGGCACTCGGTGCACTTCTCGGCGTCACGCACGGGACGCAGACTGCGCCAGCCGCCCGTGACGTAGTCGCGTGAGTTGCCGGCATCGGGGATGACGGCGCCGAGTGGGAACTCGGAGGACTTCCAGGAGTCCATGTCGGAGATGTCCCACTTGCTCATGCCACGGTCACCTCCTCGTATGCCCGGTCGACCGAGGCCATATTCGCATCAATGATGTCCTGACCGAACTTCTTCCCGAACGTCTTGGCAAGCAGCGTCTTCACGGAGTCGACCTCGACGGTCCCCGTCACCTTGGCGAGCGCGCCCACCATAGGCGTGTTGGGGATGTCGCGCTTGATGGTATCCAACGCGATGCCTGAGGCATCTACAGAAGCTACCGTCACGCTATCAGCCAGGCCAAGGGTCTTCTTGATGGCGGCCGGCGGCGTGCAGGTGTTGATGATGATTGCTCCGTCGTCGGCGATGCCTTCTGCCACATCGACAAGGTCGAGCAGAGAGTCATCAAGCACCATGACGACGTCAGGGTTCTCGATATTGCAGTGAATATCGATGGGCTCGGGGCTTATGCGGGTGAACGCCTTGATGGGGGCACCCATTCGTTCCGGGCCGTACTCAGGCATCGCCTGCATGTACTGATCCGAGGACAATGCTGTCTCCGCAACCAACTTCGCCGCCGTGACAGCGCCCTGACCTGCACGGGCATGCCAGCGAATCTCCGTCAGCTGTTGCATTCGTCTCCCCTTTCTCACATCACCAGCGCGCGGTTCCCACCGCCTCGCGCGGAGTGGACACGTCACACAAGCATACGGCGTGACGGTCGGCAAACGGGCGCGTTGTGCGTCTCAACGGCTATGGTGAATCGGTGAGCGGTGGGCAAATATTGGAAGAACGGCAACCTCACAGCTCTCGGCGAGCCTCAAGCGCACGGCCCAACGTCACCTCGTCAGCATATTCGAGGTCCCCACCGACCGGCAGGCCCGAAGCGATGCGTGTCACCTTCAAACCCAGCGGTTTGAGCATGCGCGCCAGGTACAGAGCGGTGGTCTCCCCTTCAACGGTGGTGTTGGTGGCCACCACCACCTCGTTCACATCTGTGGCAGACACGCGATCGAGGAGTTCGCGGACCCGCAGCTGCTCAGGGCCGATCCCGTCGATAGGCGAGATCACGCCGCCGAGCACATGATACAGGCCACGAAACTCGCCGGTGCGCTCTATCGCAACGACATCACGGGGCTCTTCTACGACACAGATGATGGAGGTGTCGCGTTCTGGGTCGGCACATACCTCACAAAGCTCCGACTCCGCGAAATCGAAGCACTGCGGGCAGAAGTGGATGGTGCGCTTGACTTCGAGCAATGCCTCGGCGAGGCGGCCGGCGACCTCCTCGTCTGAGCGCAAGATGAAGTACGCGATGCGCTGTGCCGATTTGGGCCCTATTCCAGGCAGCCGTTCGAGCTCTTCGAGGAGCCGCGCGATAGGTGGCGCGTACAGCATGCGGCCTCGCTACATCAGGCCGGGGATGTTCATGCCCCCGGTGACCGCAGCCATCTTGCTTGATGCCAGTTCCTGAGCCTGACGAATGGCTTCGTTTACTGCGGCAGCCACAAGATCCTCGAGCATGCCCACATCATCGGGGTCGACGGCGGCGGGGTCGATGGCGACACGGTCAAGCTTCAGGTCGCCGCTCATCACAGCCTTCACCGCGCCACCGCCTACCGAGGCCTCGACAGTGGCCTCGGCAAGCTCTTCTTGTACACGCGCCATGTCGGCCTGCATCTTCTGTGCTTGTTTCATCATGCTGGAGAGATTGGGCTTCACGTCCTCAGTCCTTTCCATCTGGTTCAAGCGTGTGTTCAGCAATCATCTCGGCACCGAGTTCGTTCATGAGCAGCCGTTCTACATCGGCGACATCTGCGGAGGTGCCGGCTGGACCTTGTGTGTCCGGTTGTGCTGCAGGTGTCACCGCAGACTCTGTGGCGGTCATCTCACCGGCTTGTTCTCGTGCCTTTTCGCGCACCTCGTCTTTGCCTTGCCCCTTGGATTCCGCCGGAGACTCCTGCGGTAGCGGCCCGGCAGTCACAACAGCACCTCGGCCCAACTGGAACCGGAATGGTGGCACCGCGCCGAGCACCGTGGCAAGAGCTCGTTTGAGCAGCTGTGAGCTATCGGCATCGGCGGCTTGTTTGAGGCGGAAGGCCGCGTCGGCAGGAAATTCGATCACCAGCGTGCGACCATCCATATCTACATCGACCTCGGTGCCGTCAAAGATGGCAGCACGCGCAGGTTTGAGCTTGCGCACCTCAGCGACGATCGCAAGCCATGCGCGCTTGACGTGCGCGCGATCAAGGACATCTCCGTCCATCGTGGGCTGTGGTGGAGGGATGGTTGGTGCCTCGGCGATGCTTTCATCTGCGCGCGCGGGGCGCGCGGGCACCGGAGCGACACTAGGTTTGGTCGCAGAGGCGGCCGTCGGCGTCGCGCGCGCCGAAGGTGCAGCAGGAGGCAGTGGCGCCGCGGTCGAGACCGCCGCTTCCAGAGAAGACACACGCTCCGCGAGCGCTTCTAAGGTCAGTTCGCCCTGGGGTCGCGCAAGGCGCGTGAGCGCCACCTCGAGCGCAAGACGCGGATCCGGCGTCCACCGCAACTCGCCGACGAGTTCGCCGAGCAGATCAAGCATCCGGGCAAGACGGTCGGGCCCGAACGCAGCAGCCTGGCCTGTGAGCCGGGCGGCGTCGGCACTCGTCACATCGACGATGTCTTGTGCGTCACCCACGGTGGAGACCACGTACAGATCACGCACATGTCCAAGAAGCTCACGTACGAACTCAGGGATGTCCACGCCGGCAGATGACAGACGAGCCACGAAGCGAAACGACTCCGCCACATCGCGTGCAGCGACAAGATCAGCCACTTCAAACAGCAGCGCACTATCGACCTCGCCGAGCAGTTCTTCCACATCATCAAGGGCGATCTGGCCTCCTGAGAAGGCGGCGAGCTGCTCAAGTGTGGAGATGGCGTCACGCATCCCACCGCCAGCATGTTTGGCGACCAGTGCGAGGGCGCCTTGGGCGACAGAGTAGCCCTCCCGCTCGGCGATCTGCCCGAGGCGCTCGACGATCTCCTCCATGCCGATGCGCCGGAAATCGAAACGCTGACAGCGTGAGTGAATGGTCTCGGGGACTTTGTGCGGATGCGTGGTGCACAGGATGAACACCGTGTGTGGTGGTGGCTCCTCGATGCTCTTGAGGAGAGCATTGAACGCATGCGTCGACAGCATGTGTACCTCGTCGATGATGTAGACCTTCCAGCGTCCCCGCGTCGGCGCGTAAGCCAGCCGGCCGATGATCTCCTCGCGCACGATATCGACCTGTGTGCGTGAGGCAGCATCGAGTTCGTAGACGTCGGGGTGCCGACCTGCAGCGATGTCCACACACTGGTCACAGGTGCCGTCGGGCTCTGGCGTAGGCCCCTGCTCGCACTCAAGCGCCTTGGCCAGGATACGCGCTGTCGTGGTCTTGCCCGTCCCTCGTGGGCCAGTGAAGAGGTAGGCATGCGCGACGGCCTCCTCGGCCACCGCGTTTCTTAGCGTGCGCGTAACATGCGGCTGCCCGACCACGTCTTCGAACGTCTGTGGTCGGTATTTGCGGTACAGGGACTGATGAGCCATCCGAGCCTCTCGTGTGTCGTGTTCTGTCTCCGAGTATAGCCCTCCCGGCGACATGCGACCGAGGGCGCGACGCCCCCGAGCGGGACCCGGACGCTCGGCAGAGGACGCTTATGGCTGCTTCCTTCCGGACCTGACCAGGTTCACGCCGTACCGCCGTCCGAGCCCCGCTCGGGGGCGTCATTGTGAAGCCACAGTATACGGTGTGGCACACGCGCACGCCACATCCGTTGGCAGATGAGCGGACGGGGAACATTCTGTGTGTCTGGAAGGGAGGCACCACCATGAGCACGAACGGCCGGGAGATGCTCGAGCGCCTCGCGCGCCACGAGGGTTGGCCTGCCATCTCCATCTATCTCCCCGTCCACCGGACGGGTGCAGAGACACGACAAGACCCCATCCGTCTGCGAAACCTTCTTACCAGAGCCGCTGACGCGTTGACCGAAGGCGGGATGCGGTCTCCAGAGGTCGAGCGCATCCTCGCGGACGCATGGGACGCCCAAGGCGATCCCGCGTTTTGGCGTGAGGGGTTCGAGGGCCTGGCACTATTCATAACGCGCGATACGTCAGACGTCTTCCGCAGCGTTAGGACGCTTCCTGAGCGCGTGCGCGTTGGATCGAGGTTCTTGCTGCGTCCTCTTATCCCCGCGACCGACTCCGGACCGCGCTTTTACGTGCTTGCTCTTAGTCAGAAGCATGTGCGTCTGTTTGAGGGTACTGCCGGTGAGATTCGTGAGATGGATTCCGCTGGCCTTCCGCAGGGCCTTGCGGAGGCCCTGCAGTATGACGACTATGAAAGGCAGGTACAGTCTCATTCTCGCTCAACCGCCAGCATGACCAAGCACGGCCGGCGCTCGGCGATCTTCCACGGTCATGGAGGCGGACAAGAACGTCTCAAAGACGATCTCTTCCGCTACTTCCGCATCATCGATGCGGGCCTTCGGGATCTCTTAGCCCCGCACGTCCCGCTTCTGCTCGCCGGCGTAGACTACCTGCTGCCCATCTACCGCGAAGCCAATACGCATGACAACCTGTTCGACGATGCGATCTTAGGCAACCCCGACGAGGCGACTCCACACGAGATCCTCGATGAAGCCCTCGAACTCCTCGGTCCGTCGCTTACCGCTGACGCCAAACATGCGCTTCAAGCGTTTGCAGAGAGCCGAGCGAGCGCCTTGGCGACCAGCGACTTGCATGAGATCGTGCCAGCGGCTGTCGATGGGCGCATCGAGACGCTCATCGTCAGCGATGAGGATACCGGCTGGGGTGTCTACGACACGACAAGCGGGCAGACGACCGTGCATACCCAACCTCAGAAGGGCGACATCGATCTGCTCGACTACTCGGCGAAAGCGACCTTGCTGCACGGCGGCACGGTCTACGTGTTGGGCTCGGAGGAGGTGCGCGAGGCTGCGGATTCTGACGCTGCCGCGTTGCTGCGATACTGAGCCTTCACAATCACCGCGCACACATATCTCACTGGCGGAAAACCAAGAGACGTCCTGGTAAACTACTCAAGTGGGCACTCCCGACAGCCGATACGACTAACAGGGAAAATCGGTTTCCCATTGCTGATGCACACAGGTGGACATCAGCGACCGAGGGCCTGAGAGGGGTGTCGCATGTCGCTGGACGAACGTATCCGTGAACTCGTTGATCGTCTGCATGGCGATGCCCCACACCCGGTCATGTGCATTCTCCCCGATCTCACCATCGGATACGCGAACACCGCAGCAGGAGCAGAGGCAGGTGTCGACGCCTCTGATCTGGTCGGTACCGTGTGTCATGTGTCGATAGTGGGTTCATCGACGCCCTGTAGCGAGTGTGTCGCTCGGGAGGTTTTCAGAGACCAGCAGACGCGCTCGGTCGCTCGGCATGCCACCGATCTTGCAGGAGTGAGCCGGTGGATGGAGGAACGCTGGCAACCCATCTTCGATGTGACGGGCAGGGTCGTGTGCGTTCTGCGAGAGACACATGATGAGACCGAGAAGCAGCCGGTGGCCCCGACCGATGAGATCATCGCTGAATCGCAGGTCGAGCACGGTCCACTCCAGCAGTTCTTCGATGCGGCGCCCGCCATAATCATGGCCGTTGATTCACTCGGCATGATCACGCGCATCAACCGTGCCGGAAGCGACATGCTCGGCCGGCCTGCCGCCGAGGTCATAGGGCACAACTGGCTGGACGAGTTCGTGCCCATCGAGCAGCGTGATGCGTGCCGCTCGGCGTTCCAAAGGACGGTAGAAGGCCTCGCACCCGACGAAGAGCTGCCATGCGAACACGATGTCATGAGAGCCGATGGCACCGTCCACCGCATCGAGTGGCACACTACGCTGATACGCGATGACGATGATGCCGTCATCGGCGTCTTGTGCTCGGGCATCGACGTCACACGACGCACAGCTGCCGAGGAAGAGCTGCGCTTCCGCTCAGCCGTGCTAGACAAAGCCAACGATGCGGTGGTTGTTCACGACCCCGACGGCAGGCCCATATACGCGAACGAACGCGTCTGTTCGATGTGCGGATACACGCGCGAGGAGTTCCTCGCAATCGAGCCATTCGGATGGCTTGACGCCGAGCACCGCGAGGTGCACGAGACCGTCCGTGAAGCCCTCGCGCGCACTGGAGCGGCTATCTTCGAGACGCTTTACCTAGCACGCGACGGCACACGTATACCAGTTGAGGTCCATGCTACGGCGGCCGATGTGAATGGTCGTAACGTCATCGTCACGGCCGGACGTGACATCACCGACCGCAAACGCTCGGAGCAGGCCATGAGCCGCCTCGCGTTCTACGACCCTCTCACGGGGCTCGCGAACCGGGCGCTCTTCCTCGACCGCTTGCGTCACGCGGCATCCGCTAGCCGCAGGACCGGGGAGCGGCTCGCCGTCGCATTCGTCGATCTCGACCACTTCAAGAACATCAACGACAGCCTCGGCCACTCGGTGGGAGACACCGTTCTCATGGAGATCGCCAGGCGCATCAAGAGCACATTGCGTGATGCGGACACGGTCGCCCGACTTGGTGGCGACGAGTTCACCGTATTGATGACAGGCACGTCCACCACAGAAGACGCAGAACGCGTCGCCGGCAAGCTGTCGGAGTGCTTCCGAACCCCCGTGGTCGTCTCGGGCCGCGATGTCTTCGTGACGGCCAGCATCGGTGTGGCTCTTGGGTCCACTGAAGAGCATGAAGATGTCGGGGCGTTACTGGGCCGTGCTGATGCAGCCATGTACGAGGCCAAACACAGCGGGCGCGACACGTACTGTCTCCACGACGCAAGGCTCACCGAGGAAGACCGCCAGCTCTCCGGTTTGAGAAACGACCTGCACGGCGCGGCAGAGCGTGGCGAGTTCGAGCTTCGCTACCAGCCGATCTTGCGTGTGGATGACGGCGTGCTCGCGGGTCTCGAGACGCTCATCCGTTGGAACCACCCCGAGATGGGCCAGATCGCTCCCGGCACGTTCCTTCCCATCGCCGAGGAGTCCTCTCTTATCGTGGATATCGGACACTGGACCGTCCGCACAGCGTGCGAGCAGTTCGGCCGCTGGCGACGCATGGGCCTGGTGCAGGGCGCACGGCTTACCGTCAACCTCTCCGCACGGCAGTTCGCAGATCAGAGTCTCGCGCGACGCATCGGCGAACTCCTGTATGCGAACGGCTTCGAACCGGGAGCCCTTGAACTCGAGATCACCGAGGACACCTTCAGGAGCGGCGAGAACCTGCGGGTGCTCTGGGAGGAGCTGCGAGATCTCGGAGTGCGCATCTCTATCGACGACTTCGGCCGCGGGCACTCCTCGCTCGATCAGCTGTTGCGCTTTGAGGTCGATGCCATCAAGATCGATCACGAGTTCGTGTGGGGGTTGGGTCGAAACGCCCGTGCGACCGCAGTCTGCCGTGCGGTCATCTCCATCGCCAAACAGCTTGGGATTGACGCGGTGGCCGAGGGCGTGGAGACGCGCGTTCAGCACGCGTGCCTCCGTTCCGAGCACTGCGATGAGATGCAGGGCTATCTGATCAGCCCTGCGCTGCCTGCTGACCTGCTCGAGCCGCTGCTGCGCAAGCGCACGCTCATCGCCTGAATCTCAGTGCTGCCCATGTTCGAGCAGCAGCAATGTCGCCACACTGAAGTAGATGAACAGCCCCACTGCATCGGTCAGCGACGTCACCAACGGGCTTGAAGCTACGGTCGGATCCTGCCCCAGCCTCACGAGTATGAACGGGAGCAGCGTACCGATGATGTTGGCTGCCACGACTATGAGGAGCATGGAGATAGCCAGCACCAGCGCCAAGCCAAGGTCTCCTCGAAACAAACCGAGAGCGAATGCTCCGACCCCCAGCGCGGCACCGAGCAAGACACCGACGGCGATCTCCTTGCCCACGACACGCCACCAGTCACCAAGTTCGATGTCGTCAGTCACCAGCGCACGGATCACGAGCGCTGAGGACTGCGAGCCGGTGTTGCCCCCTGTGTCGGCCAGTAGCGGAATGAAGAACGCGAGCGCAAGGACTGAGGCAAGGATGCTCTCGTATGCGGCGATGACACCAGATGAGACGAGGCTGAAGAACAGGAGCGCGAGCAGCCACCCGATGCGTTTGGTGTAGAGCTGCGTGGCAGAAAGGCCACGGTAGCTGGCGCGAAGCGGGGAAATCGACGCTGTGCGGTGGATGTCCTCGGTCGTCTCTTCTTCAAAGACATCGAAGACGTCGTCGGCGGTGACGATACCGATGAGCACGCCCGATGAATCCACCACGGGAAGCGCGACGGTGTTGTGCCGCCGCATCTCACGCACGGCTTCCTCGCGGTCGTCAAACGCCGAGAGCTGCGCGAAGGCAGGACGCATGACCTCACGCACGCTGCTGTCGGGGTCAGCGAGGATGAGGCTCCTCAGCTCACATACGCCTGCGAGTTTCCAGCCCCGATCAGCCACGTAGATCACATCGATGGTCTCGCTCTCCGCTCCACGCTTGCGGATGTGCTGGAGCGCCTGCGCGACCGTCCAGTCAGGAGACACCGCCACGTAGTCAGGGGTGGCGAGTCTGCCGACGCTCTTCTCAGGATAGCCGAGGAATGTGCGAACCTCCTCAAGGTCTTCCCGGGACAAGAGGTTGAGGAGCTTCTGTGTCATCTCTCCTGGGAGCTCCTCGAACAGCTCGGTGCGGTCATCTGGAGCAAGCGATGCGAGAAGCTCACGCGTCTCCCCGTCGGTCAGCGCGCGCAAGACGTCGTCACGCTCGTGGGTGGTGAGCTGCGCGAAGACATCCGCGGCAAGATCGCGTGGCAGCGGCCGCAAGAGCGCTGCGCTCTCGGGTGGCGAGAGCTCGCGCAGGATGTCGGCTATCTCGGCAACCGACATCGGACGCAGCATCTCTAGAGCCTGGCGAACACGCCGCGCGCCCAGATGCTCTCGAATCGCGCTGACCATCTCTCGGTTGTCCTCGTGCACTCCACTCACCACGTCAGTTCACCGTCTTCACATCACCGCTGCGATCCGTGCCGCCAGGCGTGCGTTGCCGTACACGAGCTGCCGATTTGCTTCCTCGCTTGCGCCCGCTGTGGCCGCGTGAATGTGAGCGAGGAGAAACGGCGTCATGTCCTTGCCGACGATACCCTGCTCGGCGGCGGCTGTCAGCGCTTCGTGCGTGATGCGTTCGATCTCCTCTTCCTCAAGCGCATGTGCGGTCTCGATAGGATTGGCGACCACCACCCCACCCCCGAGCCCCAGAGCTTGCTTGGCCTTGATGAGGTCTGCGATCTCCTGCGGTGTGTCGAGCCTCGCCGGCACAGAAAAGCCGCTTGTCCTGGTGTAGAAGGCCGGAAACTCGTCGGTTCTATATCCTACGACGGGAACGCCATGAGTCTCCAAATGTTCCAGCGTGAGCCCTATATCGAGCACCGACTTGGCACCCGCGCACACGACGGTCACGTTCGTTCGTGCGAGCTCCTCGAGATCAGCCGAGATGTCGAACGTGCGCTCCGCGCCGCGGTGCACGCCCCCTATCCCGCCGGTGGCGAAGACACGCACGCCCGCAAGTGCCGCCCCGACCATCGTTGCGGCAACCGTTGTCCCGCCATCACCACCCCGAGCAGCGAGGACAGGCAGGTCGCGGCGGCTCGCCTTCACGATGTCGCCCGCAGATGCGAAGCGCTCTATCTCTGCGTGCGTAAGCCCGATGGTAAGCACCCCTCGCACGACGCCCACCGTGGCGGGGATCGCCCCTTGCTCGCGTACCACTTGCTCGACCTCAAGGGCGCACTGGAGGTTTGCGGGATAAGGGAATCCGTGCGTGATGATGGTCGACTCGAGGGCCACCACCGGTTGCCCCGCTGCGAGCGCGCTCGAGACCTCCTCGGAGACCGTGAACACACGTGCCATCACAAGACCTCCCTCATCTCCGCTATGGCCCGAGATCGTGTCAGTTCCTCGGCGACGGTGCGCTCGGTGCGAAGCGTGATGGCTGCGCACGCAGTGGCATAGGCAGCGACCTCACGCGCCTCATGGCCGGCCAACGTCGCTGAGACCACACCGGCCATGAACGCGTCACCCGCGCCGGTGGCGTTCACGACCTGGCCGTGGGGTGCGGCAAACGTGCCAGCCGAAGAGCGCGACGCCCAAGCGGTACCGCGCTCACCGACCGTAACATACGCGCAACGGACACCTGACACCACCAGATCGCGTGCGGCTTCCAAAGCACCAACCACGGAACGGTCGAACTTCCTTCCACACACCGCTTCGGCTTCTGCGATGTTCGCGTGTACGGCCCACGCGCTCGGCAACAACGGGGTGAGCCGCCGAGCTTTGGCGACAGACACGCACTCGAGAAAGAGTGGCGCCTGGGGTTCGATCTGTCGGATGCGCGCGAGCGTGTCACCACGCAGGTTGGCCTCGAGGACGAGCGCGCCGAGCTCTCCGATGCCCTCAAGAGCATCATCCATCATCTCGGGCCCCATGGCCTCCAGCGCTCGCATGTCAGACACGGCGGCAGCGAGATCACCGGTGTCGTCGAGGAGGGCAAGGTAGACGGAGCCGGGAATCCCCGGTGTGAGCACGCCGCGGCCGACATCGATTCCGAGGCTCGCACACTCCTGGCGACGCATGGCCCCATGTGCGTCATCACCAAACGCGGTCACAAGGACTGTCTGTACGCCGAGGCGCGCGAGGTTCTCTGCGATGTTTCGGGCCACCCCACCAGCGGCGTGCGTGACGTGTCCGGGGTTGGAGTCGCGCGCGCGGAGTCGCGCGTCAGGCGCACCCACGATGTCAGTGTTTGCGCCACCGACGACAAGCACCTTGTCCATCATCATCTCCAAGCGGCCACACGTGATCTCATGCCACACACGCATGCGAACCCGGCCCCTACCAGAGTGTCCCTTCCACGCCGCTGTGTAAACTGTGGGGAGAGAACCTATATCGGGGAACACTCTCGGTGACACTCAGACAGAAGGAGGACTCGTGACTGACGAGGTTAACGCCACAGGAGACTACGATGTCGTCATCATCGGAGCGGGCCCTGCGGGCCTGACGTCCGGGATGTACTGCGCTCGCCAGGGGCTGAAGACCGCCGTGATCGGAGGAGAGGTGGGCGGTCAGGCCGCATGGGCCGGCAAGATCGAGAACTACCTCGGATGGCAGGCTGTCACCGGGCCAGAACTCGTGAAATCCTTTCGTGAGCATGTATCCCGCTTCGATGTGACCTGCTTCGAGGGAGAGCTCGTGAACGCGCTCATGCCTACCGACGAAGGATTTCAGGTGTTCACACGCGAGGGTGCGACGCTCTCGGCGCGCTCGATCATCATCGCAACGGGCAAGGCTCCTAACCGGCTCTCTGTACCTGGAGAGACCGAGCTCATCGGCAGGGGTGTCTCATACTGCGCAACCTGTGATGCGGCGTTTTTCGCAGGCGCTGACGTGGCGGTGGTGGGCCCTGGCGATTCCGCGGCCGAAGCCGCACTGCAGCTCGCACACCTCGGCGCGCAAACGACCCTCATATCGCCTCAGCCGCTGAAGGTCTCGGACAAGATGCTCAAGTCACTTGAGGACACCGACGCCATCACGGTGCGAACGCGCATGAAGGTCCTGCGCATAGAGGGCAGCGAAAGCGTCGAGGGCATCACGGTGCGCGACATCGCGGCGGGCGTGGAGGAGACCCTTGCGGTGAAGGGAGTCTTCATCGAGACGGGCGCTATCGCAGCAGCCGAGTTCACGGCCGGGCTGGTGGAGACGAACGCGAAGGGCGAGATCATCGTCGATCGGCGGTGCGCTACCAGCCTACCGGGCGTCTACGCTGCAGGCGATGTCACCGACGGGCTTGGCAAGCAGGTCATAATCGCGGCCGGCGAGGGAGCGCGTGCGGCGGTGGCGGCAGGCAAGGACCTGAAACAGCGCTGAGTCAGCTGAACGCCGTCGAGATGCAGCTCATTCACGGGAACGCCGAGCAGCCTTCTTGCGGTCGTTGGTGTTGAGGATGCGTTTGCGCAGCCGAATGCTGCGTGGGGTGACCTCCACGAGCTCATCGTCTTCGATGTATTCGAGGGCTTCTTCGAGAGTGAATGTGATGGGTGGGGCAAGCTGCACGCTCTTGTCAGCGCCTGCTGCTCGCATGTTCGTGAGCTGCTTGGCTTTGGCCACATTCACCACGAGGTCGCTGTCCTTGGCGTGCTCCCCGACGATCATCCCCTCATAGCACATCACCCCAGGACCCACGAATAGCCTTCCTCGTGTCTGCAGCGAGTCCAGAGCATACGCGACGGCCTTGTCTGTGGACATCGCGATGAGCGAACCGTTCACACGCCCGCCGACATCACCTCGATGTGGGCCATACGTGCTGAAGTGGTGAAAGAGCACGGCTTCCCCGCGGGTAGCGTTGAGAAGGCGCGTACGCAGCCCCATCACACCGCGGCTGGGGATGTTGAACTCGAGATGCACTTGTTCGTCACGTTGCACCATGTCGACCATCTCGCCCCCTGCCGAGCCGAATATCTCAATCACCTTGCCTGCGTACTCGCTGGGCACGTCAACCACGGCCTGCTCGATGGGCTCGAGCGTCTGGGCACCGTCATTCTTGAGGATCACCTGCGGGCGCCCAACCTGGAACTCGTAGCCCTCTCGGCGCATCGTTTCCATCAAGACAGAGAGATGCAGCACGCCACGACCGGCGACCGCCATGCCGTCCTTGCCGGGCGTCTCGGCGATGCGCATGGCGATGTTTGACTCGGCCTCTCGTAGCAAGCGCTCCTTGATCTGGCGCCCGCCGACGATGGCGCCTTCCTGACCAGCAAGCGGGCTGGTGTTTGCCGAGAAGACCACGGACATCGTGGGCTCCTCGACATGGATGGGCTCGAGTTGGACGGGTTCGATGCGGCTTGTGAACATGTCGCCGATGTCAGAGTCTTCCACACCGACGACCGCCACTACGTCGCCCGCATGGACCTCGGCTGCTTCCTCGCGCCCGAGGGCCTCAAACGTGTAGAGCTGCTTCGCTGTCGCTTCGTAGCGCGAACCGTCGTTCTTGATGACAAGGATGCGATCCCCCGAACGCAGTGTGCCTGAGAACACGCGCCCGATGGCGATGCGTCCTACGAAGTTCGAGTAGTCGATGGTACAGACCTGCATCGCTACCGGTCCAGCTGGATCGACGTCGGGGGCAGGGATGTGCTCAAGCACCGCGTCGAGAAGCGGCGCCATGTCATCGCCCTCGTCATCGACTTCGTTTCGAGCGAATCCACCAAGCGCACTCGCATACACGATGGGGAAATCAAGCTGGGCGTCGTCAGCACCCAGCTCGACCATGAGATCGAAGACCGCATCCACGACCTCGCTCGGGCGAGCGCCAGGACGATCGATCTTGTTCACGACCAACAGGGGCTTCAATCCGTGCTCAAGCGCCTTTCGCAAGACGAACCGCGTCTGGGGCATCGGCCCCTCGAACGCGTCGACGATGAGCAGGACGCCATCAGCCATCTTCAGCACGCGCTCGACCTCGCCCCCGAAGTCAGCGTGGCCGGGGGTATCGATGACGTTGATCTTGGTGCCGCGCCACCGCACCGAGATGTTCTTCGCTAGGATGGTGATGCCACGCTCGCGCTCTTGGTCGTTGGAGTCAAGCACGCGCTCGGCCACCTGCTGGTTTTCACGAAAGACGCTGGTGGCTTGCAGCAAGCGATCCACCAGGGTGGTCTTGCCGTGATCGACGTGCGCGATGATGGCGATGTTTCGAATGTCGTTCTGAAGCATGTGTCTCCGCTTCCGTCCCGTGCTCTCATCTACAAATAGCGAGGTCCCGCCTCCCGAAGAAGACGAGACCTCGCGCACTCAGCCTCTCTCAGCGATCGTGACGCCCGCCGTCGGCCAGGTGATTAGATCTTGCGGACGTTGCTCGCCTGGAGCTTGCCGTTCTGGCCGGTCGTGATCTCGAAGGAAACGGCCTGACCCTCATCGAGAGTCTTGAAGCCCTCGCTCTGGATCTCGCTGTAGTGCACGAAGACGTCCTCGCCACCGTCGTGCGAGATGAAGCCGTAGCCCTTATCGGGGTTGAACCACTTAACGGTACCTTCAGCCATGTTCTTACTCATCCTCTCACCCCAACGTGGGGCAAAACAAAGCGGCCTGTCCTTTTCTCCGTTCCCTGCGTTGTCACGATACGCAGGTGGAGGGACACGCCGCGAATCCATGGGTCACCACGTGTGACCCTAACCCTGCAGTTTACGCGAGAACCCACCGGCTGTCTAGCACGCATACCACGCCGCCCCCCCGACCGCCCCAGAGCACCTGGGCGAAGTCGCCGTCGGCCTTGGCCGGCTCTTGGAGAGGACGCGCGCGGTGGGCGGGCGCAGTGGCGGGCAGAGAGGTGTACCGTGTCAAGGAATCTGGACATTTCCCGGTCTGAATAGGTGTTAGGACCTCCCCGTAGACGTCGAGCTGTCTCCTGAGCGCCTTGCCCATCTTCGTGCTTGATCGGCCCAGCGAACGAGCTCTCGCCTGCCCTACATCGTCTGCAGGATGCACCACGCGCGGTCAAAGCGGTACTCGGCGAGATCGGCCTCCCCGACCCAGTAGCAAAGGAAGCCTCCGTCGCCCCAGTCCATGTTCGCCGCAGGTTCGTTCGCCAGTTGCAGTAGCAGTCGCCACTCCGCGGGCTCGGAGTGAAGCCCCCAGGCTGCTACGGCCATCTCTGCGCACTGCTCCTGCATGTCGTCTTGCAGCTGGTGGGGGTAGCCGCCGAGCCAGGTGCCGGGAACACCGTCAAGACCAGGCTCTCCGTAGAGCCTGTCATAGGACTCTATGTATGCCTCCACCTGCTCGTCTGACTCGAGCAGCAGAGCCTCGCCATCCGTGGAGTCGACAACAGGAATGTCTACACCTCTTTGAGACAACAAAGGAACAAACCCGTCACCGAGCTCCATGAGGATCGATTCTCTACTGCTACTTGGATCGTGGGTAACCGAGAAGACTTTGGCATCATCAGACTCATTACCCCACGGTTGGCTACCTGCATCATCTTCACTCGGATCGCGGGGCGCAGTACCGATCGCTCGCCTTCGGCAAGTCACTTCGGGACTCAGGGATCCCGGCGTCGATGGGTGAAACGGGCGTCCCGCACGACAATGCGGTCACCGAGTCGGTGAGGGCGACGATCAAGAAGGAGTGCGTCCACCGCCACACGTTCAAGACGCGCGACCAGGCCCGCTTCGAGGTCTTCGGCTACATCGAGGGCTTCTACGACCCCCATCGGCGGCATTCGTCGCCCGGCGACTTGTCACCGGCAGAGTTCGAACGCAGACTGGAGCAGGAGCGGCTCTCAGCCGCAGCGTCCTAGGCTCCAGGTATCAACGGAAACGGGGCAGCTCCAACTCCAGTAGTGTTCTGACTATACGTATCTTTACGTCACCGTTTCCGAACAAGCTCTCCGACTAGACGGACGTGGCGATCGAGACTGTTTGGGTTCAAAGGGTCAGGCGCGGCGCTCACGATCAGCCTCTCTTAGTGCACGGTTACTTTTCACTGGCCTGCACGATATCGATGCCCGAAAGTACATCGTGCA
>JAVEVF010000028.1:0-18670 GCA_034005175.1 Coriobacteriia bacterium | reverse complement strand
TGACACGCGGTGTCGTCTCGCAGTCCGCACCCATGGGTGTCGCGGGCGTCGTTCACGGCAGCACCCGGCCGATATCATTTTCGATCTTCACCGTGGTGCCGTGCGGTGAAGATATGCGTCCGAGCCGCTGAAGGATGGCTGTGGCTTCGGTCCCTGCGACCACCTTTGGCTGACCGATGCTCTGGAGGTAGACGGGTACCGCTCGCACCTCGGCTACACCATGCGGGCCAAGCTCGGCTTCGAGGATGAATGCCTCGCCGGTCTTGCGCGAGTAGTGGTCGAACACGAAGTCGCCAAGCGAATACGCGATGACGCCGTCGTTGTAGAACTCGATGCCTTGTATGACATGTGGATGGTGTGAAAGCACCATGTCGGCACCTGCATCGATGGCAGCGCGCCCATCTCGCACCTGATCTCCGTTCGCGTCATCGACGTACTCGACGCCCCAGTGGAACGAGACGATGACGTAGTCGTGGCCGGCCTTGGCCTCGCGAATAGCCTCGGTCACGGCGCTCATGTCGGTGCGACCCGCAGCAAGGCCCGCTTTGTCCTTGGTGGAGACGAATCCCGCCGGCAGTATGTGGCTGAATGAAAGAAACGCCACTGTGGTGTCGCCGTATGTGGCGACTGCGGGTTTCCACGCAGCCGCGCGGTCGATGCCCGCGCCAGCGTGGCCGATGCCGGCGAGATCGAGTGAGGCGACCGTATCCATGAGCGCCTCGGCCCCGTAGTCGAGGATGTGGTTGTTGCCCAGCGAAAGAAAGGTGAAGTCGCTTGTCTTCAAGCCTTCTATGCCCCGAGGGTCACCGCGAAAGTGCACGTCCTTTCCGGGCCAGGGTGATCCGTTCGCCGATAGCGGGCTTTCGAGATTGCCGACGGTGATGTCGGCAGTGGCAAGGTGATTTGCGACATGACGCAGCGGGGCTTCGCCACCTTCGCGTCCGATAAGCTCCTTCACGCGCCGGTCAAACTGCATGTCGCCGACGGCCATGACGCTCAGGGTGGCTGGCAGGCTGGGGGCCGGCGGTTGCCTGAGCGGCTCGGCGCTTGCGGCAGGTGTCACGGTCGCTTCCGTGGCGGGTGTCGTGGGAGCGAAGCCGCTGCTACGCTTGTCACCCCACAGCATCCTGCGTCCCGGCTCCACGTTGATTACTACAACGGTTGCCAACACAAGCACAACCGCCACGCCGGCCACCGTCCATCGAATACGACGGCGTCGCTTGGCGCGGGCGACGGAGCGGGGTGTCTGCAGCAGGAGTGAAGGGGTTTTGTGTCGCACAGCGAAGGGTGAAGCAACGGCAGTTGGTCGTCGGCCAGTATACCACGGCCTCTCGCCTAGAATTTCCGTCCGGTCACGTGTCCGGGGAGTCTCCAACCCTGCCGAGGGTGCTACAATCTCCATCATCCCTGACCAGCGGAGGGGGCCACAGGCAGCATGGAGAAACTCGAAGAGATTCTGCGCGCCGAGGAGCAAGCTCGGCACGCCCTTGCCGATGCGAAGACGCGTGCCCGAGAGCTGCGCATCGAGGCTGCCTCTGAGGCTGAGGTCCTTATCGCACAAGCAGGCCGTGAGGGCTCCCAACAAGCCGCCGTGGTCACGGATGCGATCATGCGTGAGGCTGAGGCGGAGGCAGGTCGCATCGAGGCCGCATCCGGAGACGAGCTTGCGGAGTTCCTGCAGGTCGCCCAGTCGCGGCTCCCAGACGCCGTGCACGCCGTGCTTGATGAGCTGGGCCGGTGAACATCAGGTGGCCATAGCCAGCATGCTCAAGGTCACCGTCCTCGGCCATGTGTCTGTGCTGGACGAGACTGTGCGCCTGCTACAGCAGGCGGGTGTGCTAGAAATCGCTGTTCAAGAAGTGGATCTCGAGTCCGTAGAGGCCCTGAAGCCAGACCAGGGGCGATTGAACTCGCTCGAAGAACGCGTCGCCCATGCGACGTTCATGCGTGACTTTCTCGGCCGCTTCCACACCGCAGACGCCCCTTTCTCGACGTTCGTGTCGGAGAAGGTGCACCTTCCAACAAGCGAATTCGAACAGCTTGCCGATGAGGATGATTTCTGGGAGCAGTGCGAGACGTGCACTCTCATGTCAGAGCGTCTTGCGGTGATTGAGCGTGAGCGCACACGCCTACGTCATCTCGTTCGCGAGCTGGCGCCGTGGGAGGATCTGCACCTGCAGATCTCGCAGTGGAAAGGCACCAAGCATGTGGTGCTGTTCACCGGCACAGTGCCGGCATCGGCTTCGAAGGAGATCCGCCAGGCGTTGCGCGATGTGGTGAGCGACGTCTCGGTAGCCGAGATCGGCGAGGCGACGCAGCGTGAAGCTTGGGTTGTGATGGCGCACAAAGATGCGCTTGAAGACGTGCGGGCGACTTTGGCGCTCACTGAATTCGTACCGGTGAGCTTTCCGGGCCTTGAGGACTATCCCGCCGAGGAACGGGCGCGTACGTTAGACAGGCTGAAGGGCATCGACGTTGAGCAAGCCGAGATCGAAGCGAAGGCAACCGAGTTGGCCGCTGCGCAGTATCACCGGACAGTCGCGCTGGTCCAAGCGCTGCTCTCCCGCCGAGATGCCGAGGAGGTGCGCTCTTCTTTTGCCGCCACAGAGCGGGCGTTTTCTGTGAGTGGTTGGGTGGATGCATCAGAGCGAGAGGATCTCATCAGCGCGCTTGTCCCCGTTTGCGATGCTGTGGATATCGCGTTCGAGGAGCCTGCGGTAGATGACGTCGTGCCCGTGCGCCTCGTCAATCCACCACTGCTTAGACCATTCGAAGTGCTCACCGATCTCTACGGCAGGCCACGGTACGGACAGATAGATCCCACGCCCCTGCTTGCGGGGTTCTTCTTCTTGTTCTTCGGCATGTGTATCGGCGACGCGGGCTACGGGCTCATGTTGGGGACGGTGGCATACCTCATCAAGACGAGACTCGATGTTGCGCCAGCGGTGCGCAAGTTCATGGACCTCCTCATGCTTGGCGGGCTGGCCGCCATCTTCGTCGGCATCGCGACGCGTAGCTACTTCGCTCTGCCCCCGGAGTCACTGCCACCCTTCCTGCGCTATAAGCCGCTTGTCGACCCACTCAACGACGTGATGACGATGCTCATCATCTCGGTCGTGCTCGGTGTCATCCACATCTCAGTGGGCGTGACCACGAGCGCCGTGCAGCGCTGGCGAAACGGGGATGTGCTCGGCGCCATCTCGCAAGACATCAGCACGCTGGGGCTGTTTGTGGCAGTTGGTATCGCCCTGGCCCTCCCAGCCACGGTGGGTTGGTTGTTGCCTGCTGCATTCGGGCTCACTGTAGTCCTCAAGGGCCGCATGCTGGAGGAGCTCTTTATCAAGCGTTCTTTGACGGGTACGGCCATGGGGCTAGCGCGTGGGTTGCTCGGTCTGTACGGGCTCGTGGGTTTCGCATCAGATTTCCTGTCATACACACGCCTTGCCGCTCTCGGTCTGGCGGGGCTGCTTGTCGGTGATGTGATGAACAGGCTCGCGGGGCTTGTTACCGGCATCCCGTTCGGGATCGGCATCCTCTCAGCGGTGCTCATACTTGTCGTCGGGCATTCGTTCAATGTGGCAATCAACCTGCTCGGCGCCTTTGTGCACCCCACGCGCCTGCAGTTCGTTGAGTTCTTCAGCAAGTTCTATGAGGGCGGCGGCCGACCGTTCACGCCGTTTGCTCCTCGCACGAAATCAGTGGTGCTGCACCCGGATTCGGGTGGGCAGGAAGGAGGAGCGCGAACGTGAACGATCTTATCCTGGGACTGTCTGGAGTCGAATGGGCGTACTTAGGAGCGGCGCTGGCGGTGATTGGCGGCGGCATGGGGTCGGCGATGGGCATCACATCCATCAGCAACACCGCAACAGGCATCCTGTCTGAGGACTCCGAGAAGTACGGCAAGATACTCCCGCTTGCAGCGATGCCGGGTACCCAGGGCATCTACGGGTTCATCACGGCTCTGCTGGTCTTCATCTTCTTCGGATTCTTTGGCGGCGGCGCAGAGCTCACAGCCCATCAGGGGGTGCAGGTGTTTCTTGCATGCATGCCGGTGACGGTCTTGTGCTTCGTGTCCGCCATCTACCAGGGGGCGACAGCTGTCGGCGCCGCGGGGATGGTCGCACGGCGCGAGGAGGACGCGGGCAAGGCGCTCATCTTCCCCGCGCTCGTTGAGACCTACGCGGTGTTCTCGCTCATCGTGACCATCCTCATGCTGCTCTTCATCGCCGGGTAGGTCGTTGTGGCACTCGCCGACATATTGCAGCGCATCGAAGAGGACTCGCTTGACGAGGCCTCCGTCATCCTTCAGCAGGCGGAGGAAGCCGCGGCCGCCGTGCGGGCTGATGCACAAGACCACGCACGCAGGTTGTTGGACCGGACTGTGGCACGCGCGACCGCCGAGGCTGAAGCGGCGGGCAAGACGCGTCTTGCCACAGCGCGCCTCACCGCACGCGACAGAGCGCTCGCCGCAAAACGCCAGCTTGTCGAGCAGGTCATCAGCGAGGTAGCCGATCACCTCGAGACGCTTCCGGCAGATGAGTATGTGCGTTTCATCGCAAACCAGGTGGCGCAGGTAGCGAAGGGCTCTGAGACGCTGTTGATCGGATTCGCGGATGAGCCTCGCCTGGCTGGCGTGCTTGGTCCTGCGCTTGCCGAGGCTGGTGCGAAGATCACCATCGGTGGCCCGACCTCGGAGATCGAACGGGGTGTGGTAGTCGAGGGCGACCGCGTGAAAGTCGAAGTCTCCGCGCGTGCGCTTGTAGCCAGTCGCAAGGCGGAGCTCGTCGCGGCAGCTTCTGAGACTCTCTTTGGCGGGAGCGCTGAGCCGAGCGCTTCGTCGCGCACCGCGATTGACGCGCACGATACCGAGGAGGCGCAGTGACGCGACTGCGCGTCATAGCCGATCCTTTGCGATATGGCTTTGCCGTGGGGCGCGTGCGCGCGCTTGAATCAGGGCTGCTCACTGCAACCACCTATGAGCGGCTCATGGACGCTCGCGACTTTGACCTTCAACGGCGTGTCCTGGCCGACACGGTGTACGGTCCCTATCTCGAAGATGTGCAGAACCCAGATGACATCGAGGGGGCCCTCAACGACTCATTCGTCGACCTATATGAGGACTTCCTCGAGCACGCGAATCTGCCTGAACCCATGGTGTCGTATTTCCGCACTCGGCATGACTTCGAGAACCTCAAGGCCAAGCTCAAGGCCGAGGCGCTTCATATCCCGGCCGAGCCGCTCATGACACCACTTGGCAGCGTGCCTGTTGAGGCGTTCAGCGGGCCGAGCGAGCGCTTGCCGTCATCTGTGCGAGCTGCGGAAGCGCGTATCCGCGCGGCACTCGCCGATGAAGACGGCAACCTCCCGGCCGATGCAGTAGAGGCCGCCGTCGACCGAGAGATGTTCGCTCACCTCTCAAAGATCGCCGCGGCATCACGCAGCGAGTTCGTGCAACATCTCGCTGCACTTGAAGCCGACGCCGGCAACACGCGTGCTTTCGTACGCTGCCGCACGCGGGGTGTGCCGGTGGCTGTGCTTGAGACGGCGCTCGTTCCGGGAGGAGCAATCGCGCCCTCGAAGTTCGTGGAGCTATACCGCTTGTCCTTCGCCGAGGGCGTGGCGCAGCTCGCTACGCTCGCGCCATTGCGGGGTATCGACCCCGAAGCGCTCGCGGATCCGGCTCGGCTCGATGTAGCCATCGACGCGCTTGTTGCGCGAGAGGCTCGGAATCGCCGCCTTACCTCCATCGGTCCGGATCCGGTAGTGAGCTACGTACTCTCTCGGCGCGCTGAGCTCACGGCGCTGCGCACCATCATCATCGGGACGTTCGCGCATGTGCCCGTTGAGCGTTTGCGTGAGCGCGTAAGGGATGTGGCTTGAGATGGCAGATGCGAAGAAGGTCGCCGTGGTGGGTGACCGCACAAGCGTGTCAGGCTTCAAGCCCCTCGGCTTCGCGGTCTTTGCGATCGGCGATGCCACAGACGCGCGTAGCCTCTGGACCGAACTTGCTGGAGGTGAGTACGGGGTGGTGTTCGTGACCGAGCCGGTATACGAAGCCATCGAGGACTTGCTTGTGGACGTCGCCGACCAGGTACTGCCTGCTGTGACGGTGATACCCGGCGCTGGCAGTGAGGGCGGCGTAGGAGAGAAGAAGCTGGCGCGCGCCATCGAGCGCGCCTTAGGAACGACGGTGCTCATCCGAGAAGAGGACGAGTAGATGACAGAGCTCGAAAAGGGAAGGATCGTAAAGGTCGCGGGGCCGCTCGTCGTGGCCGCTGGGCTGGCGCGTTCACGCATGTACGATCTCGTGCAGGTCGGGGATGAAGGCCTCATGGGCGAGATCATCGAGATGCGTGGCGACCTCGCCTCCATCCAGGTTTACGAGGAGACCGAGGGGCTTGGCCCAGGTGATGTGGTGCTTTCCAGCGGCGCGCCGCTTTCCGTGGAACTCGGACCAGGGATGTTGGGCGCGGTGTACGACGGCGTGCAGCGCCCCCTTGACGTCCTCCGAGCCCACGCGGGTGACTTCCTCACCCGGGGCGCCAGCGCGCCTGGCCTTGATCGCGCTGCCCGCTGGGAGTTCAAGGCCACGGCCAGGGTGGGTGACCGGGTCGAGGGCGGTGACATCATCGGCACTGTACAGGAGAATGAGGTCATATCGCTGCGCATCATGGTGCCGCCAGGGCAACAAGGCCGTATCGATAGCATCGCCTCGGGGACCTACACCGTGGATGAACCGGTAGGCACGCTCATCGATGACGATGGCAAGAGCCACGAACTTAAGCTCATGCAGGTCTGGCCGGTGCGTATCCCACGCCCGTATCGTCGCAAGATCTCGCTCACCGATCCGCTCGTCACAGGAACACGCGTCATCGACACCTTCTTCCCGCTGCTGCAGGGTGGTGTGGCATGCATACCCGGGCCGTTCGGTGCAGGAAAGACCGTCACGCAACACCAGATAGCGAAGTGGTCTAACGCCGAGGTGGTCGTCTTCATCGGCTGCGGCGAGCGTGGCAACGAGATGACAGACGTGCTCATGGAGTTCCCCGAGCTCACCGACCCATACTCTGGCCAGCCGCTCATGCGCCGCACGGTGCTCGTGGCCAACACCTCGAACATGCCGGTGGCTGCGCGTGAGGCGAGCGTGTACACCGGTATCACGATGGCGGAGTTCTTCCGTGATATGGGTTACAACGTGGTGCTGCAGGCAGACTCCACCTCACGCTGGGCCGAAGCCATGCGGGAGATTTCCGGGCGCCTTGAAGAGATGCCTGGCGAGGAAGGCTTCCCCGCATATCTCGGCACGAGGCTCGCGGCCTTTTACGAGCGTGCGGGCAAGGTGGAAACGCTTGGCGGTGCGCTTGCAGAGGAGCCGGAGGGCGAGGTGCGCTCGGGCTCGGTCTCGGTCGTGGGCTCGGTCTCGCCACCAGGAGGGGACCTCTCGGAGCCGGTCGTCCAAAACACGCTGCGAGTGGTCAAGGTCTTCTGGGCCCTGGAGGACCGTCTGGCCTATGAGCGGCACTTCCCCGCTATCAACTGGCTCGTCTCCTACTCCCTGTATCTCGACAAGATCACTCCGTACTGGCGAGAGGCGGTGAGCGAGGAGTACCGGGGTCGTCGCGACAGGTGCATGGAGATTCTGCAGCGCGAAAGCGAGCTTGCCGAGATCGCGCGCCTTGTCGGCCTAGAGGCCCTTTCACCTGAGGAGCAGATCGTCATGGAGACGGCGAAGTCCATCCGTGAGGACTTCCTGCAGCAGAATGCGTTTCGTGATGACGACCAGTTCACTTCGCTCGTCACTCAGGACCGGCTCTTGAGAGTCATCCTGCTCTTCCACGAGAAGGCGCTTCAAGCGCACGCGGAAGGCGCGGCGCTCAAGGACATCTTCGCAGCACCAGTACGCGAACACATCGCGCGCGCGAAATACTCCACCGAAGAGGATGCCGACGTGTTCAGCCGGATCGAATCGGAGATAGAGACTCAGCTTGTGGCGAACGGCGGAGAGGCAGGTGAGGTCTAGATGGAACGCGAGTATATGACTACGCGCGACATCGTAGGGCCGCTTCTGCTCGTCGAGAACGTTGTCGACGTGACCTACGGCGAGCTCGTGGAGCTGGAGTTTCCCGATGGGACACTGAGCCTCGGCAACGTGCTTGAGGTGAACCGAGACGTCGCCCTCGTGCAGGCGTTCGAGGGCACCCGAGGTGCGAACCCCTCACAGACGAAGGTGCGCTTCTTGGGCCGAGGGCTCTCGCTCGGCGTCTCGCGCGACATGCTGGGGCGGGTCTTCGATGGTCTCGGCAGGCCGATTGACGGCGGGCCTGAACTGCTGCCGGAGGCCCAGCGCTCCATCTACGGCTCGGCGATCAACCCGACGGCACGTGATTTCCCGGATGACTTCATCCAGACGGGCGTGTCGAGCATCGACGGCTTGAATCCGCTCGTGCGTGGCCAGAAGCTGCCCATCTTCTCAGGGTCTGGCCTGCCGCACAACGAGCTTGCTGCCCAGATCGCCCGGCAGGCACAGGTGATCGGTGGTGGCGCAGGGGACTTCGCGGTAGTCTTCGCGGCGATGGGCATCACATTCGAAGACGCCGACTTCTTCATGACTGAGCTTCGGCAGACTGCGGCAATCGAGCGCGCGGTGCTCTTCTTGAACCTAGCAGACGACCCTGCAGTCGAGCGCATCGCCACGCCACGCATGGCGCTTACCGCCGCCGAGTACCTTGCCTTCGACTGCGACATGCACGTCGTCGTCGTGCTCACCGACATGACGTATTACTGTGAGGCGTTGCGCGAGGTTTCTGCGGCACGCAAGGAAGTCCCTGGCCGTCGCGGTTTTCCGGGTTACCTCTACACCGACCTTGCGACCATCTACGAGCGTGCCGGTCGAGTGCAGGGCCGCGCTGGTTCCATCACGCAGATACCCATTCTCACCATGCCCGAGGACGACAAGACACACCCCATCCCCGACCTTACCGGATACATCACCGAGGGCCAGATCATTCTCGACCGCGCGCTACACCAGCGCGGCATCTATCCGCCGGTGGCGGTCCTGCCGAGCCTCTCACGCCTCAAACAGAAGGGCATCGGTCCAGGCAAGACGCGCGAGGACCACGCCGACCTCTCCAATCAGCTCTTTGGTGCGTACGCGCGTGGCATTCAGGCCAAGGAGCTTGCGCTCATCCTCGGGGAGGCGGCGCTTTCCGAGAGCGACAAGGCGTTCTCGGCATTTGCGGACGCGTTCGAGGACCGCTTCATCCGTCAGGATGAGCACGAGGAGCGCTCCATCGAACAAACGCTTGCCATCGGCTGGGAGCTCATGACGCTGCTGCCGCGCACCGAGCTCAAGCGCATCAAGGATGAGTACGTGGAACGGTATCTTCCCGGGGCGCAGGAGATGGCTGCTGTCGCTGAGGAGCTTTCACTGGAGGAGGAGGCCGCAGCGACACCGTGACGATAGCGCTATGGATAGCGGTGGTGTCAATGCTGGTGCTGCTCGCCGGGTTGCAGATGGTGGGCGTGCGCGCGCTTGCGGGTATGGGCGTGCAGTCATCGCCGCTCGTTATCGCGCTGCGCGTCGCCAACGTCCTGGCCGCACTCGCGATCGTGGCGTTCGCCTTCTGGAAGTGGGTGAGCTAGCGTGCCGGCGATGCGCGTGAACCCGAACCGCATGGAGCTCCTGAAGCTGCGCCGTCGTCGCCAAGTGGCGCAGCGCGGCCATAAGCTGCTGAAAGACAAGCTTGACGAGCTGATGAAGGAGTTCCTGGCGCGCATCGGAGAGAGTCGCACTCTGCGCGGTGAGGTCGAGCGCGATCTGCTCACCGCGTATGGAACGTTTGCGATGGCACGTGCTGAGGCGGGGGACGCCGCGCTTTCTGCAGCATTGGCGAGTGGCCTTCCTGCCGGCCTTCTCGACGTCACCGAGCACAACGTCATGAGCGTACATATCCCTCGCTTCACGCTCGGCGAGCTGCCCGCCCCGGGTGGCTATTCGCTTGTGACCACGCCCATCGTGCTTGACAGCGCACTCGACTCCCTTGCCGCACTCGCGCCGAGGCTGCTCGAGCTCGCCGAGCGGGAGAAGGCTATCGAGTTGCTCGCCGCCGAGATCGAGCGCACGCGCAGGCGCGTAAACGCGCTCGAGTACGTGCTGATCCCGCAGCTTGACGAGACGGTTCGAGACATCGGGATGAAACTCGATGAGGCCGAACGCAGCAATCTCACACGCCTCATGAAGGTCAAAGAGATGATCGAGGCGCAGCAGGGTTAACCGCCAACGGGCGGGCATTGCTCAAGTTCGCCGCCCCACCGGCCGATATCACACTGTGTCAGGATCGATGGGAGTCTCCTGACTCGAAACGGCTGCTGCGGCGCCCCTCCGCGGCGGGCCGTACACTTGGGGCTCCGGTGTGCGAGACACGCCGGAGCCCTGTGCGCTCCTAGCCAGTCTGCCCTGTGAACTCCCAACCGTCGATGAGCACGCCGGGGGCGAGCACTGAGCCCACCATGACCTCGAAGCGGGCTCGTTGCGAGGTTACTGCGCTTACTGCGTTCATCGCAGCCACCGCGCTTTGTGTGAAGCGGAGGTTCTTGAGCGGGGAGGTGAGAGCACCATCCTGTATGAGGAACGTCCCATCACGGGTCATGCCGGTGAGCGTGGCAGGCACGGGATCTTCGACGTTCACATAGTGGAAACGTGTCACGTACACACCGCGCTCCACCGATGAGATGAGCTGGTCGATTGTTGCGCTGCCGGGAGCCATCTGCAGGTCGAGAGCCATCGGACCGTAGGGGTTGGGCGCTGGAAGCGCGTGCCCTGTGTTCTCGCGCCCGGAACGCGCTGCCCAGTACGAGTCGGTCACGACACCCGTCGCGATACCGTGGTCGATCAGCACCACACGACGCTTGGGCATGCCCTCGAAGTCAAACGTCAGGCCGCATGCTTCAGGTGCGAGTGCGTCGTCGAAGATGGTGACCTGCTCGGACATGATGCGCTCACCGATCTGGCCGTTCATGAATGAGCGGCCCTCTTCAAACGCGCGCGCTGAGAAGCCGAGGTAGCCGAGAAAATCAACGATGTCAGCGACGGCTTCAGGTGCGAGCACGACCGCGTAGGTCCCCGGGTCGAGATTGATAGGGTGCTCAGAGCGTGTTGCGAGCGTGGCGGCTCGTTCGCCGAGAGCATCAGCATCCAAATCGGCAGGATCAGGGCCGAAGAACGACGCCCAACCTGACCCATTGCGCTCGGTCTGGGCAAGCACCGTGGCGCGCACAGCCGTCGTTTCCATCCCCGCATCGACGCCGAGCGAGTTTGCTACCGCCACGGTCGAGACACTCGAAGCAACACCGCCGGCCGCCTTTATGAGGCGCGAGGAGCACTGACGGACCATCGAATACACCGCGTCTGCCCTTTGCTTAGGCCCGTAGTGACGAGCTGTCTCGGTGGCGCGCTCCGGCGTCTTGATGGGAGCGGGAGCGGGAAGCCCAGGAAAGTCCGGGTCGGCAGGCGCAGCGGAGGCCGCCTGCGCGGCCGCTGCACAACAGGCAGCGAGTGAGTCGTCATCAAGCCGGTTGGTGGATGCCACACCCTGCTGTCTGCCGATGACGGCCCGCACCGAGACCCGCGTGTCCGTCTCGGTGACGTTTTGGTGGATGCGGTTGTCGGCAAAGCGCGTAAGAGACTCCTCGCCGGAGGTGACGATGGCTTCCGCGCCATCTGCTTTGGTGAGCGCGACCGCGCGCGCCGCGAGCTCACGTGCGTGTTTGCTCGAAAGGCGACTCATCGACCCACCCCCACCTGGACGTTTCGGAACCGGGCAGGCGAAGCCCCATGTGCCACGTGTGCGATTTGTATCGGTTCTCCCTTGCCGCAGTTCGGGAGGCCCCAGACCTGCCAGTGATCGCGAGAGCACACCGCGTCACACGAGTTCCAGAACTGCGGGGTGATGCCTGTGTAGTTGGGGTTCTTGACCATGCGCGTTCGCTTCCCGTTCTTGATCTCCCAGCCGATTTCACATGCGAACTGGAAATTCAGGCGCTTGTCGTCAATTGACCACGAGTTGTTGGTCTCCACGTACAAGCCGTCGTCGGTGTCGGCGATGAGATCGTCAAGCGACCACTCACCTGGTTCGAGGGAGACGGTGGTCATCCTGATGAGCGGGATGCGGTTCCATCCGTCGGCACGCATGCAGCCGTTACTTGTGCGCATGATCGAACGCGCACTCTCTCGTGAGGTGAGAAAGCCAGTGAGCGTGCCTTCCGTGATGATGTGGTCACGCTGAGCGGGCACGCCTTCATCGTCGAAGCCGAAACTCCCGATGGAGCCGGGCACTGTGGCATCTGCGGTGACGGTCACGTGCTCTGACCCATATTTCAGCCTGCTCAGGTCAGGTATGCCGAGAAACGACGTACCAGCGAAGGCTGCTTCATCACCGAGGACCCGGTCAAGCTCCGTGGGATGCCCGATGGACTCATGGATCTGAAGGCCCAGCTGGCTGCTGTCGATGATGAGGTCGGTCGTGCCCGAGGCACAGGGGGCGGCGGTGAGAAGTGCGGCAGCCTCCTCGGCGACTCTCGGCGCGTGGCTGACAAGATCGAAGCCGCGGATGATCTCGAAGCCTCCCTGAAGCCAGTTGCCGCCGAACGAATTAGGATAGGAGCGCGTGAGCACTTCGCCATCGGAGATGGCGAGCGCCGAGATTCCGGCACCGGACTCGACATAGCTTTGCTCGATGTAGCTTTCCTCAGAGGACGCGAAGTACTTGTGCACACGGTGGAACCCAAGGGATGACTTGGTGAGCTTGACGGCGCTCTCACTGCGCATCGCCCTATCGGCAGCGAGCAGCAGGTCGATCTTGTCCTCAAGTGACACCTCGAAGGGATCGATCTCGCAGGGGCCGGTCCAGGTGGTCTCATAGCGATCAACATCGGTAAGATTGATGGGCGCACCAGCGACGTTCGCGCTCGACCGAGCCACCTCGACCGCTCGGCGACCAAGGCGCTCCGCTGACTCCACCGAGACCTCGGCGGAGGCGGCAAACCCCCACGAACCATCGGCGATGACGCGAACACCGATACCGAACGACTCCCCCGACCCGATAGCATCTACACGCCCGTCCGCTATCGAGATCTGCTCTTCACGGGTGTCCACCACGCGTGCGTCCGCATAGCGCGCACCCTTGACGAGCGCGGCATTGATCGCCGCGAACACGACATCGCGCATCAGTTGCTCCCCCTTTCAAGGTGTGTCGCCCCCCAGCAGCACACCTGCGTTCATTGTTCGGGACAGTGCAAGTCCGACCGACGATAGCAGAGTGAAGCAGCTGCGACACCCTGACGTACACGGTGCCAACGTTCCTCTAGAGACCTGTCACTCCTGCGGGCGTCGTCTGGCCTCCGCCCATCGGTGGCGCTGTACGCCGCACCCACTCGTAGCGGCGGGCGCCGGCGTAGTCCTTGCGTGCGGACAGCCTTGATATCTTCACGAAGTCACCGGTTCGTGGTGCGTGGATGAAGTAGTCAGCGCCCATGTAGATGCCGACGTGATAGATCGGCGAGCCGAAAAAGACCACATCTCCCGGCTGCAGGGCGGCAGGGACGATCTTCTGGCCGAGAAGGAACTGGCTACCCGAGTAGTGAGGCAGATTCACACCGTGCTGACGGAAGACATACAGCACCAACCCGGAACAGTCGAAGCCCGCTGGAGATTCCCCGCCCCAGAGGTACGGGATGCCGTGATATGCGAGCGCTGTCTCTATCGGCGAGCCCGGCTCGATGGTGATACCAGCTTCAGAAGCTCCCGACAGTATCTGGCGCAGCAGCGCGTTCTCTTCACGTTGGCGGCGTGCTGCTTCGCTGCCGAGCAGCTCAAGCAGGTCACCTTGTGCCTCAGCAAGCATCTGCTGGCGTTCCTGAATGCGCAGCATGATCTCGATCTGCCGAGCGCGCATCTCGAACTCAAGAGCTTCGGCCTCAGCCTCGGCATCTTCCAGACGTGTCGCCGTCTCCTCCACGAGCTCCTTTTGGGCGAGCAAGGCCTTCACGACATCCGCATCGGCCATCCCCAGGGTATTGAGGAACTTCAGACGCGTGAGGAAGTCCGAAAGCGATGAGGATTGAAGCACCATCTCGATTGCAGCGAACGAACCAAGCTTGTAGATGCTCGTGGCTCGCTTGCCGAGGAGCTCGTTCTGTAGCTCGAGTGCCTGCTCGGCGTTGGTCAGGTCATCGTGGGCGACGTTCACGCGCTGTTTGGTGTTGTTGAGCTTGTCAACCGCAGCGTTGTACTGCTCGGCAGCGATGGCGAGTTCGCGGTCGAGGATGTCAAGTTGGGCGAGGAACTCGTCGAGGAGCGCCTGACGGCGGGCGAGTTCGGCGCGGAACTGCTCGGTCTGCTCGTCGACGGGCATGTCGATGGCGGTCTCGTCTTTGACAGGTGGCGTGCGTGGCGCAGTGGCCCTCGGTCTTGGCGCCGGTGTGGGCACTGGTGTCGGCACTGGTTTGGGTGCGGGCGCAGGACTGGGTGCTGGCTCAGGCGCGGGGTCGGGTGTGGATGTCGTCTCTGCGAGCGCAGAGACAGGCGCGGCCAAGAACAGCGATGCCGCAAGCACAATCGAACATGCGCGTTGTACGATGGTCAAGCCGTTCCTGCCGGTCAATTCCGCGCCTTCCGTGCCGGTTCTAGAAGGTGCCGCACGCCAGTTGACACAGTGCACGTGCACACACGTGAGTCCGACTAGACAATATAGCACGAAACAGGAGCAAACCCTAGACCAAACCCCCTGCTTGAGCCGGTCACACAGAGCCTCCACATGGGGTACGTACGATAAGGGTGTACGAAATCGAACATCTGGCGGGAAGGGATGCGAGATGGCGAAAGCAGGATGGTGCGAAGGGTGCAAGGCGTATCAGTGGCTCGCCGAGGACGGTAGCTGCGTACGCGGGCACGAAGCCGCGATGGTTTCGGGCGTCTATGAGGCCGAAGCTGACCGGGGTGTGATTCAAGAGACGCTCGAGTCCGTGGAAAACGCAGCAGAGCGCGCAGGCAAAGTCGCGAAAGCCGCATGGACCGAGGCGGAGCCGTCGCTAAAGGAAGCCGGCAAGAGCGCTGAGAAAGCGGCAACCGAGTTCGCTGAGGGCATGAAGCGGTTTGGCAGGGTAGTTGTGGGCCGAGGCCCGGAGGGTGCCGATGTGGGCTCGCCACCGCCGCCCGCGCCTGCGGCACCTAGCGAGTCGCCCGAGGAGCCTGAGGGCGGCGAGACCACCTCACAGGAGCAGTAGCAGCTGATTCGCCCGCTTCCCGCGCTCAAGCTCTCGCGGTCTTGTGCTTCACGCGTTATGGTTGCATCAGATTGGCGCACTTCTGCATACGGTGAAGAGAGGGGCGTGCATGATCAAGGTTGTCGTGTGGGGCGCGGGCATGATGGGGCAGGGGCTGCTGCGCTACTTGCTTGATCGTACAGACCAGGTCGAACTGCTCGGCGTCATCGATCTGGATCCAGCGAAAGACGGTGTGGCCGTCGGTGATCTGCTGGGTGACCGGGTGTGCGACGTGCGTATGACCGCGGATGCGGATTCGGTGCTCGCGCTCGGCCCAGACGTCGTGTGCGTGTGCACGCAAAGCTTCCTGCATGAGATCGCGGATCCGGTCGAGCGCAGCGTCCGAGCGGGCGCGAACGTGATCGGCATCGCAGAGACGCTCGCGTATCCTTGGGCGAGTGACGCCGAGTGGGCGGACAGCATCGACGCGCTCGCTCGTGAACACGGGGTTTCGGTCCTCGGCACGGGCATCAACCCTGGTTTCATCTTAGATGCGCTCATCGTCATGTGGACGTCGGTATGCTTGCGCGTCGACCGAATCGAGGCTCGCCGCGTAAACGACCTCTCGCCCTTCGGCCCCACGGTGATGGCCAGCCAGGGCGTTGGCGCCACCGTCGAAGAGTTCGAGCGCGGGGTTGCGGATGGCACCATCGTCGGACACATCGGCTTTCCTGAGTCCATCCATCTCATCGCGCGCGCTCTCGGGTGGGAGATCGATGAGATCGTGGAGGTGCGTGAGCCCATCGTCAGTACCGTGGAGCGTTCGACACCCCACGTGCACGTCGCCGCGGGCGAGGTGGCGGGCTGCCGGCATGTCGGGCGCGGTTACAGCCAAGGCGAACTGAAGATCGAGCTCATCCACCCCCAGCAGATTCACCCGCATCTCGAAGGAGTCGACACAGGCGATTACATACGTGTTTTGGGTGAGCCCGAAGTGAACATGGCAAACACCCCCGAAGTGCCGGGTGGTAAGGGGACGTATGCGTCCATCGGCAACTACGTGCCTGCCATCGTGAAGGCTCCGGCAGGACTTCTCACCGTGATAGACATGCCGTTGCCGCGCCATTGGACGCCGAGGGCCTGAGGTCGGAAGGAGATCACGATGTCTGCAGACCGCTGTCGCGTAGGACAGTGGGTGGAGGTGGAGCGCGTCTTGCTCGAGCCCGCTGACCGTGCGGTCAATCTGCCCGAGGAGACGGCGAGCAAGCCGTTGTTGGTGTGGGTGAAGGGCTTCGCGCGCACGCAGTCCGCCCTGGGCGAGCAGTGCGAGATCGAGACGGTTACAGGACGCGGGGTGCGCGGTCGCCTTTCTGATCTCGACCCCGCGTACACGCACACCTTTGGGACACAGCCTCCCGAGTTCGCGCACGTCGGCCAGGACTTGCGCGAACGCCTCGCTGCCTACCGTGTGAAGGCAGGTGAGTGACGTGGCTGGACGCACCGAGGCCATCATGGCGCGCAAGGGCGAGATCATGCGCCGTGCGCTAGGGATGGACTACAGCGAGTTCGAGAGGACGCCCATCGCCTTTGATTACGAGGCGATGATGGCCGCGCATGGCTACACGCTTGACGACATCATGCGCATCCAGGCGGCGGCAGGAGTGGGCTCCACGCCTCTGCTTGAGCTGCGCAACCTCACCGACCTTGTGCGTTCGTACGCCGAGCCAGGGTATGGCGCGCGCATCTTCGTGAAGGACGAGGCAGCCAACATGGCAGGCTCGTTCAAGGACCGCCGCGCGTCTATGAGCATCCACGTGGCACGCGAGAAGGGCTATGAAGGCGTCATCGCTGCCACTTCCGGCAACTACGGGGCAGCGGTTGCCAGTCAGGCCGCACGCGCCTCGCTTGCATGCATCATCTGCCAGGAGGCGTTTGACAGCACACACCTCGGCCAGCCCGAGATCATCGAAAAGGCCCGGCTCTGTGAGGCCTTCGGGGCCGAGGTCGTGCAGATGACGGTCGGCCCCGAGCTTTTCTCGCACATGCTGGAGTTGCTCGACGAGACGGGCTACTTCTCGGCGTCGCTGTACTCGAGCTTCGGCGTCTCGGGCATCGAGACACTGGGCTTCGAGCTCGCCGAGGAGATGCGCGAGCGCACCGGCGCCCCGCCGACCCACGTCGTCATCTCGCACGCCGGTGGCGGCAACACCACCGGCACCGCTCGCGGGCTCAAGCGTGCAGGTGCCACCGATTCCCAGATAGTGAGCGCGAGCGTGGACCTCTCGGGGCTTCACATGGCCAGCGACACTGACTTCAACCGCAAGTCGTTCACCACGAGTCACACCGGCTTCGGGGTTCCGTTCGCGACCTGGCCTGACCGCGCCGATGTGCCGCGCAACGCTGCGCGTTCGCTGCGCTACATGGACCGCTATCTCACCATCTCTCAGGGCGAGGTCTTCTACGTGACCGAGGCGCTTGCCAAACTCGAGGGGCTCGAGCGCGGCCCTGCGGGCAACACAGCCATGGCGGCGGCCATGTCGCTGGCGCGCGATCTGCCGAGCGAAGCCACGGTCGTGGTGCAGGAGACCGAGTACACCGGTGCGGGCAAGCACCACTGGGCGCAGCTCAACTTCGCTCGCGAGCAGGGGGTGGAGGTGCGCTCAGGCGACCCGCGCGAGAACGTCCCGGGCCGTTCCATCATCATCCCCGAGCGGCCCGAGCAGATTCGCGCCGCCGAGGCAGACCTCGGGCGCATGCGTCGCAGCTACGTGCGCAACGCGCTCGCGCACGCTCCGGAAGGCTATGAGCCCACCGCTGAAGACATCGAGTTCCTCGCAGAAGACACCAACACCACCCCAGACGTGGTGGAAGGGATCATCGCAGGGTTGAAGGAGGCGTAAATGGTTCGGTCCGACACGTATGACGAGGTCCGCAAGCCTCTTGCTGGCCTTACTGACGCACAGCTCGAGACGCGTTTTTGGGAGGATGCACGCGCGGTCGTCGAGCCGATGGTCGAGTTCGCACGCACGCACACCTCACCCTCGATCGAGCGCAGCGTGCTCATGCGCATGGGCGTCGATTCACCAACGTCGATGGCGGTGGTCGCCGAGTGCGAGAAGCATGGGTTGCTCGGCCATGGAGCGGGCCACGTCGTCCTCGTGCTGATGAGCGAGTGGGGCTGCGCGCCTCCGGAAACTGCTCGACGTCTTGCTGCGGGCGAGGGCTGGGAGGTCGCCGAGGCGAAGTGGGGTGCTCGGCGATGAGCACTAGCCACCTGCCTGTCGATCCGCCACTGCGGCCCGAAGAGAAGCTCGACATAGAAAGGCTGCTTGAGGGCTTGGAGCACTACCGGCCGAGGCGCCGAGGTTGGACGTGGCGCACGCACATCCCTGGTCAGCAGCTCTACGAG
>JAVEVF010000127.1:0-3931 GCA_034005175.1 Coriobacteriia bacterium | reverse complement strand
TGTACTTTGCATAAGTACCGACGTAGATTCGCATGGTCATAGTTGCTCTCCGGTGTCAGGCAGCGTGGCGAGGAAGGCTCGAATGGCGAGGACTTCCGCATTCAAGGCCTCAACATACGCCTCGTTGTCATCGGCCATTGCTGCCAAGTCTTTACGCACGCTGTCCCATGCGGCGGCTTCGGTCTCGAAGTAATCTAGCGGTGAACCTTGGAAGGTGCGACCGCTGCTGTCTTTTGCCGTGATCGACACGCCAGTGCATCCGGGCAGGATGCCCTCACGAATGATGGTGATCGGCGTCACCGTGCAGTGCGAGAACTGCGTCTGCTCGCTGTCCTTGTAGTGCCAGTTAATCTCGTACATTGTTTTCATGGTGCACTCCTTTTACATGCCGTGGGCGCTGAGCCATGCAGGATTGCGAACGGGCTCGTTATGGTGGATGTAGTTGGGGCCACTCAACCGACGGCTCTGATCGAATCTCTCACCCTTGAAGATGGCCCAGGCGACATAGCCGCGCTTCTTGCACTCTTCGGCGGCGAGCAGTGCTGCCCCCTCGGTTGGGAAAGGGCCGGCGGTCATGTGCTCGGGCTGTATGGGAGCACGACTCGGGTTGTCGGTGCGAGACAGTACGAACACACCTGGAGTGCCGTCGAACGTGATGATCCACCCGTCCACGTTCATCCCGTCGAGGCAGACCACCTTGTACTGCAAGTCGCCGTAGCCCGAGGACACCCAAGTCGGGTCGACGAACATCACGCATCCTCCATGCTGTACTGCACGACGGTGCCGAACGGAGCGCTGGCCACGTCGGTGGTCGAGAGCCACACGGTGGAGTAGTCCGGGGCCTGGTCGGGGAACGGCGTGTACATGTCGGTGAGGATCACCGCCACGTCGGGCTGGATACCTTGCTCGTCGACCCAGTGGAAAATCTCCCGCAGGTCAGTGCCGCCACCACCGCAGGGGGTGAGCTTCACCGGTAGGTCGTCACAGGTGTACTGCTCGGCCTTGTTGACGGCGGCGTCGCAGTACACGACGTGAATGGCTTCGGGCCGGCACTGCTCCATGATGCGATTCACATGCCCGGCGAAGTGGGCGAGCTCCGCCTCGCCGATCGACCCCGAGGTATCCACGCCGATGACCACCGGCCCCATCTCGGGCACGTAGCTCTGCCCGGGCAGGTAGATGCCTTGGTGGACGAAGCGGCGGTTCGGCCGCGACCAGGTCAGGTCGTCTTTGCGGAACGACACCATGAAGCGCTCGAGGATCTGGTGCCAGGGGGTGCGCACCTCGATGATCTCGTCGACCAGGCGGGCCAGCGCGGCCGGCATCTTGCCCTGCATCTTCGCAGCCTGCTTGGCCTGGGTGGCGTCGATCTTGACCTGGGCCTCGATCTCGGTGCGCTCGCCCTCGGTCATGGGCTCGTCCATGAGATCCGAGCCGATACCACCCACGCCGTCGCCGTCGCCGTCGCCCGAGCCCTGGCCTTGGTCGCCGTCCTGCTCGTTGTAGAGGTCCTCGGCACGCATGGTCTCGGCGCCAGGGTGACGCTGCCCGCCCTCGATGAAGGTGCCCACGCCGGAGGCGACCAGGGTCTCGTTGATGACCTTGTCCGCCGCGATGTTCCACGCGGCGGCGTCACGATGCCCGCGGCGGGGGCCGTGCAGCAACATGTAGTGCATGCACTCATGGGCCAGCAGGAAGATCAGGTTCTGCACCGTCATCTGCTCGGCCTCGACCCAGCTGGGGTTGATGAACATCTCGCCGCGCATGTTCACGCAGGCGGTGGGGATGCTGTCGGTCCACTGGATAGGCTTGCGCAGCACGATCGAGGCGAAGAAGGGGTGGTCGAGCACGAGTAGGGCTCGCGCCTTCTGTAATAGCTCGACGCAGCCTTGCGGGGGGTTCTTGATGATGTTCACTTGGGTTCTCCTTTCGGCACCACCTTGAGGTAGGTGCACGTGTTGGTGAGGCGTTGCTTGGCGCAGAGCGTGGCGACGTGGTTCGAGCGGCAGTACGAGGCCAGCAGGCTCAGGGCGCCTTCGTGATGGTTCTGCTGCAGCACGTCAGCGATGGGCGGGCGCTGCAAGAGTATATGCCGTCTGGTGGAGTCGTCTGATACGTACGCGGGATGCCGGTCGAACCCTCGCACTCGCATGATCGCCTCGGCGGCGTTGCCCAGCTCCTCGGCATAGGCCCGGATCGCTTTGGCTTGCGCCTTGTCGAGCACCCGGTAGGTGAGGTCCGCCTTGGGGACAGGCATGGCCTCAGGGTGCCACCAGCGGGCGGTATAGCCCCGCGCAGAACCGCGCCCGACGAAGGGCTTGTAGGCGCGCATCGCCACCATGTGTTTCCAGTCCACCAAGATCATCTGGTGCCCGTCATCCTCAAGGTCGGCCTTCTTGATCTTGTAGCCGTCCGGGGCGAGGAAGTCGTACTGCCGGGTCGGCAGCTCGTTGGAACTGAACACGTCGAGGTCGAGCTGGGTGCGCGCCCCCCAGTGGTCACGGTCCGTGTCGCCGTAGAAGTTGTGGACGAGATCCACCACGCCGTCTTCCCAGATGCGGAAGTGCATCCAGCTGGCGTAGCGCATGCCGCGCTCGTGGTCGTACTGGACGCCGTACCAGCCGTGGCGCGGTATCAGACTCTCGAAGGTCGGGAATCTCACAGTAGTCCTCCCAGGTTGTTCATGATGTCGGCCACGCGCGCCTTGGCGTCGATGGCAGCTTGGGCCCGCACCTCGGGCTGCTGGCGCAGGAGGTCTTCCTTGCCGTAATACTTCTCCACGAGCTGGCGGGTCTCGGCGATGGCCTCCGCAATGCGCGGGTCCCCCGAGATGTCGAGCTTGGGCAGGCGCTCCACCGCCTCGGCGATGTTCTCGATCAGGGTGTCGCGGAACACCGAGCCCTGTGCCCCGATGGGGGTGGCGAGCTTCTGTGCCGCGTGGGTCAGCGGCTCGAGCAGGCTCTCGATGATGTGTCGGCTCACCCCGCGCTCGGCCTCGCTGATGGCGTTCTCGAGACTGGCCACGTCCTCGGGGTCGATCTGCACCCGGAAGTCACCAGCGCTCGGCACGGGCATGAACTGCACCTCGTGGTAGAACTTGTCCGCCGGGTCGGCCGGGTAGTCGTCGGCATTGAACATGGGGCCCAGGCGGTGGCGATCGTTGTCGATCTCCTGCACCCACGACTGACGAAGAAGCAGCAACGCGTTATCACATGCTGCGCGCAGCTGGCGGATCTCCTGCGTGTAGTCGAAGTACATGCTGGCCGGCAGGAGCCGGGGGCCTGCATCGGTCCACGGCAGGGTGTGCTGCTGGTGGTATGTGTAGAGGGCGTTGTACGCCTCGCGCACCGCGGCGAACTTGGCACTGTCGGCCAGCAGCTTCTTGCGGTACTTGCCCGCCCGACGCACGCCGGTCTGGTTCTCCACTAATGCAGTGGCGCCGTTGTCGGTAACGTCGGTGGAAAGCATCCCGCGGGTGAGGCGGACGAGCATGGCCTTCTCGGCCAGGGTCTTGGGCATGGGGGTGTTCATTGCGTAGCTCCTTGCAGTCGGGTGGCCACGAGCGCGGCTTGGAACTTCTCGGCACTCATCGGGCGGATGTCATCGGTGTAGTCCTGCACGGTGGTTGTTTCGACGTAGTCACCGGCGTCGTTGCGGCGGTGCTCAATCTCCACGACCTTGATGTGCGGCAGCAGGGTCGAGGCCAGGCTCATAGGGATGGCCAGGTACTTGTCGTAGCTGCACCTGATGAGGATGTGCCCCTCCACGGCCCCGATGTGCTGCAGGAGCGCATCGACCTTGTCGGCCGGGCCGCTGAAGGTCAGGTCGTTTTCGCAATGGTTTGGCATGGCTCTCTCACAGTAGTCAGTTGTCGAACCAGAACACGACGCGGTACTCGTACCGATCGGTCTTGATGTAGCCGAACAGGTGC
>JAVEVF010000126.1:0-3957 GCA_034005175.1 Coriobacteriia bacterium | reverse complement strand
GAAGCGTTGTGCCGGTAGCGGTGATGTCGACCACCTGGTCGGCAAGGCCGATGAGGGGCGCGATCTCGATGTTGCCGGGCAGCTTGATGAGCTCCACCTGAACGCCTTTCGCCGAGTAGTGTTGCTCGGTGATGCGCGGATACTTGGTGGCCACTCGAATGACGCCGAGGTGGCGGTAGTGCTCAGCCACCGCTGCCGCACCGTCCTCGGGCTCGGCCACCACGAAGCGGCACGCGCCGAATCCAAGGTCAACCATCTCCACGACATCAAGCCCGGCCTCGATGAGGACATCCTTACCCGCCACCGCCACATCGACCGCTCCGTACGCGACGTATGCGGGGATGTCAGTGGGCTTGGCGATCACGAACTCCATCTCGTCGGTGGCCACGACGAGCTGGCGGCCGCTCTCGCGCAGCGGGCCGATATCGATGCCGGCCTGACAAAGCACCGAGATGGTGTCCGCCCACAGCGCGCCCTTCGGAACCGCCATCCGCAGCCGCCCCGCACGTGCGCCACGTGGTCGCAGCATCATGTCACCTCACCATCCCAGAACCGTGATCTGCCGTGAGCGTGGGGGGTGCAGGAAGCGGCTCACGCAGCGGGTCGGCTGGTTGTCCCTCGCGGTCAAGGCGGACGATGCTGCCGCCAGAGACCGACAGCGCCTCGAAGGCGGCCGCGGCGTGTGCAGCGGCGACGCACTCCGCGCCGCTCGAACCGACTGCAACACGCACTCGCCAGCCAGCGGCGCGGAGCCGCGCAGCGCCAGCGAAGACTTCGCTGGCGCTGCCGCCGCACACGATGGCATCGAGGCGGCGCACCGCAGGCGCTACACCTTGCTCGGACAGGGCGATGTGCAGCCGCTCGATGCCCACGGCGAAGCCGGCCGCGGCCGACGGGGCGCCGAAGGCCCCCAACACGGTGTCGTACCGGCCTCCCCCGCCAAGCGGCAGGCCCAGACCGGGGACGAGCAGCTCGAAGACGAGCCCGGTGTAGTAATCAAACGAGCGCATCGTGCCGAAATCAACGGTTGCGTGGCCTGTCAGGCCAGAAGTTTCCAGAATGTCCCACATCGCAGTAAAGGTCTTGAGAACCGCTCCGCAACCGCACGCTTCCAGATGCTCACGGCACTGGTCGATCGCTTCACGGCCTCCGCGAAGCCGAACCACTGCCCGCAGAGCCACTCCCACATCACCAGGGATGTCCCGGAGCGTAGCAAGCCGGTCGATCTCCACGAGATTGCGGTCGTGCGCCGCACACCGAATGGCCTCCTGCCACTCCTCAGGCGCGCGGGATGCCGCGAGCAAGGCGCTGAGCACCTCGACGGTTCCCAAGGCGACCGTGAAGTCCGCCAGCCCCGTAGCCGCGATCGATTCGATGAGAAGCGCAACGACCTCGGCGTCAGCTGCAGGTCCTGATGCGCCTATGTACTCCACTCCGGACTGAGTGAACTGACGCGATTGTCCACGCAACGACACCTGCTCACGGAACACATCCGCAGCGTAGTGGAGGCGGTGCGGCCCTCGCTCTCCCGACAGGCGTGATGCTGTCAAGCGAGCGATGGGCACGGTCATCTCAGGCCTCAAAGCCAGCAACCGTCCGTCTGAATCGAACAAACGGAAGGTGTTGCTATCAGGAGCCCCTGCGCCTGCCTCGAGGGTCGCGAAATCCTCCACGAGAGGGGTTTCAACGAGCTGGTATCCCCATGTTCCGTAGACATCGGCCAATGTGCTGGCTATCGCGTCGCGCTCCGCGGCTTCCTGCGGCAACACGTCCCGGAAGCCTCTTGGCGTCATGGGCTGCACGATGCTCCTTCCTCAACGAACGTCCGGCGGTGATGCGGCGCGCTGTATCCAGCGCGAGGGGTGCATATATCTTGTCTGATAGTCCACTACACTGGAGTGCTAGAGTAGCATATCACTTGGCGGTTTGCCGTCAAGCCCGGCCTGTGCGCGGAGGGGTGTGCACAGCGGTCGGCAATCTGAGTGCAAGTGCACCCACATTGGCGACAGCTCGGGGAAAGGGGTGCGACCGGCACGGGATGCCGCCCCGGCCCGCTACTCCTCGCGCAGCGCGCGGGGGCCAAAGAGCTCGATGAGCTCGGCATGCAACCCCCCAGCCCGCGCGTCTACCCCTGAACCGATCTTGTACACCCGGTAGCCCTCGGCAGTCACCACCTCGAGCACGAGCGAATCGGAACCCGGATAGTGTGTCACCGCTTCCTGCAACCGCGTGATGCGTCCGTTTCCAAGCACCTCGGCAGGGACACGCACGATCACCTTGCGCGGCTTGCGCGTGAAAGCCTCTCCTTCGAACCCCTGAACATCCTGCACGATGAGCTTGATGCCCCGGTCGGAGCGCTCGACCTTCGCCTTCACGCGCACCACACTGTCCAAAACGATGAGGTCGGAGTTCTTCTCATACACATGTGGGAACAGCACAGCCTCGCTGAACCCCTCAAGATCTTCCAGCGTGATGATGGCCATCATCGTGCCCTTGCGTGTGGGCTTGCGCTCCACAGAGCTCACGAGCCCCGCAAACCACTCCGTGGTGCCGTCAGCTGATTCTTCGAGCTCACCTAAGCTCATCGTGCGTGCCGCCTTCACTGCATCGGCTATCTCGCGCAACGGGTGGTCCGAGACATAGATGCCAAGCATCTCCTTCTCGAACGCAAGCTTCATCTTGCGGTCCCACTCATCGTCGTTGGGCGGCGGAATCTCATCAGCGAAACCGTGATCACCACCGTCTTCGTCGGCAGAGAACATCTCAAACATTGACACCTGGCCGTTCGCCATATCGCGCTGCCGCTTCACCGCCGACTCCACGCACGGTTCAAGGAGCGCCATGAGGTGCTTGCGCGTATAGCCTGTGGAATCAAACGCACCAGTCTTGATGAGCGATTCGAGCGTCTTCTTGTTGATTGAAAGCATGTCTACTCGGGCGCAGAAGTCATGCAGCGAGGTGAACGGGCCACCGTCGGCGCGCGCGTGCGTGATGCGATCGACCATCCCCGCACCCACCCCGCGAATGCCCGCAAGACCAAACCGGATACCTTCGGGGACCGCAGTGAAGTCCCGCCCTGAGGAGTTCACATCCGGCGGCAGAACGGTCATGCCCGCGCGGTTGCACTCGGCGACGTACTTCACGATCTTGTCGGTCTTGCCGGTATAGGAGGTGAGCACCGCAGCCATGAACTCGGTGGGATAGTGCGCCTTGAGATAGGCCGTCTGCATCGTGAGAAGCCCGTAGGCCGCCGAGTGGCTCTTGTTGAACGCATACTCGGCGAACTTCTCAATGTCTTCCCACATGCGCGCGGCAAGCTTGCGCTCATACCCATTGGCTGCCGCGCCCTCGACCCAATCGTCTTTGAGCTGGCCGAGCACGTCCTTGTCCTTCTTGCCCATGGCCTTACGCAGTCTGTCTGCCTTGGCGGCAGAAAACCCGCTCATCTCCATTGAGATGCGCATGACCTGCTCTTGGTAGACGACCGTGCCATACGTCTCCTTAAGGATGGGCTTGAGACGGTCGTCGTAGTACGTGACGCGTGAACGCCCGTGCTTGCGGTTCACGAAGTCCTTCACCATGCCCGATCCGAGCGGACCAGGCCGATACAGCGCAAGCACCGCCACCATGTCGGCGAAGTTCGTAGGCTTAAGCTCGCGTAGGAGCTGACGCATGCCCGGCGATTCGACCTGGAACACGCCCACAGTGTCCCCCGCACGCAGGAGCTCAAACGTCCTCTCATCATCGAGCGGGAGGCTATCGGGTTCTAACTCGACACCGTGGTTCTGCTTGATGTTCTCGATGGCCTGGGCGATGACAGTGAGCGTGCGCAAGCCGAGAAAGTCCATCTTCAACAGCCCGAGGCTTGCGATGGTGTTGCCCTCATACTGTGTGACGATTGCGTTTCCCGTGGTGTCACGCTGGTCGGGGGTGTGGGAGTGGAGTGGGTCGGGGCAG
>JAVEVF010000125.1:0-3964 GCA_034005175.1 Coriobacteriia bacterium | reverse complement strand
GCGCGCAAGGTCGTACCCTCGTCTACGGCGACGGTGACGCACACCTCAGGATCAGCTGCCACCGGCGCGAAATCGAACCGGGCTATCGGAGCATCGCCTGCATACAACATGATCCACTGGATGAAGTGATCAGGCTGATTGGGGTGGGGAAAATAGTGGCCGACCTTCATGGTGACGTGGACTTTGCCGCCATCTCGCTTGGCACTGATGAACGGTGTGTGCTTGCGTTCGAAGTCACCAGCGGAGTCCAGGTCGGTGACGTGATTCACTGGGCCGAGGATGGGTGCGTCGCTCATTTCATCGCCTTTCAGTCAGTTGTCGGGGTCGCAGTCCGTGTGCGGACAATGTGTGTATACCCTTCGCGGCATCTCCGCCGTGAGGGGTCGGGTAGAATCGACGACATCGGGTCGCACAGATAAGGGAGTGGAGCTAATGCAGCCTATGAGGCTCATCTCGCGTGACGATGCCGTACTGGTGGTCGTCGACGTCCAGGAGCGTCTTGCCGCCGCGATGGCTCACGGTGAGACGGTCATCTCGGCTGTCTCGCGCCTTGCGCGCACGGCGGCTCTCCTCGGGATGCCCATCATCATCACGCGGCAATACCCGCAGGGGTTGGGGTGCACCGTGCCGCAGCTAGATGTCCTCGTCACGCGTCTCAAGGAGGAAGGGGCGCAGGTGGATCAGGTGGACAAGACTACCTTTTCCTGCGCTGCGGAGCCGGCCTTCATGGAGGCCCTGGAGCGCACGGGCCGTAGGCAGCCCGTACTCACCGGGATGGAGACGCACATCTGCGTCGCACAGACTTCGCTTGCACTCATGGAGCTGGGTTTCGATGTGCAGGTTCCCGCAGATGCATGTTGCTCGCGGGAGGAACTGGCCCACCAGGTGGCATTGGACCGGATGCGGGATGGTGGAGCCAGCATCACCATGAGCGAATCGGTCATGTACGAGGCGGTCGGGCGGGCGGCCACAGAGGAGTTCCGGCGCATGCTTGCCATCGTCAAGGAGTAGTACACTGCACACTTCGCACACGAGGAAAGGATCGGACAGCGCATGGCACAGGTCATGGACGGGAATCTGGTAGCGGCAGCGGTCAAGCAAGAGGTCGCAGCCGAGGTGAAGCGCCTCGCCGCACTTGACGTCACGCCGGGGCTTGCGGTGGTGCTCGTAGGAGATGACCCCGCCTCGACATCGTATGTGAACATGAAGGAGCGCGACTGCGCCGAGGTGGGCGTGCGCGCCTTCGACCACCGATTGGCGGCTACCACGACGCAGGATGAGCTCAACACGCTCATCGACGAGTGCAACGCCGACCCTGCCGTACACGGGATCCTCGTGCAGATGCCGCTGCCCAGTCAGCTCGATTCCGAGGAAGCCATCGCCCGTATCAGCCCCGAGAAGGACGTCGACGGGTTCCACCCCGTGAATCTAGGCCGTCTAGTTCGCGGTTTGGAGGGGCCACGTGCCTGTACCCCCTGGGGGGTGATGCGCATGCTTCGTCACTACGGTGTCGAGTTGGCAGGTGCGCGTGCCGTGGTCATCGGCCGCTCGACGATCGTCGGCAAGCCGATGGCGCTCATGCTTCTGGAACAGAACGCCACCGTCACCGTGTGCCACAGCAAGACGCACGACCTGGCCGCGGTATGCCGCGAAGCCGATGTGCTTGTCGCTGCGGTGGGCCGGCCGAGGATGGTGACCGCGGAGTATGTGAAGCCGGGGGCTGTCGTCGTAGATGTGGGGATTACCCGCGTGGAGGTGGGCCTCGTCGGCGATGTCGATTATGACTCGGTGGAGCCGGTAGCTTATGCGATAACGCCAGTCCCTGGCGGTGTAGGACCCATGACACGCGCGATGTTGGTCGAGAACACGGTGAAGGCTGCTGCCGCATCCGTCGATGTGACGGTGATTCGATGACAAGAGCGCACCACATGCGGATGGCGACACTCGCATCCGCTGCGCTCGTCGCCTTCGTGCTGACGTGCACGTGGCTTGCGCCATCCGCAGTCGCTGAACCGGTCTCGCTGGCAGAGATGCCGCTCGAGGTCCAGATCTGGCCTGGCGGCGAGATGGGCTATACGCTGTTCATCGTCACTGGACACCTGCCTGCGGATGCCCCGCTGCCTACTACTGTGCATCTGCCGATCCCCGAGGGTGTCGAAGTGCTGTGGTCTGGTGAGATCTTCGGCGGAGGTGACTCCTCCAAAGATGCAGAGCGGCCCCATGTGATGGTGCAAGCACAGCACGGCACGATGCTTGAGATGACTGCAGAGGCCACGCGCACCGTGCAGTATGAGGCAGTGGGTGCACCGCTTACCATAGAAGATGGGCTCACGACGAGTGTGTTCGAATGGGAGCAGACGGTAAAGACTGGCGATGTGGTCTTCTCGGTGCGCGTTCCCACCGCCGCTGGGGGGCTGCGCATCGAGCCGGAGCCGGTCGGCTCACCGCGAACCAACAACAGGGGCGAGAGTCTCTACACTCTCAAGCCTGCCGTGCTGCCTCTGGGAGAGAAGTACGTCGTCACCACCTCCTATGGTCCTGCGCGGCAAGACGGGGCTCAGGCGGGTGGTTCGCCGCTTCTGCCGGTGTTGCTGGGATTGCTGGCACTTGCACTCGTTGCGCTGGCAGGCGCGCTGGTGCTCTCGAAGCGTCAGCGAACACGGGTGTGAGGCCAGGTCACGCGAAGCATTGCCGGTTCTTGTGCGATAGGGATAGAATCATTGTGGCGGTCCGTCCGGGCCGCGAAGGACTGCGACAGGTTTGTCAGAGACCACCGGAACCGAGAGTCGTTCCACGCTGTGGGGGAGTCACGGGAGGCGTTCGACGACAGGCGCGTCGCTCGGTGTGACCCCACATAGGGTGGAAGGATGAGTTCGCATGGCAGAAGGTGTCGTCAAGTGGTTCAACCCGGACAAGGGCTACGGTTTCATCTCGCGTGAGGATGGCGAAGACCTGTTTGTCCACTTTAGCGAGATCCAGGTGGAGGGCTTCAAGACCCTCGAAGAAGGTCAGGCCGTAACGTTCGAGGTGACGACGGGCCAGAACGGCAAGCTGCAGGCAAGCAACGTTCGTGCCGTGTAGCTGCACAGCGCACCGCATCGGAAAGGCGGCCCTGAGGGGCCGCCTTTCTCGTGGGGGGATGTCGTAACCATGGTGCACGTGCTCATCATCACTGCGGTGTTGGTGGCCATCGCCGAACTAGGCGACAAGACACAGATGCTCTCGCTCATGTTGGCCTGTCGGTATCCGCCCAGACAGGTCTTTGTCGGCGTGTTGATCGCAGTCACGGCGCTGCAACTGCTCGCGACCGTAGCGGGCACCCTCGTTGGCGACCTGCTGCCGGAACGCTTGCTTGCATGGGTGACCGCGGCGCTCTTCATCGGTTTCGGCGTCTGGTCATTGCGTGATGCGTCAAGCACGGACGGCGAGGACGGTGCGCCTGTCTGTGGCACGTGGGGCGCTGTGGTCACGGTGGCTGCCGCCTTCTTCCTCGCCGAACTCGGCGACAAGACGCAAGTCCTCACGTTTGCCATCGCAGCCGACCCGGCTGCTGCTGCGCGCATCCTGGCTCCGCTGGGGGTGAACAACCCGTCGCAAGCTAGCACAACAGGTGTCTTTCTCGGCGTCTGGCTGGGTTCGATAATTGGAATGATGGTCGTGAACGGCCTTGCGATCTGGGCAGGCAATATCATCGGTCGCCGAGTCTCAAGGTCCACGGTTGCACGTGTATCCGGCGTCCTGTTCATCATCTTCGGGATGGTGACGCTGATTTCGGCGTATCGCGGATGACCTTGGGGGTACAATCGGCGTGACCTGCGAAGCGCACGGAAGGTGCCGACTGAAAGGACCAACCTGGTGAGAGTGGCACTGCACGCGTGTTGTGGCCCCTGCCTGCTGGAGCCGCTCGACGCGCTTGCCCGCGAGCACGAGGTCGTGGTGGTGTTCGCAAACCCCAACATTCAGC
>JAVEVF010000124.1:0-3969 GCA_034005175.1 Coriobacteriia bacterium | reverse complement strand
GGGACTCATATCCCATTGCGCGAGCCACGCGGCGATGCATCTCACACCAGATACAAACGTGGCCCCCACCGACTGACGGCGGAGGCCACGAGCGGTTCTCGCTCGGTGGTCAGGAACCCTGCGACTCTCTGACCGGCTCCCACCTCGGCTGGCGGGCCTGCGTGTCTTCGGCCCATCAAACCCGGATGCCCGGGCACCTGCTGTCTTCGGTAGCGATCGTACGTGCTGTGTGGTTATCATGTGCGCACGTCAGTATGCACGTGTCGGGGACCGCGCGCAACCCCCGTGCATGACCGCTGGCTACTGCGCCTCTTCGAGAAGGTCTCGCGTCTTGCCGGGATCGACCTTGATGCCCGGACCCATGCTCGTGGCAAGCGTGATCGACTTGAAGTAGCGGCCCTTCGCTCCAGCGGGCTTGGCGCGCACGATCTCATCGAGCACAGTGGCGTAGTTCTCAACCAGCGACGTCTCGTCGAAGCTTGCACGGCCGATAGCGACATGCGCGATCCCGAACTTGTCGGCTCGGTACTCCACACGGCCAGCCTTCAGCTCGCCGACAACACGCGCGACATCCATCGTCACCGTGCCGAGCTTGGGGTTGGGCATGAGTCCTCGTGTGCCGAGGATCTTGCCGAGACGACCCACCTTGCTCATCTGGTCGGGGGTCGCGACCGTGGCGTCGAAGTCGAGAAGACCCTTCTGCACCTTCTCGACGAGGTCGTCAGAGCCCACAACGTCGGCGCCAGCAGCCTCGGCCTCGCGCGCCTTCTCTCCCTCGGCGAAGACAGCAACACGCACGGTCTTGCCGGTGCCGTGAGGCAGCGAGACACTCCCGCGGACCTGCTGGTCGGCCTGACGAGTGTCAATCCCGAGCCTGAAATGCACCTCTACGGTCTCGTCGAACTTCGCGGTGGCAAGTTCCTTGCCGAGCCTTACCGCCTCCAGCGGCGCATACAACCTGCCGTGCTCGACCTTGCCGGCGATCTCCGTGTACCTCTTGCCCTTATTCATGTCGTCCTCCTTGTGGTCAACGGGCACATAGCGCCCTCCCACATCAAGCGCGTGTTGCGCGTTATCCCTCTACCACGATGCCCATCGAACGGGCAGTGCCTGCGATGATCTTCATCGCAGCATCGATATCGTTGGCGTTGAGGTCGGGCATCTTTGTCTCTGCGATCTGGCGCACCTGCTCGCGAGTCACGGTTGCGACCTTGGTGCGGTTCGGCGCATCTGAGCCCGACTCGATGCCGACGGCCTGTTTAAGCAGCACAGCCGCAGGCGGGGTCTTGGTGATGAAGTCGATGGAGCGATCCTCGTAGACCGTGATCTCGACGGGGATGATAGTGCCCATCTTGTCCTGCGTGGCAGCGTTGAACGCCTGGCAGAACTGCATGATGTTCACTTGGTGCTGACCGAGCGCAGGACCCACCGGCGGTGCCGGGTTTGCCTGGCCGCCCGGAATCTGCAGCTTGATGAAGCCTACGACCTTCTTGGCCATGGTTGTCTGTCACGTCCTCTGTTTGTGGCACCCCTCATAGGCGCCGTACCAGCTGTCTCTCGGCCACGACACGTCCCGGTAGAAGCCGCGGTGGGTGCATCCGCCCGCCGCGCCCGGTGCGCTTGCAGCTAGATCTTCGTTATCTGGTCGAATCCGAGCTCGACCGGTGTCTCTCGTCCGAAGATGGAGACCATGACCTTGACCTTCGCCTGATCCAGATTGACCTCGGAGATGACGCCGTCAAATTCGGCGAGCGGGCCATGGGTCACCTTCACCGACATGCCCTCGGCGAATTCGGTGGTGGTGGTCTTGGGCTTGGGACCAGTGGCGGTCCGTTGCGCGATTCGCTTGTACTCGGTACGAGACAGCGGCACTGGTTTGCCCTGTGAGCCCACGAATCCTGTCACTCCAGGAGTGTTGCGCACTACGTACCACGAGTCGTCATCCAGCTCCATCTCCACGAGGATGTAGCCAGGGAAGACCTTCTTTTCCGAGGTCACCCGCTTGCCGCCGGACGTGTAGTCAGTGACGCTCTCCTTGGGGATGAGCACGCTGAAGATCTTGTCGCCCATACCCATGGACTCGGTCCGGTGCTCGAGATTGGCCTTGACCTTATTCTCGTATCCGGCATATGTGTGAATGACGTACCAACGCTTACCCATGATGCTACCCGCCGATCTTGCTGATGAGGCTGATGGCATACACGGATATGGAGTCGACGATGAATGTGAACAGCACGAAGAAGCCGAGTGTCACGATCACGACGAGGCTAGAGTTGATGACCTCGCTGCGCGAGGGCCAAACGACGCGCTTGAGCTCTCTGCGCACATCGCCAAGGTAGCCTACGAAGCGCATGATGATGTTGGGCTTCGGTGCTGTCGTCTTTGCCATGTCCTTCTTCCGTCCGTGCGGGCCGCCTCGGGTGGCAACCCATTCGAGCTGTCGCAGACCGGTGTCTACAACAGCGTATCATCCTGGCAGGCCAGGAGGGATTCGAACCCCCAACATCCGGTTTTGGAGACCGGCGCTCTACCGTTGGAGCTACTGGCCTGTGTCACCCCGAATCACGGGGCAGCATGAGACTAGCGTGTCTCCTTATGCAGGGTGTGAGTGCCACACCATTTGCAGTACTTCTTGAACTCGATGCGTTCAGGGTTGTTCTGCTTGTTCTTGTTCGTGGTGTAGTTGCGGCGCTTGCATTCGCTACACGCCAACGTGACCAACGTTCTCATCTGTCCTCCTGCCACGCGCCCCATGCCGAGGGGCAGGGAGCGCGGTAGGGTACTCTAGCACCCCTTTTTCGGCACTGTCAAACCTCGACTAGCCTTGCGCCTTAGCCGAAACGGGGCCCGGCATGGGCCGGGCCCCGGTCGACTCTGCAAGCAGTGAAGGTGTTACTTCAGTATCTTCGTCACGCGGCCCGAGCCCACGGTGCGGCCGCCCTCGCGGATGGCGAAGCGCAGGCCTTCCTCCATCGCGATGGGGGCGATGAGCTCGCCGCGCAGCTCGACGTTGTCGCCGGGCATGACCATCTCGGTGCCCTCGGGCAGGTGCGCCACGCCGGTGACGTCGGTGGTGCGGAAGTAGAACTGGGGACGGTAGCCGTCGAAGAACGGGGTGTGGCGGCCGCCCTCTTCTTTGGTGAGCACGTAGACCTGGCCCATGAACTCGGTGTGCGGGGTGATCGAGCCGGGCTTGCACAGCACCTGGCCGCGCTCGATGTCGGTGCGAGACACGCCGCGCAGCAGCACGCCGACGTTGTCGCCGGCCTGCGCCTGGTCGAGCAGCTTGCGGAACATCTCCACGCCGGTCACGACGGTCTTGGAGGTCTCGCGGATGCCCACGATCTCCACCTCGTCGCCGACCTTGACCACGCCGCGCTCCACGCGACCGGTAGCGACCGTGCCCCTGCCGGTGATGGTGAAGACGTCTTCGACGGCCATGAGGAAGGGCTTGTCGGTGTCGCGCTCGGGCTCTTCGATGTAGGAGTCGACGGCGTCCATGAGCCTGTCGATAGCCCCACACCATTCGCATTCACTCAAACCGCACTTGCACTCGAGGGATTTCAGCGCCGAGCCATGCACGATGGGGACCTCGTCGCCCGGGAACTCGTACTCGGACAGCAGCTCGCGGACCTCCATCTCCACGAGCTCGAGCAGCTCGGGGTCGTCGACCATGTCGACTTTGTTGAGGAAGACCACGATGTAGGGCACGCCCACCTGGCGGGCGAGCAGGATGTGCTCGCGGGTCTGGGGCATGGGGCCGTCAGCGGCAGATACCACGAGGATGGCGCCGTCCATCTGCGCCGCGCCGGTGATCATGTTCTTGACGTAGTCGGCGTGGCCCGGGCAGTCGACGTGCGCGTAGTGGCGGTTGTCGGTCTCGTACTCGACGTGCGAGATGGCGATGGTGATGCCGCGCTCGCGCTCCTCGGGGGCCTTGTCGATCTTGTCGAACGGGGTGAAGTCCGC
>JAVEVF010000027.1:0-19157 GCA_034005175.1 Coriobacteriia bacterium | reverse complement strand
GCGGTTGAGCATGACGATGTGTTCTGCTTTGCCCAAAGCGAACGATACCAGCGCCGCAGAGGCCGCCCCGCCCGCTCCCACGATCGCAATGGAGCGACCCGCCGGGTCGAATCCTGCCTCGGCGGCAAGGGAATCCACTATGCCGCGCCCATCGGTGTTGTAGCCGATCAGGCGGCCTTCCACGCAGTGTACCGTGTTCACAGCTCCCACCATGCGCGCGAGTGTCGCGACCTCGTCGCAAAGGCCAAGCATCTCGCGCTTGTACGGCATCGTCACGTTAAAACCCACGAACGGCAGGATTCTGATCGCGTCAAGGACCCTCGTGAGCGCGCGCTCATCGGGCACCGGCAGCGGAACATACGCCCAGTCCAAGTCAAGGACTTCATATGCAGCGTTGTGCATCGCCGGAGAGAGACTTTGGCTTGTCGGCCAGCCGATGACACCCGCAAGCTGTGTTCTTCCGGTGATACCAGCGCTCATCGTGATGCTCCCCGTCGTGGACGCGAGACCAGGCCCATCCTCCCCAAAACCAGCTCCATCCGCACCATGCCCATGTCTTGAAGTCTACGCGAGGGGCTCACGCCCTGCCAGCACGTGACGCTCGATCCTTCTCAACAGCAAGGTGTGTGGCAGGTCTGTGCGCGACTGCGGCTGCACCAACACCGTCGTCATGCCAAGCAGGTTGCCGCCTAACACATCCGTGAATACCTGGTCGCCCACAACCGCTGCGGAGTCAGCCGTCGCACCAAGCACCTGCAATCCCTTTCGAAACGCCGAAGGAAACGGCTTGAGGGCTTTGGCCACAATGGGCAACCCGATGTCCTCGGCAATGGACGCCACGTACCCGTGCCAGTTGTTGGACACAAGACACGCTGCCATCCCGCGTTTGGGAAGCATATCCACCCACTCTTGGACCTCACTAGGGACCGCAGACACGTCTCTGGGCTTGAGTGTGTTGTCGAGGTCGAGAAGCAGATGGCGCACGCCGCGCCGCTGGAGTTCGTCAAGGTCAATGGTGTTGACACTCACGTAGTAGAGGTCAGGCGACAGGAGGCTCACGTCTCGCGTCTCCTCCTAGTGTTCGTGATCATGATCGTGGTCATCGTCATGCTCAACCCCAAGGCCGAGCCGATCGATCTCTGCATCAAGCCGACTCAGTTCGTTGGTGACATAGTCGATGCGCGCATCGTTTCCCGTCTTCTTGAAGATGGGGAGGATGACCGCATAGCTGTCGTGCTGTTCCAAGAGGTCCATCCACACCACGTCGCCGAGCGCGGCCTCGGCTTGTTCCTCGGCCGCATCCAGATCAGGTGTGAGCAAGAAGAGCAGCTGCGCGTAGTTCACACGCAGCAGGCCGGCACTCGGATTGTTCTCTACTCCCCGCTTCGCAAGCGCCAGCCCCTCATCCAACTCGCCATGGTTCGCAAGGATCCAGGAGGCAACATAGTAAGGCTGCGTGAGCTGCGGATCGAGCAGGGTGACCATGTTGAGCGTGGGCATCATATAGATTTGCTCGTCTAGAGGCAGCCCGCTGTAGTAGGTATGGAAGAGGCCATCGAGCCGGTTCCACATCACCGCAGCAGCAAATGTCCTCACGCCAGTGAGATAGGCGAACCCTGCTCGCTCGACCGATCGTCCCGTGGCGGTCTTCTCGGTCATAGGCACGAGCGCGTCCGCAGCCGCCTGCCCTACAAGCATGAAAGCCAGCAGAGCGATGACGAGCATGCCCGAGATCACCCGTGAGCCGAGAAGCGCGTCCATCACAGGTCTCTCCGCGCGAATCCCAACGCCCCAAGGATCACAAGTGCCCCAGCCCAGCCCACGAAGACGGCTACCATTGAGCGTAGATACGCGAGAGACACCCCTGAACCGTGCGCAACGGGTGCGATTATGTTGAACGCGTCCAATGATGGATAGAAATGCCACATGGGGTTCTCTGGACCGCCGAGAAGGCCGGTACGCACATGCGTGACGAAGAGAAACGCGAGCGCCGCCACAGAAACAACGGCGGGCACGCTCACGGTGGAGACTGCGACGCAGAAAGCTGCAATGACGCCGGCCTCCAGCCAGATGGCAAGCACGCCTTCCCAGAGCTGCCACATCGGTTCATGGTAGACCGGCCAGCCCACGCCGAATATGACGGCGCCAAACGCGATCATAACTGCGCCGAGCGTGATGAAGATACCTAACCAGGTGCCGAAGACGTACTCCCACCGACGCACCTCGCGCGCAAGCGCGCTGTACAAGGTTCGTCGTTCGATCTCCGTAGGGATGCGTGCGACAGAGAGGACAAGTGCGACCACCATGGCCGCCACATACGTCATAGCAAGTGCGATCTCGCGGTATACCGCACCTTCCACCCCTACACCGTAGCTTGGGAGCATGGGGATGGCTCCCGCAAGCACGAGCGCGAACAATGCGACCACCCACACGATGCGACGACGGATTGCGTCGGAGACCACCGCCTGTGCGACCGCGAGCACGCGATGCATCACGTCGCCACCTGCTTTCCAGCCGAGGGGGTGGGGCTGGCGAGCATCTGAGCGAAGTAATCCTCGAGTGATTCGCGCTTTGGCACGACTGACTCGATGGTCCACCCGTTGTCGTCAAGGATGTCGATGGCAGCACGCACCGAGGTATCGGGGATGCTGAAGATCCACACGCTCCCAGCGACTGCCACATCCTCCATCAGGCTCTGTATCTCAGCGGGCAACGCTGCCCTATCGCCGCGCACGCGAATGGAGGTACGGCCGCTCACTCCGAGGAGGTCGTCGATACGGCCCTCGGCAGCCACGTACCCCCGGTTGAGGATCGTGACCTCGTCACATACCGCCTCGACCTCGGAAAGCTGATGAGATGAGAGCAGAACCGTGGCGCCCTCGGAGGCAAGCTCGGCCATGAGGTTGCGCACGTCGCGCTGGCCCACCGGGTCCAAACCTGACGCAGGCTCATCAAGAACGATGACCTCGGGAGACGCGATGAGGGCTTGTGCGATGCCAGCGCGTTGCAGCATGCCCCGCGAGAACTTAGCGAGCCGCACGCCCTCCTTGCCTTCAAGCCCCACACGTGCGAGCAGGTCGCTTGCACGGCCTAGAACCTCATCCTTGCTCATGCCTGAAAGCCGCCCGTGCAACAGCAGCAACTCCTTCGCTGTGAGCAATGGCGGGAAGTACGGCTGCTCAGGCAGGAAGCCGACACGAGCACGCACGCGCGGGCTGACCGGCTCCCCAAGCATCTCGAACCTGCCTGCTGTGGGTCGCACGAGTCCGAGCAGCATCTTAAGCGTCGTCGTCTTTCCCGCGCCGTTGGGACCGAGAAGCCCGTGGATGGAACCGCTCGTCACCCTCAAGCTCACATCGGCAACCGCAGGAGAGGTCCCACGGGCACCATAGTGCTTGGCCGCGCCCAGAATGCGAATGGCAGCAGAGTCCTCAGGTCCGTCCATCTACTTCCCGAACACCTCCTTGGAAAGCGCTTTGGCCTTCAAGAACTCCTCATATGTGGCAGCAAACGTGTGTGACCCATCGGGGTCGGTGAGCACGTAATAGACGTAGGATGTATCGGCGGGTGACGCTGCCGCTTGAAGCGAGGCGAGCCCGGGGCTTGCGATGGGCCCGGGCGGCAGCCCGGCGTTGCGGTAGGTGTTATAAGGGCTGTCGATCTTCAGGTCCTCGTAGGTGAGCCTGAACCGCGAGCCAGGTAACAGGTATTCGATCGTGGCGTCGATCTCTAACCGCATGTTTTCCTTGAGACGGTTGTGGATGACCGAGGACACCAGAGCGCGCTCGGCTGGAACGCGTGTCTCACGCTCGATGATGGAAGCCATCGTCACCAGCTCATGAAGGGTGAAACCACGTGACTCTGCAGCAGCAACATCCACATCTGCTATCTCGGTCTCAAACTGGTCGAGCATCATGTTGATGACATCGCGCGCCGTGGACCCTTCCACGATGCGATAGGTCTTCGGGAACAAGTAGCCCTCGAGCGATGCACCGGGTACCGCTTGCAGGTACTCGCGCGGAAACTCAGATGCGCCGGCAGCGGTCAAGGCCTCGAACTCTGCCGCAGGGATGCCAGCATCGCTCTCCATGCGCTCGGCTATCTGCTCGATGACCCAACCCTCGGGGATGGTGACGGTCACGGAGTTGATGGGTGGCCCATCGCGCAGGATCGCGATGACGTCCTCATACGCCATACCAGTCTCAAGATCGTATACACCAGCCCGCAACTGGCCATCAGCCGAGGAGCGGCGCGCCTCAAGGCGAAAGCGGTTGGCGTTGGCGATCACACCTGCCGCCGCAAGCTTCTTCGCGATCGATGGTGTGGAGGAGCCAAGTGCGATCTCGACCTGCACTGGCTCGCCTGGTTTGACACCTGGCGCGTCGGGACGGACGAGCACGTACCACCACCCTCCCACACCCACGAGCGCCATGCCAACGAGAACGAGACCCAAGAGCGCGACCACGCCACCCGCACGGGAGGTGCGGCGCCGAGGGCGCTTGCCGTACTCGCGCTCGGGCAAGTCGATTCCTTCAAACCTATCGGCCATGGCTGTCCTCACTGTCAGAGACGTGTGTGCCGGGTTGTTCTACATCGAGGAATGATTGCAAGAAGATCGCTGCGGCCACCTTGTCGACACTGCCTCTGCGCTTGCGCGATGACATCTGCGCGCTCATCGCGCGGTGCGCCTGTGCACTTGAGAGGCGTTCGTCATGATAGAGGAGAGGCACGTCTATCGCATCGCCAATCCGATCCCCCTCGGCCCGCACCCGCTGCGCCTGGGGGCCCTCCTCTCCGGAAAGGGTCAGTGGAAGGCCCACGACCACCAGGCCGACTTCATGCTCGGCGACAAGACGCGAGACCTGCTCGGGCAGGCGCACGGTCGCGTCCAAGACCTCAAGCGGAGATGCGATGAGCGCGGATGCGTCTGAGATCGCGACACCCACGCGGCGCTCCCCGATATCGAGGGCGAGCACCCGCATCACTGCTCCGGCACACCTAGCAGTCGGCGCGCCTCGGCAAGCGCCGCATCTATGCCGGATGCGTCCTTGCCTCCCGCCTGTGCCATGGACGGCTTTCCGCCGCCGCCACCCTTGATGTGCGGCGAGATCGCCTTGATGATCGCACCGGCATCAAACCCCGATGCCACCGCATCATCAGAGCCTGCCGCAAGCAGCAGCGGCGCTCCGCCCTCGGGAGCTGTGGCAGCGAGCACGACTGCACCTCCGCCGAGCCGAGAGCGCACGATGTCGGCGCCGGAGCGCAGGCCTTTCGCGGTGAGCTCGGGCAGGCGTGCCACCACGAGCGGATAGCCCACGTCCACGACCTGCGCGAGCAGCTCGTCCGCGCGCACCGTAGACAGCGCTGAGGTGGTGCGCTCCGCTGCGTGTTCGAATTCCTTGACGCGCGCTATGAGCGTGCCCACGCGCTCGGAGACGTCGAAGCGCTGCACTTTAAGCACGGCAGCTGCCTCGGCAAGCTCGGCCTCTTCACGCTCGATGTACTCCAATGCGTCAAACGAGGTCACCGCCTCCACCCTTCGCAAGTTCGCGCCGATGCTGCCCTCGGAGACGATCTTCAGCAAGCCGATCTCAGAGGTGTTTGCTACATGCGTGCCACCACACAGCTCCTTGCTGAAGTTGCCCACCTCAAGCACGCGCACGAACTCGCCGTACTTCTCCCCGAAAAGCGCGGTCACGCCGGCTTCACGCGCCGAGGTAAGCGACGTCTCGTAGTTGCGCACCGGATGGTTTTCCATGATCTTTGCGTTCACCATGCGCTCGATCTTCTCAAGCTCATCGGCGGCAGGTGCCTCGAAGTGCGTGAAATCGAAGCGCAGCCTCTCGGGCGCCACGAGCGAGCCAGATTGCCGCACATGATCGCCGAGCACAAGCCGAAGCGCCCAGTGCAGCAGGTGTGTTGCAGTGTGGTTTCGCCTGATGCGCTCGCGACGCATCACGTCGATAGCGGCCGTCACGCTCTCGCCCACATGCAGCACGTTGCCGGTAAGCGCACCTCGGTGCGAGGTGACACCCGCCACCGGGAAGGTGGTGTCGGCGACCTCGAAAAGCGCACCGGACTCGCTCGCGATCGTGCCGCGGTCTCCCTCCTGCCCGCCTTGCTCGGCGTAGAAGGGCGTGCGATCAAGCACCACCTCGCCTGACGAACCCGGGGTCATCTCGGTGACGGATCGCCCGTCGACCACGATCCCCACCACGGTGGCAGCTGCGTCGTCGCGCTCATAACCAACGAACTCGGTCTCGCCACTGTGTCCTGCTATGTCAGTGAATGCGCTCGCGAAGGTCTTCCACGACTCGTCTTTGACCGCGGCTCGCGCACGCGCGCGCTGTGCGGCCATCTCGAGGTCGAAGACGGCCATGTCAACGCCCAGGCCGGCCTCTGCGGCAATCTCGGCGGTAAGCTCGACGGGGAAGCCGTACGTGTCATGCAAGGTGAACGCGACCTTACCGTCCAACTCACGCACACTAGCCTTCTTGAGCTTCTCGATCTCTTCGCTGAGAAACGACAGTCCCTGGCGCAAGGTGGCGGTGAAGCGCTGCTCTTCGGCATCGGCGATGCGCCTTATGAGGTGGTGATGCTCGACGATCTCCGGATAGGCCACGCCCATCACCTTCACCACCACGTCCACCATCTCGGCCATGAAGGGGTCCGTGCGACCGAGCAGCCGCCCGTGGCGAACCGCACGGCGCAACAACCGCCGCAAGACGTATCCCCTGCCCTCGTTGGAGGGCAGAACACCGTCTGCAACAAGGAATGTCACCGCACGCGCGTGGTCAGTAAGGATGCGAAGTGATGTGTCGATCTTGTCCGAGGAGCGATACGAGGCGCCGGTAAGCTCCTCGGCGCGTGCCATGATGTGCCACAGCTCGTCTGTCTCGAAGTTGGAGTGCACGCCCTGCATGATGGTGGCGATGCGCTCAAGCCCCATGCCGGTATCGATGCTCGGCCTCGGCAGTGGGGTGAGCGTACCATCCTCGGAACGGTCGTACTGCATGAAGACTAGGTTCCAGTACTCGAGGAACCGATCGCAGTCACATCCAGGCGCACATGTGTCCCGGCCGCAACCCACCTCAGGGCCTTGGTCATAGTACAGCTCAGAGCATGGTCCGCACGGCCCGGTGGGCCCGGCCGACCAGAAGTTGTCCTCAGCGCCCATGCGCACAATGCGTTCGCGTGGGATGCCGACCTCACCGGCCCAGATCTCCTCCGCCTCATCATCATCTTCATAGATCGAGTACCACAGGCGGTCGGGGTCAAGCCCCAGCACCTGCACCGAGTACTCCTGTGCCCACGCGCATGCCTCGCTCTTGAAGTAGTCGCCGAAACTGAAGTTCCCCAGCATCTCGAAGAAGCTGTGGTGTCGGTTGGTTGTGCCGATGATGTCGATATCGGTGAGACGCACGCACTTCTGGCATGTCGTCGCGCGAGAGAACCCCAGCTGTTTCACGCCGAGAAACACCGGCTTGAACTGCACCATACCTGCCGACGTGAGAAGCAGCGACGGGTCGTCGGGCACAAGCGACGAACTGGGCACTCTGCGCGAACCCTTGCTCTCAAAAAACGACAGGAAGCTCTCTCTGATCTCAGCTGCCTTCACGCGACGCTCCTTCGGATGTCTCGTCAGTGCTAGATGTGTGCGTTGGTGGCTGATGTCGCGCCTCAACGGTTTCGACGATCTGCTCTGTGGCCTCGGACGCGCACGAAGCGTCAGAGTCTGCATCTCCGGCTGCGCGTCTGCGCTTGCGGAAGAGTGCTCCGTCCTCGCTTGAGATGCTGGACTCAGTCCATTTCTCGTAGTAGTACACGAACACCACCTTGCTCACCGCTGCCAGCGGGACTGCGATAAGCATTCCTACGATCCCGCCGAGCGTGGCGCCGATGAGCAACGAGAGTATCACGGAGACGGGGTGCAGATGCACCTGGTCAGCCATGATCACGGGGCTCAAGAAGGTGGACTCCAGCTGCTGCACGGCCACGATGTACAACACCGTCCACAACACCAGTTGGGGGCTGACGAACGCTGCCGAGATGGCCGCGATGGTGCCTCCCACCACCGGACCAAGATACGGAATGAGGTTCGTGACGCCCGCGATGATACCGATGAGCAGCGCGTATGGCACACCTAACACCGCCAGACCGATGGCCGTCACCGTGCCGATGATGAGCGCGATAAGGCCCTGACCTCGTAGGAAGCCCTCAAGTACTTGTGTGGCGTCCCCTACCAGGTGAAGCAGTTCTTCTCGCCGAGCAGGACCTGGCAGCGACAACACCTCGGACTTCAGTGTGGGCAAGTCACGCAGGACGAAGAAGGCGAGCATCAGAGCGAAGAAGAGGTTCAACACGAAGCCGAGGATCTGCCCCCCCGTATTGAGAGCAAGCTGTGCAAGATCGCGGGAGGTCACGGCGAGCCAGGCGATGATGCTGGAACGAGCACCCTGCGCTAGCTCATCAACCCAGTCTGGCAACGAGATAGTCAGATACTCCGTCTGTATGCGGTCAGCAAGCCGCAACGCCGCGTCGTAGTAGTGCGGGAACTCCTCGGCGAAATCCCGGAATTGTCCTGCGACCGGCGGGACGATGAACAGCGCGAACACCGTCAAGGCCGCCAGACTGATGATGTAGCAGATGATGACCGCGAGCCACCGTGGCACGCCGCGCGCCTCAAGCCGCTTGACCGGTCCCTTCAGGAGAAGCACGACAACGAGCGAGAAGAAGAACGGCACGAACGCCGAGATGACGCGCCCCAGCACCCAGAGACCCGCCGCCAGAAGCAGGAAGATTCCCACCAGCGCCCAGGCGATCACCGCGCGCTGGCGCCAGCTATCCATGCGCTCTCTGGGCGATTGCGCAGTCACGACACTTACTCCCTCACGATGTTCTCACGCAAGATCTTAAGCGTCCTGCGCAAGAGCCGCGACACCTGCATCTGAGAGATGTCGAGGCGACGTGCGATCTCCGTCTGAGTGAGCCCCTCAAAGAAACGCAGGTGCAAGACGCGCTGTTCTTGAGGAGTGAGATGGATGAGTGCTGCCGCGAGGGTGGCCCGATCGTCGACTACGGCCATGAGCTCGTCATCCTTGCCGATGTACTCAAGGATGTTGAACGTGTCAGAGCCATCCCCGCCCCGGTCGCTTTCCAGCGAGACGAAGTTGTATGCCTCGCTTGTCTCCATCGCTTCGAGCACGTCTTCGGTGGTGACGCCGATGTGCTCGGCGATCTCGGCGATCGACGGCGAGCGCTGCAGTTGCTGCGTGAGCACATCCATGGCCTGGTTGACCTTGAAGGAGAGCTCCTGCAAACGGCGCGGCACCTTTATGGCCCACCCCTTGTCACGGAAGTAGCGTTTGAGCTCTCCGACGATGGTGGGAGTGGCATATGTGGTGAACTCCACCTGCCTGTCGATATCGAACCGGTCGATAGCCTTGATGAGGCCAATGGTGGCCACCTGTATGAGGTCGTCGATTGGCTCTCCACGGTTGCGGAACCGGCTCGCAAGGTATCTTGCGAGGTTCAGGTACATCGTGATGAGTTCGTCGCGAGCAGCCTCGTCGCCGTTGAATCGGTACCGGCGAAAGAGCTCCCTCGTGAGCTGCTTGTCCCACGTCAGTTTGCGGGAGTGTCCCCGCGTGCTTCCCTTAGCTACCGGCATCGTCTAGCCCTGCAGCGAGGTGTTTGACGACCTTGAGATACAGACCATCAAGATCCGAGGAAAGCTGGTAGTGGTCGGAGACCGACTGCAGAATGAACGTCGCATAAGCGGCATCACGCTCGGCGTCCTCGTCTGTCGCACGCACGCCTTGCGGTAGCCGCACAGACATCGTCACATCCTCGTCCCCGAGGAGGAACTCCATCGTGACCTCGCTGCCCTCATCGGCGTGATCGCATGCGTACACGAACAGCTCCTCGGCGGCGATGCGCACATCGTCGAGGTCATCGTAGGTCGCGCCCATGCGGCTGACGAGTGCCGATGCAGTCATACGCACGGCTTTCGCGTACTCGGCACGAGGTGGGATTGTGAGTGACACACGATCTGCTGACATCGTTCCTCCGGTTGGACCTAGTGATCTTCCGGTGCTGGCGAAGATGCTGTGCGAGCATGCCGAGCGCGATTCCACGCCACACGGATGCGTTCACCCGCCGACGAGACCGCGTTCGCGGGTGCACTGACCGCGTCCTGCACGGTCGAGACGGTGTTGCTTACCCGTGATGAGATCTGCTCGAAGTCGTCGATGATGGCATCGACTCGCAGCATCTCGGCGTTGAGCGCGTCGACCGTCACATCGATCTTGTCGATGAGTGGGGGGATACGCTGGCCCATATCATCGCTGAGCACGCGCATCGACCGAAGCGTCTTTACGGCCTCGACCAGCGCGAACACAAGAAATCCGCAGACGGCTAGGCCCGCAACGATAAGCGCGATGACGAGCCCCTCAGCCACTCCCACGACACACCCCTCAAACATCCGATGACGTCGCTAGAGTGTAGCAGAGAATCGCCGTTCAGCCGTCGCGCTCGCACTCCATATCAGCGGTGGTCGAAGGCTCATTCGTGCGCTTCGCTTCCCACCCTTGTGACCCCGGCTTCCAGAACCCCCCACGCTCAAGCCCTTCGGGCAGATAGCGCTGCGAGCGACCCTGCTCAGGATGGCTGTGAGGGTAGATGTAGCCCTCTCCCCTGCCGAGCTGTCTCGCTCCCGGATTGCTTCTGTCCCGCAGGTGGTTGGGGACCGGCCGAGCAGGCCCCTCTCGGACCTCGGCCAGCGCCTTGTCGACCGCGACGATGGATGCATTGGACTTCGACGCAAGAGCCATGTACACAGCGGCCTGAGCGAGGTTGATGCGGCACTCCGGCCATCCTATGAACTCAGCTGCTTTCACCGCTGCATGCGCGACGAGCAATGCCTGTGGATCGGCGTTCCCGATATCCTCGGAGGCGAATATCAAGATACGTCGCGCTATGAACTTGGGATCCTCGCCGCCATGCATCATGCGAGCGAGCCAGTATACGGCAGCGTCGGGATCCGACCCGCGCATGGACTTGATGAACGCCGAGATGACGTCGTAGTGAACGTCACCGTCCTTGTCGTAGGGCAGGATGCGGGTGGGAGCGGCTTTGACGATGTCATCGGCGGTCAAACGCATGCCAGACTCCACCGACGCATCGGACACGCCGGCACTTGAAGCCGCGAACTCTAAGGTGGAAAGCGCTACCCTCGCATCCCCTCCAGCGAGCTTCACGAGCAGGTCCTCTGCGTCGTCCTGCAGCCCCACTGCTCCCGCGAGCCCTCGTTCGTCGACGAGCGCTCGCCTGATGATCGCGCGGACATCTTCGTCTGAGAGCGGCGTGAGTTCCACGACGCGCGAACGGCTGATGAGCGGCGCATTCACCTCGAAGAAGGGGTTTTCTGTCGTCGCGCCTACGAGCACGACGAGGTTGTCCTCGACAGCATGAAGCAACGCGTCCTGTTGCGACTTGGAGAAGCGGTGTATCTCGTCGACAAACAGGATGGTGCGCTGTCCGGTCTCGCCAAGGCGGCGCCGAGCACCCTCAATGGCCGCCCGGATGTCGGCTACCCCTGAAGTCACCGCCGAGACCTCGGCGAAGTGCGCACGGGTAGCACCGGCGATGATGCGCGCGAGACTCGTCTTTCCCGTTCCTGGAGGGCCATACAGGATGAAGGGCGTAAGCTCGTCGCGCTCGATGGAGCGCCGAAGGAGCGTTCCTGGCCCGACGGCTACACTCTGCCCGACAAACTCATCGAGTGAACGCGGCCGCATCCTCGCCGCGAGTGGCGCCCCCTGTTCACGCGCTTGATCGGCCTGCTCGTCGAAGAGAGAGTCCACCGGCCCTCACTGCGTGACCCGCAGCACCTCTCGCTCGAGGATCTTGGCGTCACCGATCCCGCGGTGGCGCCACGTGACGTAGCCTTGACCGTCGACCACAGCCGTGAACGGCGTGAGGCGGATATCGAGACCCTCGGCGGAGATCAGCGCTGCAACCTTCTTGGCCGCCTCATCCGCGTCGATGTCAGGCCTGACAGAGATCTCGCCTTTGGAGTCTCTCGTGATGTACGTCCCGATGTTGAAGGAGACGACGTCTACCAGCCCTCGATACATATCGGTGACAGTGCGGATGACCTCTTCTTGATCGTCAGTGGTCTTCTGCGACTCATCGTAGAAGACGACGATCATCGGGCGTCCGGCGTCAAGACGTGACTGAATCTCGGTAGGAACCCCTACCTCAGGAGCGACAGGGAACGCCTCATACACCTGCTCGTCCTCGGGCCAGGGCTCGGCGACGGACTCAGACTCGGCAGGTGGTGCCTCGGCCTCGGCACCCGCTTCGGGTGTCTGCTCGGCCTCCTTGTCCTGCGCTCCCCCACCACATGCGACCAGCGTCAGTGCAAGCATTGCCGCGATGATTGCTGCGATTGCCTTGCGCATCTTCCGCTCCTCCACTCAGGCGCCGTACACGACCTCGCCTTGCCGTGTCTCCGACCGGATGAACCTGCCTTGGCAGGTGGGTGCCCGCACCGCCGGTTTCTAGCTTCCCCCGAAGAGGATACCTATTCGCCGTGGGATGATGAGGCTCCCGTACTATCAGTGTTGGTTCAGCCGCTATTGTCGAAGCCACGTGCAAGGCGAAGTACATCTTCAGTGTAGCGTGTGGTGCACGCGGTAACAAACACCGTTCTTGTGCGGATTAATCGGTTGATAGGTGCACTTCCTTGAGCTGGCGTGCAGAGACCGTGTCTGGCGCCCCCGTGAGCGGGCAGGCACCTGAGCTCGTCTTGGGAAACGCGATCACGTCACGGATGGAATGCCCGCCTGCGAGGACCATCACCAAACGGTCGAACCCGAAGGCGATCCCGCCGTGGGGAGGCGCGCCGGAACCAAGCGCTTCAAGTAGGAAGCCGAACTTCTCGGCGGCCTCGAGCCCCATGATGGCAAACAAGCGTTCTTGTAGAGCTCGATCGTGCACACGCAGCGTGCCCCCACCGATCTCAAGCCCGTTCACCACCAGGTCGTACGAGTAGGACAGCACGCTTCCCGGATCGCACTCGAGCCTGTCGAGATGGGCGTCGAAGGGCCGTGTGAACGGGTGGTGCACAGCCGTCCAGCGCTCCTCGTCCTCATCCCACTTCAGCAGCGGGAAGTCCACCACCCAAAGCGGATGCAGCCCAGGTTTCGCCAGGCCGAGCTCGGTGCCGAGGTGCGCGCGCAGCTCCCCCAGGACCTCGTTTGCCGTACCTCTCGCATCCGCGACTATGAGCGCGAGGTCGCCGGGTTCGATCTCCAGCGCCTCCCGCAAGCCCGCCATTTCACCTTCCGAGAAGAACTTCGCAATCGGCGAACGCACCTCGTCGTCCTCACCGAAGGCCACCCACGCAAGACCCTTAGCACCGGCGTCCACAGCAAGCTGGTTGAGCGCGTCGATCCTGCTGCGGCTCCAGCTGCCGCCGCCGGGCACGCTGATGGACTTGATGACGCCGCCAGCACCCAAGGCAGCCGAGAAGACCTTGAACTCGGAGTGCGCGAACACCTCCGAGATGTCGCAGAGCTCCATGTCGAACCGCGTATCGGGGCGGTCGGAGCCGAACCGGTCCATCGCCTCGGCGTACGTCAGGCGCGAAAGAGTCTCGGGCCACTCGAACCCTGAGCCCGCCATCACCTCGGCCATGATCTCTTCCATCACGCCGAGGACATCGTCTTGGGTGCAGAAGGACATCTCGATATCGATCTGAGTGAACTCCGGCTGGCGATCAGCACGCAGGTCTTCGTCGCGGAAGCACCGTGCGATCTGGTAGTAGCGATCGATGCCAGCCACCATGAGAAGTTGCTTGAAGAGCTGCGGGGACTGCGGCAGCGCGTAGAACTTGCCTGGATTCATCCGGCTGGGGACGATGAAGTCACGTGCGCCCTCGGGGGTGGACTTCGTCAGCACGGGCGTCTCCACCTCGACAAAGCCCCGATCGCCGAGGGCACGGCGGAAGCTTTGAGTCACGCGGTCACGCAAGAGCAAGGTCTTGAGCATCTCTGGACGCCGGATATCGATGTAACGGTAACGCATGCGCGTGATCTCATCGGTGTCAATGCCGTCTTCGACCTCGAATGGCGGGGTTGCGGCGGTGTTGAGAACGGTCACGCCCGTGACGGCGATCTCAATCTCACCCGTCGCCATCTCGGGGTTCTCGGTCCCCTCGGGCCGCGCTCGCACCTCTCCCGCAAGCTCCACCACCCATTCGGGTCGGAGGTGCTCCGCAGCGTCAAACGCCTCGGTCACCTCTGGACTGAACGTGCACTGCACAATGCCCGAGCGATCGCGAAGGTCGACGAAGATGAGCCCGCCGTGGTCACGACGCCGATGCACCCATCCGGCAAGCGTGACGCTTTGCCCTTCGTGGGTCCTGCCGAGCGAGCCACATGCGTGCGTGCGAATCGAATGACGCGTGTCGAGCATGGGTGGTGCCTCCTAGCTTAGTATCTGCCTGACCGCGCCGGTGATCTCGCCGAGTGCGACACGGGTCTCTTCTTTGCTCTCCATGTCACGCAGGGTGGCCTCGCCTGCAGCGAGCTCATCAGGCCCGACGATCACCACTGCCCGCGCACCGAGCCGGCCGGCCTGCTTGAACTGCGACTTGAGCGAGCGACCCACGTGGTCGAGATCGACAGCGATACCCGCGTCGCGAAGAAGCGTTGCCATCGCGAAGGCCTCTGCTGCCACAGTCGAGTCCACGCGTGCGACGTACACCTCGGCCAATGGCGGCGCGGGGACCGCCGCACCAGCAGCCTCCATCGCAAGCAGCGTTCGCTCGAAACCCAGAGCCCAACCCAGCCCCGGCGTTGGCTTGCCACCGTACTCCTCCATCAGGCGGTCGTAGCGCCCACCACCGCCGATCGCGTTCTGGGCGCCAAGGCCGGCGTCGGCCTGCACCTCGAAGACGGTACGCGTGTAGTAATCAAGGCCGCGCACGAGCTTGGGCTCTTCTGTGTACGGAATCTCAAGCCCGTCAAGGTACGCCTTCACCTGTGCGTAATGCGCCGCACACGGCTCACACAGCTCATCACGCAGGAGAGGCGCGCCTCCCATCACCTCTACGCACCCGGGATTCTTGCAGTCAAACGCACGAAGCGGGTTGGTATCCGCGCGGCGCTGACACTCACTGCACAGCTCCGAAGCGTGCGCGCGGATGTAGACCGCCACCTTCTCGCGGTACGCGGGACGGCACTGGGCGTCGCCCATGGAGTTCAGCAGCAACCGCATGTTGCGTGCAGGGATGCCGAGAGCCTCATAGAGCCGCCACAGGGCAACGATGGCCTCGGCATCAGCACTGGGCTCTGCTGCACCCAAGATCTCAAGACCCACCTGCCAGAACTGCCGCATCCTACCCTTTTGGGGGCGTTCATAGCGAAACATCGGGCCAGCATAGTAAAGCTTGGCCGAAGAGCCCTGCGGAACGAGGTTGTGCTCGAGTGCAGCGCGAACGACGCTCGCCGTTCCCTCGGGACGCAGGGTGAGACTGCGGCCGGAACGGTCCTCAAACGTGTACATCTCCTTGCTCACGATATCGGTGGCCTCACCGATGCCGCGCGTGAAGACCTCGGTATGCTCGAAGAGCGGCGTGTACACGGGCTCGTAGCCGTACAGCGCGAAGATCCGCTGTGCAGTGCGCGTGAGGTACTCCCACGCTCGAGCGGTCTGGGGAAGCATGTCGGTGGTGCCCTTGGGAGCACGTGCGTTCATCAGGCGTCTGTCATCCTCCTCGGGAGGTCACATGGGCATTCGTAGATGCGTCCGAACCTTTGATTATGCAGCAAGCCACCGCCGAAGACCACGCCCGACAGCCAATCATCAGGCCCGCGGGAAGAACACATTGACGCGGCGCTCGCGGCCGATGGTCGTGTCTGGGCCATGCCCGGGATGAACAGCTGTCTCGTCAGGCAAAGGAGCTATCGCCGCTGCTATGGAGTGGCGCATCGCTCGCCCATCGCCTCGAGGAAGATCGGTGCGCCCGACGGCTCCCGCGAACAAGGTGTCCCCGCTGAAGAGATGGCCCGAGACGTATAGACAGATGCACCCAGGGGTGTGACCCGGTGTATGTATGACCTTCAGCGACACAGCACCAGCCTCGATGAGATCACCGTCGGCAAGCAAGCGATCGGCCTCAGGCGCATAGTGATCGAAGCCGAACATCGCACCTCCAGTGCCTGCTGCAGACGTGATGAAAGGCGCGTCGTCCCCGTGCACGCACAAGGGCGCCGCCGTCGCCTTCACCAACTCCGCTGCCGCGCCGAGGTGGTCGAAATGCCCATGCGTGAGCACGATGGCAGCGACATCAGCGCCGTCGAGCGCGCCGAGCACGGATGCAACGTCATCGGCAGGGTCGATCACGATTGCCGGTCCGCCCACACCGTCATCGACGATCCAGCAGTTGGTCTCAAGCACGCCGAGTACGAGTCTGCACACCCTCACGTGCGTCGGCCCCTCGTGCGGTGGCCGCCCTCGCCGGGCATCGCCCGCACCACCTCAAACACGCCGTCAATGGCACGCACCTCGCGCATCACCGACTGAAGCTGGTCCATGTTTCCAAGCTCGAACAAGAAACGCATCGTAGAGATACCGCCTTTGTCGGTAGCTACGTGTGCCGAAAGGATGTTCACGCCAGATTCAGCGAGCGTCGAGGTGACCTCCTGCAACAAGCGCATGCGGTCGACGGCCTCGATGACGATCTCGACCTGATACGTCGACTCGGCTCCCTTGTCCCACTCGACATCGATGATGCGCTCAGGCGAGCGGAGCAGGTCTGCCGCGTTGGAGCAGTCGCGCCGGTGCACTGATACCCCTCGGCCTCGCGTGACGAAGCCCACGATGTCATCTCCCGGGACGGGATTGCAGCAGCGCGCAAGGCGCACGAGCACATCATCGATCCCTTTCACTTTCACACCGCCGCCAGCCCTGCGGCGCTTGGAGCGCGGCGGCGTCATGGGAGTGGTGAGCGGCAGGGGTTGCTCGGGCTCAGGCTCGGGGGCCTTTGGCCCCTCGGCAGCCATGATCTTCAGCATCTTTCCGGCGATTTGCTTGGCAGAGACCTTTCCCGCGCCGATGTGTGCGAGAAGGTCATCGGATTCCTGGAGGTTCATCTCGTGCGCCACGGCCTCCAGCGCGCGATTGGCCACCGGCGAACTCACGCCAAGCCCGTGTTTGCGCATCACTTTGACAAGCTCGTCGCGTCCCCGTTGCAGGTCGTCCTCTCGGCTCACCTTGCTGAAGTAGCTGCGAATCTTGCTGCGTGCCGAGGAGGTCTTGACGACGTTCAGCCAGTCACGTGACGGGCGCGAGTTCTTGTTCGTGAGGATGTCGACGCGATCCCCCATCTGAAGTTCGTAGCCGAGCGGTACGATGGCGCCATTCACCTTCGCTCCCACACAGTGGTGCCCGACCTCGGTGTGGATGGCATACGCGAAATCGATGGGCGTGGAGCCTCTGCGCACAGAGCGCACGTCTCCTTTGGGCGTGAAGACGAAGACCTCGTCTTCGAACAGGTCGATCTTGAGTGCCTCCATGAACTCGCGAGGGTCCTTGAGCTCAGTCTGCCACTCCAGCATCTGTCTTAGCCACGAGAGCCGCTCGTCGAAGGTCTCGTCGCCACGTCCACCCTCCTTATACCGCCAATGCGCCGCGATGCCGTACTCGGCGGTGCGGTGCATCTCCTCGGTGCGCATCTGTATCTCGAGCGGGCGCCCGGCAGGCCCGATGACGGTGGTGTGCAAGGACTGGTACATGTTGAACTTGGGCATAGCCACGTAGTCCTTGAAACGCCCCGGTACCGGCTTCCATATGCTATGCACCGTGCCAAGCGCCCCGTAGACGTCTTTGACCGAGTCCACGATCACCCGAAGCGCGATGAGGTCGTAGATCTCGTTGAAGTCCTTACCCTTGTGCGCCATCTTCTGATAGATGCTGTAAAGGTGCTTGGGGCGACCGGATATCTCCGCTTCGATGCCCACTTCGCCGAGTTCCTCCTGCAGCTGGTCGATGACCTGGCGCAGGTATGATTCACGTGCTGCGATGCTCTCGGCCACCATCTTCTGCACCTGGTGGAACTTGCGTGGCTCAAGGTAGTAGAACGCCAGATCCTCAAGTTCCCACTTGATGCTTGAGATGCCGAGGCGGTGAGCGAGCGGCGCGTAGATCTCCATCGTCTCGACAGCCTTGTCACGCCTGCGCTCCTCGGGCAGGGCAGAAAGCGTCCGCATGTTGTGCAAGCGGTCGGCGAGCTTGATGAGAATGACACGGATGTCCTTGGCCATCGCGATGAGCATCTTGCGCATGTTCTGGCTTTGGGCCTCAGAAAGCGTCTCGAATTCTATGCGGCCGAGTTTGGTGACGCCATCCACGAGCTCAGCGACCTCATCGCCGAAGCGCTCGGCGATCTCGGAAAGCTCATGTGAGGAGTCCTCCACGACGTCATGCAGGAGAGCAGCCATGAGCGTTGCGGTATCGAGATGCAGCTCGGCGAGGATGAGACAGACTTCGATGGGATGGATCACGAACGGTTCGCCGGACTTGCGCGACTGGCCCTCATGAGCTGCAACAGCAAACGCGTACGCCTCATCGAGCCCCGTGAGGTCGGCGGTAGGGTTGTACTCCCTGACCTGCGCCTCTATCTGCTCGATCGTCGCGGACACGTTCTTCCTCCTCGCCTCAGCGCTGTGTTGGCAGGATAGGTCGGTTGAACCGGGCAAGCAACTCATCTGGTGGCGCTTGCAGCACCCATTCACGGAACTGCTGGAACTCGGCTATCTCTTCAAGACCCTCCGCATAGCGTACCGAAGACTGCAGTTCGACCTTGTCCGCCACCGGAGCGACGCGCAATCTGCGAAACGCGCCGTGCCCCTCTCCTTCCACAAGCCCAAGCTCCCGAAAGACGCCGATTCCCGCAGAGACTCCGCGGTCATTCATCGTTGAACCCTTGCGTCGGGCGACGACGCGCTCGGCAAGCTCGGCATTGGTGATCTCGAACCCCTCGGGGCTGAGATCGTCGAGTTCCTTGAGCACCCCGTATAACACAGCAAGGTCGTCGCGGGACGGCGCCACGCTCGCGAGCACCATGTCGTTCACCTTGCCGTCACGCA
>JAVEVF010000123.1:0-4057 GCA_034005175.1 Coriobacteriia bacterium | reverse complement strand
CCGGCGAACCCGCGCTCGACGATGCGGGTAACCCCAAGACGATCATGGCCAATGCCGAGAAGACCATGCAGTCTGAGTCGTTCGCAGCTGTGATGGAGACGGTGAACGGGGTTCAGGACACGCCGGAGGAGGCTACGACCAAGATCGATGTGCTACTCACACAAGGTAACAAGCTGCACACATTGCGCGACATGCTCTTCGGGGAACCGGGCCATCGATACAACCCGCTCGATCAATTCTCGATGGTGCTCGCGCTTGTCCTGGGCACGGCGGGGCTCCCGCACATCCTGAACCGCTACTACACCAACCCGTCTGGTGCGGCCGCGCGCAGGTCGACGTTCTGGGTGCTTGTCTTTATCGGCACATTCTACATCTTTGCGCCGATCGTCGGCCTTGCCGGTCGCGGGATGATCGCCGACGCGGCAGCGAAAGGCACCTATACCGCCACGGCTCCCCTGGTCGACGGCATCTTGGTCAAGTCCGACCAGCTTATGCCGGCGATCGGGCAGCTTCTGGGCGGCGATTGGCTCATGGGCATCGTGACCGCCGGTGCGTTTGCCGCGATGTTCTCCACTATCGGCGGCCTGCTCATCGCAGCAGCCTCGGCTATCGGCCATGACGTCTACGAGAAGTATGTGAACAAGAACGCCCCGGAAGCCAAGCGTGTCGCGGTTGCCAAGATATCTGTCGTCAGCTTCGCTCTGCTCGCTCTCGGTCTTGGCCTCGCTATTCCGGCTTCCGGGCTGGACAAAGCCTACCCGGCGCTCATCGCTATGATGGTGACCTGGGCATTCTCGGTAGGGGCTTCGGCATTCGTGCCTATGCTCCTGACAGGCATCTGGTGGAAAGGCACGACTGAGAGAGGCGCCATCGCCGGTATGCTTGTAGGTCTGCTCAGCTCCATCGGCATCATCTTCCTGAACATCCTCATGGCCCTGAAGATGATTCCGTCCACCGGGATCATGGGATTTCTGGGTGCCTTGACCTTCCCGGTCATCTTCACCTTCCCGATTGCGCTGCTCACGATCATCGTGGTCAGCAAACTCGATGGGAGATTGCCCGCCAACATCGACGAGATATGGATGCGTATCCACGGCACGGCCAGCGAGCGTCACGAGGCTGATGTCGAAAGCGGCAAGGTCGTCGTTTTCCCTGGCAAGTCCACATAGGGCTCCACTGGTGCTTTGTCCGGGCACCTGGCGCATGAGCGGACCCTCGACCACCCACCCTGGCCGAGGGTCCGCTCTTTTGTGTGGCGGTGAAGGGTCACCCGCATGAGAGCGGATTGCCGCACGAACGGCGGCTGGGTATACTCGCCGTTGCGCTCAAAGCGCGATCACGGAGAGCTGTCCGAGTGGTTGAAGGAGCACGACTGGAAATCGTGTGTGCGGCTTTGAACCGTACCCAGGGTTCGAATCCCTGGCTCTCCGCCAGATGAAATCGAAGGCCGCCGGATTCGTCCGGCGGCCTTCGTCATGCATGCGCATGTTCGGGGGCGTCTGCTTAGAGGGCCGAGACGGCCGCCTTGAATGCTGCCAGGCTCTCGGAACTGCTTTCGATGCGCCAGTCACGCGAACTGTTCTTGTTGAACCACACGACGCCCTTGATGCGCGGGAACTGCGTGGGGAGGACTCGGAACATGTCTGAGATCCAGGTTGCCTTGTTGCCACCATCGGGAGAACAGCTTATCTCGGCGATGTAGACCGGTTTGGCGGACAGCTTGGTCACTGCCGCATATGAGGCACTGAAGACACTGCTGAACGAGCGCCACGCAGATGTGGACGAGACGCCGGCGTTGTATCCGTCGATCGACAGATAGTCGACGTAGTCATCGCCAGGCCAGTAAGCGGAGATGGAGTTCGCCGAGGTGTTGGGAACGCTTTCGGCGTTCGGGCACCACATGAACTTGACGTTGGTGGCGCCTTCTTCTCTGAAGATGTTGACGATGTGCCGCCATGCCGAGGTGAAATCGGATGGATTGTTGCCGTTGACGGTGCCACCCCACGGATACCAGTTGCCGTTCATCTCGTGCAACGGGCGCAACCAGACGGTCTTACCGAACGCTTTGGCATCGCGAGCGTACGTCCGCAGGTAGTTGTCGTGTGCACCGCCGGAGATCTGCTTCAGACTGAACGCAGGCTGGTTCACGCCCCTCGAGGGATCCCAGAACTCAAGGGTGATCAACGGGACCGAACCGTGGTTGGCGGCGTTTGTTGCCGCAGTGCGCGTGAACCCTTGCGAAGTGGTCTGGAAATAGTTGATCACAGAGAACTTCTTATCGATCTTCGACTCGAGGCTCGTGATCAGAGAGATGTTCGAGGGGGCTCCTTCCACAAAGACGCCGAGAAGGAAGTCAGAGCTTGGCGTGGGCACCGGGGCCGGAGTGGGAGCAGGGGCTGGTTTGGGAGCAGGTTCGGGGGCCGGAGTGGGAGCAGGAGCAGGAGCCGGGGTGGGAGCAGGAGCCGGGGTGGGAGCAGGAGCCGGGACGGGTATCGGAGCGGGCTTGGGCGCCGGTGCAGAGGCCGGTTTCGATTTCTGCACCTTTTTGGTCATCTTTTTGACAGAACGATACTTCTGCGAGTAGGTGCTGTGCTTGTATCTTCTTCGGCTTCGAGCGGACGCTTCATCGGTCGAACCAAGCATGGGAATCGTGAGCCCCAGTGCGAGAATGAGAAGGAACGACAGGAATGTGCGTGCGAGACTTTTCGTGCGGATGCGATGCATAAAATACCTCCGTGCGAGTAGCTTTCGTGGGTCTCCTGAAGCCGAACGCTCCGGCTGATGGCGCTCGGCACTCCGTGCTTCCCAAAGCAAAGCCATCGCCACTCCGGGCCTTTTATGGCCCGACTGTGACGAGAATCACAACCGTCAGATCGCAAGGTTTGGTGAGAGGACCAGAGTGGTTCGCCGTGGAGTAAAGGGGCGCTTGCGCAGCATCTGACCTAAAATCAAGGGGAAAGTATCCAAGTGGAAGTCCGGTAGAGGTAGATGATGCGAGCGCTCAGAAGAACAGTCGTCTTCGGCATTGCGGTCATGCTCCTGTTACCACCCGTGAGCACGGCGTCTGGTACGCTGTCGACGTCTCACCCACACATAGCACTCACCTTCGATGACGCGCCGGAAGACGTGAGATCGCCACTAGATATCCTTGTGGACAAAGGGGCAAAAGCTTCATTCTTCCTGATAGGGCAATCGGCCGAACAGAAACCTGACGAAGCGATGGCGATCGCCTTGGCAGGGATGCTCGTGTGGAACCGTTCATATGACCATGGACGATTGACATAAGAGCGCGATCAAAGGTGCCGTGACAACGAATGGCGACTTCGGTGTCCAGGGCGCCACGTCACCGCTTGCGACGCTGGTGGGGAGTATGATCGCAACGACGATGAGGGATACCCTCGGAGACTATCGAACCGGCCAGCTGGAGCCGGGCCAACCGTACAAGCTGTACTCTCTGCGCTGGGGTCCCAATTCGAGTACTACTACCAAGCCGATGGGCTCGCAGACGCCTGTACCTGTCATGACTACGAAAGATTTCACCATCGCCGGGTGAGACTCAACAGGGGCACCTGGCGCCTCAGGGCCTATGCCCCCGCCGACTCGAAGCATGCCGCGACCTGGTCTGCGAAGTACGACACGGTGAGGGTGAGGTAGGAGCGGGGGGTCACCCAGGCCGGTTCTGAAAGGAATCGGTAACCCGTTTCCAGTGTTCTCCGGCGCACATATGGGAGACAATCAATCTGCCGTGTCGGCCCTGATACTTGGAGGTCACGCTGCTTTCCCTAAGTGATTTCAGATTCGGTATCGAGCACGAGTTCCCGGCTGTGAACGGGGACGGCTGCTTCTGTGATTTCTTCAACTCCACGTTCGACGAGTTCGACAGGGTGATCAGCGAGCTGCCTGTCATCGAGAGCGACTACGCAAGCCTGCGGGTAGGGGACCTCGGCATCAAGAACAAACGGTGGTACATCGAAGGCTTCGAGCGGTTCAGCGACCGAGGGGGATACCTGCGGACCGACCCTAAAGGGTTCGAGATCAGGACGCCGATCTGCGGTTC
>JAVEVF010000122.1:0-4099 GCA_034005175.1 Coriobacteriia bacterium | reverse complement strand
GGCCTAAGACCGGCGGGTACGGGCGTGCCCGCGTCTACATCGACGGGGTGCTGCAATCCACCGTCTCCCAGAGGGGGACCGTGGGCTGGCGCGAGAGGGTGTGGGAGTCAAAGACCCTCCCGTACGGAAAGCACACCATCGAGATACGCCCCACCGCCACCAAAGACCCTCAGTCCAAGGGGCTCAACGTGGTGATCGACGCGCTCGATGTGACGAAGTAGGGGATACATGGTTAACCGACTCGAACTTGCGCTCGGCGGTCACGAGCTTTCTCGTGTGGCGCCCGTTGAGGCTGCCTTCATCTTAGGTTCGGGGCTCTCCGCGTTCTCGGATGCCGTAGATGCCGAGTACTCGGCTGAGTTCGCGGAGCTTCCGGAGTATCCAGGCGCAGGGGAGGTGGCAGGGCACGCGGGCACGCTTGTCATCGGCACGCTTGCAGGCAAGCGCGTCGCAGCCTTCGCTGGAAGAGTGCATCGCTACCAGGGGCTCTCCGCCCTCCAGGCTGCCTGGCCGGCGCGTTTGGCGGCGGCACTCGGGACAACGACGCTTGTGGTCACCAACGCTGCCGGTGGCGTGAGTGATGCCGTCGCCACTGGCGGACTTGTTCTCATCACCGACCACATCAACCTCACCGGCGACAGCCCGCTCGTGGGCTGGCCGGGCCCACCCGGCGGCACACCGTTTGTGCCGCTGCACGACGCGTATGACCCTGCGCTTGTGGCAACCGCGCTCGTTGCTGCCAGTGAGCTCGACATCTCGCTCGTGCCAGGCGTGTACGCTGGGTTGCTTGGCCCCAACTACGAGACGCCGGCCGAGGTGCGCTACCTGCGCCGGATCGGTGCCGACGTCGTGGGCATGTCGACAGTCCCTGAGGTCATCGTTGCACGGGCGTTCGGCATGCGCGTCCTCGGCATCTCGCTTGTCACCAACATCGCGGCTGACGCCGAGATATCGCATGCTGAGGTACTTGAGCGTGGTCGCCAGGCAGGAGAGGACTTGCTGCGGCTGCTGCCTGCTATACTTGAACGGCTCTGAGCCACTCGGCCTAGATGCCACCCCCAGACGATTGCTTGCATCACCCCTGAGGAGGATTTGCGCATGGATCATCACGTGAAAGACCCCGCATTGGCTGCGGCAGGCAAGGCTCGGATCGAGTGGGCCGATGTCGACATGCCAGTGCTCGCGTCCATCCGCGAGCGGTTCGAGCGAGACAAGCCGCTTGCAGGGTTGCGTGTGAGCGCGTGTCTGCACGTCACTACCGAGACGGCGAACCTCATGCGCACGCTTGCCGCAGGCGGTGGTGACATCGTGCTTTGCGCGAGCAACCCGCTGTCCACGCAAGATGACGTGGCCGCTGCGCTTGTCTCGGAATACGGGATTCGCACCTACGCCATCAAGGGCGAGGATACCGAGACCTACTATGCGCACATCGATGCCGCCATCGACCATGCGCCGCATATCACGATGGATGACGGTGCCGATGTCGTGGGACGCATCCACGCCGAGCGCCCCGAGGCGCTTGCCGACATCATCGGTGGCACCGAGGAGACAACCACAGGGGTCATCCGCCTGAAGGCCATGGCTGCCGACGGCGCCCTGCGCTACCCCATCATCTCGGTGAACGACGCAGACACCAAGCACCTCTTCGACAACCGTTACGGCACGGGCCAGTCAACGCTTGACGGCATCATCCGCGCCACGAACCGCTTGCTTGCGGGCCGCACCGTGGTCGTCTCGGGCTATGGCTGGTGTGGCCGAGGGATCGCCATGCGTGCAAGCGGTCTTGGCGGCAATGTCATCGTGTGCGAAGTCGACCCGCTGCGCGCGCTTGAGGCTGTCATGGACGGCTACCGAGTCATGCCCGCGGTCGAGGCCGCCGCTCAGTGCGACGTGTGGGTGACGGTCACCGGCGACATCAACGTTATCGACGAGCCGATGTTCGCGGCGCTCAAGAGCGGTGCCATCATCTGCAACTCGGGCCACTTCAACTGCGAGATCAACATCGCACACCTACGCGAGAAGGCGGTCTCGGTGCGTGAGGCGCGCCCGCTTGTCGAGGAGTTCACTATGGCCGATGGCCGGCTCATCTACCTGCTTGCCGATGGCCGTCTCGTCAACCTCGCGTGTGCCGAGGGTCATCCCGCCTCGGTCATGGATATGTCCTTCGCCAACCAGGCGCTTTCCGCCGGGTACATGGCGAAGAACCATGCGTCGATGAAGCCCGGCGTCTACCCCGTCCCACGCGACATCGACGAGGGCATCGCAGCGCTAAAGCTTGAGACGATGGGTGTGTCTATCGACACGCTCACCGAAGAGCAGCAGCGCTACCTCGCATCATGGCAGGAGGGCACGGTCTAGCAGCTTGGCGAGCGCCCCGGCCGGCGCGACCGCGCTGGGGTGTCTCGTACGTGTACCGCATCGGCACCTGGAATCACGTCAAGGAGGTCATCGCATGGCGCTTGAGAACATCCCCCGCACCATCTGGTGGGAAGACGGGAAGGTCATGCTCGTGGATCAGACGCGGCTTCCGCTTGTCGGAGATGTGCTGGTGTGTTCGAGCTACAAGCACCTGTGCACCGCTATCAAGACGCTTGCGGTCCGTGGCGCGCCTGCACTGGGTGTCGCCGGCGCCTTAGGGCTTGCGCTGTGGATGACTGAGGAGTCATGGGACCTCTTTGATGACCGCGAGTTCTTGCGCTCTCTCGACCTCGCGGCCCAAGAGATCGTGGCCACTCGGCCCACCGCGGCCAACCTCACCTGGGGTGTGGAGCGCATCCGGCATCTCGTCATGGACAACCGCAAGCTCCCCGTCGATGACCTGCGAGACCTCATGCTCAAAGAGGCGCTCGCCATGCAAGACGAGGACGAGGCGCGCAACCGTGCCATCGGTGCGAACGGTGCTGAGCTGCTGGCCGAGAACACCTCGGTGCTCACACACTGCAACGCCGGCTCGCTTGCTACCGCGTACTACGGCACCGCGCTTGGCGTCGTATACACGGCTCATGAGCAAGGTAAGATCGAGCGCGTGTGGGTGGATGAGACGCGCCCCGTGCTGCAAGGGGCTCGGCTCACCGCCTGGGAGCTTCGCGTGGCAGACATCCCTGCAACGCTCATCGTCGATGGTGCGGCTGCAGCGGTCATGAAGGCGGGGGAGGTGGACGCGGTCATCGTAGGCGCGGACCGCATCGCCGCCAACGGGGATGTGGCGAACAAGATAGGCACGTACGGCCTTGCCGTGCTCGCGCATGAACACAAGATTCCATTTTACGTCGCCGCGCCCACTTCGTCCATCGATCTCACCATCGCAAGCGGAGAGGAGATCGAGGTCGAAGTGCGCGACCCCGCTGAGGTGGCGGGCGTCACCGCCTCGGGCATCTTCGAGCCGGACTCCAAAGAAGCCTGCCAGGCGTTTGACTCCCTCACCGAGAGCGGCTCGTACACGATGCCCATGACGCGCGGCCATCAGATGCAGCTCAGCCGCAAAGGCGGAGGGTACCAGTTCGATGGCTGGTTTCAGGTGGCACCGCCTGGCGTGGAGATCTTCAACCCGGCGTTCGACCTCACGCCTGCCAAGTACATCACGGCCATCATCACCGAGAACGGTGTGGCGCGGCCCGAGTATGGTGAGTCGCTTGCCGAGGTCTGCAAGGGCGCCGGCGCGCTCGATGAGCTGCGTGCGAAATAGGTAAGTTTCGGTTCACACGCGTCTGCTAGGTTCTTGACACCGCTGCCCGCTGGCGGCGGTGTCAAGGCTTTGTGGGCCGGAGGACCGGTGCTCGCACGATGGTGTGGTCGGCGCTGCTCGAACTCGTGCTCCCCACTCGCTGTGCGGGTTGCGACCTGCCCGGCCAGCTTCTGTGTGAGAGATGCCGCGCTGAGCTTCCGCTCATCGAGATGGCGGGAGCGTGCGCGCGGTGCGGGGCGCCGTACGGGCATCTCGTATGCACCGAGTGCTGGCGCGCCGAGCCTGCGTTTGAGGCCGGCGTATGCGCAGGCTCGTTCGAGCCGCCGCTCTCGCGGTGCATCTCAATCTACAAAGACGCAGGCGAACGCAGGCTCGGTGGCCTCCTCGGCGACCTGCTCGGCAGCGCGCTCTTGC
>JAVEVF010000026.1:0-19843 GCA_034005175.1 Coriobacteriia bacterium | reverse complement strand
CGAGTCCAAAGGTGACGAGGGCATGGCGGAGGTCGCCATGCAGTGGAACACCGGGTACTCGGATTCGGTGCTGGCGTTTGCCAACAACATCAATACGCACGAAGGCGGTACGCACCTCGAGGGCTTCAAGAACGCCCTTACCCGCACCATCAACGACTACGCGCGGCGCCAGGGCATTCTCAAGGACAAGGACGACAACCTCTCGGGTGAGGACATCCGAGAAGGGCTTGTCGCGATCGTGTCGGTCAAACTGCACGACCCGCAGTTCGAGGGGCAGACCAAGACCAAACTCGGCAATACCGAGATGCGAGGGTTTGTTCAGTCTACGGTCATGCAGGCACTCTCCGAGTATCTCGAAGAACACCCGAAGCCCGCACGAGCGATTGTCAACAAGTCGGCACAAGCGGCAAAGGCGAGAGCCGCGGCGCGCAAGGCGCGTGAGCTTACTCGGCGCAAGGGGCTTCTCGAGTCCTCCACGCTGCCCGGAAAGCTCGCGGACTGCTCAGTGCGCGATCCAGAGCTCACGGAGATCTTCCTCGTGGAGGGAGACTCGGCAGGCGGCAGCGCCAAGCAGGCGCGCAACCGATCCTTCCAGGCCATCCTCCCATTGAGAGGCAAGATCCTCAATGTCGAGAAAGCCGGCATCAACAGGGCGTTGTCTTCCGACGAGATTCAGGCGATGATCACTGCCTTCGGGACGAGCATCGCCGAGGAGTTCGACCTTGACCAGGCGCGCTACCACAAGATCGTCATCATGACCGACGCCGATGTGGACGGGGCGCACATCCGCTGCCTTATCCTCACGTTCTTCTACCGCTACATGCGCCAGATGATCGAAGCCGGCTATGTCTACGTCGCCCAGCCGCCGCTGTATAAGGTGGCTGTGGGCAAGAAGAACGAGTACGCGTACTCGGATCGACAGCTGGAACAGACCCTTGCGCGGTTGCCGGAGAACGCGAGGTACACCATACAGCGCTACAAGGGCCTTGGAGAGATGAATCCGGAGCAGCTCTGGGAGACCACGATGGATCCAGAGCGCCGCACGCTTATGCAGGTGACGGTGGATGATGCGCTGGCGGCAGAGAAGGCGTTCGCGGACCTCATGGGAGACCAAGTCGAGCCGAGGCGAGAGTTCATCCAGCGGCACGCAAAGGACGTGCGTTTCCTGGACATATAGTGTCGGCAGGACGGATTAGCGATGGCGCAAGAGCCAAGCGTGCCCGAATCGAAGCGATTCGAACCGCCGCCCTGGGAACGGGAGCAGTTCGAGGAGCTTGAGAGAAAGCTGGCGCAGCGTGCTCGCGCCGCAGAGCAGTCTGCCGAGGTCGAGGTTGCGGATGCGGGAGAGCGTGGCGAGGATGCACGGAGGCGGGAGTCCCCTCCCTCTGAGCCGCCGACACCAGAGAAGGAGGATGGCGCGACGACCTCCAGAGCGCGCGGCGCGGAGATCGAGACGATGTTGATGGCGCTGAAGGCAGAAGAAGGCCCCGCGGCGGGGGAAGTCTGGAAGCTTGGCCTGACGGCGTCGGCGTTCGTATGTGCAGTGGGCGTGATGCTTGTGATCTGGGGCACGGTGGCACTGGCCAGGACCCAGGGGCGCGGCGCGACTGGAACGATAGGCGCGATGATCATGAGTCTCATGGGAGGCTTGTTCATAGGGCTGGCAGCATGGATGGGTTTGCGTAGTCTCAAACAGCGAGGAGAGCGTTAAGTGGCAGAAGATCTGACCGGCGGCACGATACTGCCGATAGACATACAGCAGGAACTGCGGGAGAGCTTCCTCGAGTACTCGATGAGCGTGATCGTCGCGCGTGCTCTGCCCGACGTCCGAGACGGGCTCAAGCCCGTACACCGACGCATCCTGTACGCGATGAACGAATCAGGCCTCTCGGCAGGCCGCGCGTACAAGAAGTCAGCGTGGACTGTCGGTGAAGTAATCGGCAAGTACCACCCTCACGGGGATGCGGCGGTCTACGACACCATGGTGCGCATGGCCCAGGACTTCTCGATGCGCGCCCCGCTCGTTGACGGGCACGGCAACTTCGGCTCGGTTGACGGGGACTCCGCTGCGGCGATGAGGTATACCGAGGCACGACTGCAGCGCATATCGATGGAGCTGCTGCGCGACCTGGACAAAGAGACGGTCGATTTCGGCCCCAACTACGACGAGTCGCTGCGCGAGCCGCTCGTGCTGCCGAGCCGGTATCCGAACCTGCTTGTGAACGGCTCGGCGGGCATCGCAGTGGGCATGGCGACGAACATCCCCCCACACAACCTCGGTGAAGTAATCGACGCGACAACGCTGATGATTGATAACCCCGAGGCCACCGTCGAAGAGCTGATGCAGGTATTACCCGGCCCCGACTTCCCCACGGGCGGGCTCATCATGGGCCTGGAGGGAATCAAGGACGCGTACACCACAGGTCGGGGCTCGATCAAGGTGCGCGGCAAGGCGCACATCGAGCAGACATCCACCGGGCGCACGAGGATCATCATCACCGAGATTCCCTACACGGTGAACAAGTCAAAGCTCGTGACGAAGATCGCGGCGCTCGTCCGTGAGAAGAAACTGACCGAGATCAGCGACCTGCGAGATGAATCCGACCGCAAGGGCATGCGCATAGTCGTCGAGCTCAAGCAGGCGTGCATCCCCCAGGTCGTCCTCAACAAGCTATACAAGCACACACCGCTCCAGACAGGCTTTGGCGTCATCATGCTTGCGCTCGTGGACGGCGTTCCGCGCACTCTTACACTACCCGAGGTCTTGCGGCACTACATCGAGTTCCAGAAAGAAGTCATCACTCGCCGCACGCAGTACGAACTGCGCAAGGCCGAGGAGCGAGCCCACATCCTCGAGGGCTATGTCATCGCTTTGGATAACATCGACGAGGTCATCAAGATCATCCGCGGGAGCGCAGATGACGTCGAAGCCAAGGCGCACCTGATGGAGCGGTTCGCGCTCTCAGAGGCCCAGACCGATGCAATTCTTGAGATGCGTCTGCGCCGGCTCACGGGGCTTGAGCGCGACAAGATCGAGGAAGAGCTCGCCCAGCTGCGCGAGCACATCGCCTGGTACAAGAAGGTGCTTGGTGATATCAACCTCGTGCTCCAGATCATCAAGGACGAGATGGCTGAGGTCCGCGCGAAGTTCGCCGACGACCGGCGCACGGAGATCACTGGCACCGCCCACGACCTTGATGTAGAGGACCTCATCGCTGAAGAGGATATGGTTGTCACCATCACGCAGGCGGGTTATGCCAAGCGTTTGCCCGTCGCCACCTTCCGCCAGCAGAAGCGCGGCGGTAAGGGGATAGCCGGCACGAACCTGCGCGAAAACGACTTCATCGAGCATCTCTTCATCAGCTCCACCCACGACTACGTGCTCTTCTTCTCCACGGCTGGCAAGGTCTACCGTCTCAAAGTGCATGAGCTGCCGGTGGGATCGCGCCATGCGCGGGGTACGGCTATCGTGAATCTGCTGCCTTTCGCACAGGACGAGCGCATCGCGGCTGTCATCAACACGCGTGAGTTTTCGCCCGACGAGTACCTTCTCTTCGCCACCGAGCAAGGCATGAGCAAGAAGACCGCGATGGAGGCGTACGACCGCAGCCGACGCGACGGCATCATCGCCATCAACCTGCGCGACGACGACCGCCTCATCAGCGTGCGCCGTGTGCGCGATGGTGAACGGGTGGTCATGGTCTCCACGGCTGGCAAGGCGATCGTGTGGGACGAGGGAGATGCCCGCCCGATGGGCCGAGACACGATGGGCGTGAAAGGCATGTCGCTGAAGGCAGGCGAGCGCGTCTTGGGCATGGAGATCGCCGTGCCCGACAGCGAGCTGTTTGTAGTGACTGAAAGAGGATACGGCAAACGTACGCCGATGGCTGACTACCCCGTGCAGAAGCGCGGCGGCATGGGCGTGAAGACCATCCAGGTGACTCCCAAGAAAGGCCCGCTTGCAGGGATGAAGGTCGTCCAGCCCTCGCATGAGCTCATGCTCATCTCCGAAGACGGCGTCATCATCCGAGTACGCGCCCAAGACGTCTCTTGCCTCGGCCGCTCCACTCAGGGCGTGAAGGTCATGAATGTCTCGGAAAGCGACCGGGTGAGAGGCATCGCGCGCGTGTCTTCAAGCAAGAAGCGCAAGCCGAAGGTCGCCGAGGGGCAAGGCCAGCTGGTGCCCGAGGAAGGCGGTGGCGCACCATCGTCGTGCGAAACACCGGCATCGGACACCCAGCGTGAGGCAGAGGCCGAGGAGCTCGCAAGCGAGGAGTTCGAGGAGTTCGATGAGGAGTAGGGTGGCTTGATATGACCCCTGCCGGCCTTGGCGGGCGAGTTCGCGGGCTCTTGTTCGACCTCGATGGGACCCTCATCGACACCGTCGCGCTCATCTTGAGCTCGTTTCGCTATGCGACAACCGAGGTGCTCGGGGCACCACTTTCCGACGAGGTCCTCATGAGAGGCGTCGGGATACCGCTGGCAACGCAGATGCGTGAGTTCGCTCCGGACCACGCCGATGAGCTGCTGCGCGTGTACCGTGAGCACAACGCGAGCATCCATGATGACATGGTCGCCGAGTACCCGGGCACCCGTGAGACACTCCAGATGCTGGCCGGCGCGGGTTTTCCGATGGGGGTCGTGACCTCGAAGGGCGCGCCGATGGCACACAGAGGCCTGGATGCATTCGCGTTGCGGGAGTTCTTCGAGGTGGTTGTGACCTCAGACGATGTTGAGAGACACAAGCCCGATCCCTATCCTTTGGACTACGCGGCAGGCCTCATGGGCTTGCCAACGGCCGAGATGTTGTACCTCGGCGACAGCCCACACGACATGACCGCTGCCATCGCGGCGGGGGCGATATCCGTTGCAGCGCTGTGGGGGGCATTCCCCTCGGCCGCGGTGCTTCATCCTGGCCCCGAGTACGCGTTGAACTCCATCACCGAGCTGCCCTTGCTTCTCAACGGCGACTCAGAGAGACTACGCGTTCAACCCGCCTGCGCAGGAGCCTCGAGCGACCGCGTACATCCGCATCGTTCGGGAATAATGTAGGACGTGTCTCTCCCTAACGAAGTCCGAGGAGGAACCGTGTCGCCGAGAACCAAGATCATCGTTGCCATTTTAGTGCTCATCGTGGCAGGCGTGGTGGTTGCACTCGTCGTCCTCGGCGGGAGAAGACCCACGGTGGAAGTGGAGGCCGTGACCGTTGAGCGCTCTGACCTCACAGTGACCGTGACGGCGTCAGGCAAGGTGGAGTCCGATGTGCGCGCGGATGTCTTCCCACCGTCGGCAGGTGTTCTCGCCGAGGTGCGCGTCACCGATGGACAGCCGGTCACACAGGGTGCCGTGCTTGCGGTCATGGATACCGAACCGCTGAAGTTCGCTGTCGCGCAAGCCGAGGCGGCGCTGGCGCAGGCGCAGTCAGGACTTGCGGCGGTCGACGACCAAGCTCCCGCAGCCGCCGACGTTGCAGCTGCGCGCGCAGCTACCGATGCCGCGTGGGCCGCGTATCGCTCGGCACAGACCGCAGCGAGGGCGGTCGCCAGTCAGGGCCCCTCGAAGACCGATCTCGCCGCGGCGACTGCAGCCACGGCAGCCGCAAAGAATGCATACGCTCAGGCGTCCTCTGCATACAACGCTGCGAAGTCGCTGTATGATGCCGTGCCCACGCCCGAGAACCTCGTCACGCTTCAAGCTGCTGAGAGCGCGCGTGACCAAGCCCGCGTTGCTTCCCTGAGCGCACAGGCAACCGAACAGCAACTGCGTTCGGTCGACCTTTCGACCCAACAAGCCGCGGCGGACGCGGGTGTGGAACAGGCGTACGCAGCGTATCTCGGTGCAAGGGCGCAACAGGACAAGCTTGAGGCCCTTGACCTGTCCAGCCAGCGTCGCGCTGCCCGCCAGGGGGTTGAGCAAGCCCGCGAGGCGCTCGCGCTCGCACAGTCCAGCCTCGCAGGCGCCGAGCTCGTCGCGCCGATCGACGGTGTGGTGCTCTTCAACGCTTTGGGTGCGCCTGCTTCTGACGGCAGCGTCTCGAAGGCCGCGCCTGATATCGGCGTGGCTCCGCAGGCACCACCCTTCACGGTGGTGCAGCTCGACTCTCTGCGATTCACCGCCGAGGTGGACGAGGTCGATGTCGACCTCGTCAAGGAAGGCATGAGCGCGACGGTGAGGCTCGATGCGTTTCCCGACCGTTCATTTGAGACGACCGTGGCTGCGGTGACGCCAGCTGCCACTCTCACGCTCACGGGCGGGACGGTCTTTCCTGTTCATCTTTCACTTTCCGCAGCGGACGCGCGCGTCCTCATGGGCATGAGGGGTGATGCGACCATCGAGGTCAGTCGCAAAGAGGCGGTCACCCGAGTGCCGGTGGAGGCCTTGTTTGACGAAGGTGGAGAGGAGTTCGTGTATGTGGTGCGAGACGGCCGGCTTGTGCGCACCCCGGTCGAGATAGGCACGCTCACCGATGTCTCCGCCGAGATCATCTCGGGTGTCGCGCCCGGGGACGAGGTGGCTTTGTCGAGCGCTACGGAGTTCGAAGACAACATGCCCGTCAGCGTGAAATAGCGTGGGATCCGTGGTTCACGCCAAAGGACAGGAACCGGACGGTCTGCTGGCCGAGGGGCGCGTCGTCCTTGAGGCGCGGGGAGTCGCGAAGTGTTATCACCTCGGCGAAGTGGACGTTCATGCGTTGCGCGGTGTCGACCTCTCTATCATCGCCGGCGAGATGCTCTCGCTCATGGGGCCAAGCGGTTCGGGCAAGTCCACCCTCATGCACATCATCGGGCTGCTTGATCGGCCCACTGAAGGCACCGTTGTCGTGGAGGGTGAAGAAGTCTCCAGCATGTCCCCGAACGAGCTTGCGGCGGTGCGCAACCGGCGCATCGGCTTCGTCTTCCAGTCCTTCAACTTGCTTGCGCGCACCTCGGCGCTTGCCAACGTGGAGCTGCCGCTTGTCTATGCAGGTGTGTCAGGCGCGGAGAGGACGAGGCGAGCGCGTGCAGCTCTTGAGCGGGTGGGCTTGGGCGACAGGCTCGGCCACATGCCCAATCAGCTCTCTGGTGGGCAGCAGCAGCGGGTCGCCATCGCGCGCGCACTGGTAACAGAGCCATCCATCGTCCTTGCCGATGAACCCACCGGCAACTTGGACTCGGCGTCAGGCGTCGAGGTCATGGAGATGCTGCAACAGCTCAACGCACATGGAATCACCGTCGTCATCGTCACGCATGACGACACCGTCGCGCATCACGCGCAGCGCATCGTGCATATCCGGGACGGGCGCATCAGCCGAGAAGAACATGTAGGAGAGCGCATCGTCGCGGCTGAACACGCGAGCGTTGCTCTTGAGACAGCCAATGAGGCGGATGAATGAACATCATCGAGAGCCTCCGTATTGCGTTGAGAGCCTTGAGCGCGAACAAGCTGCGAGCAGCCCTCACGATGCTTGGTGTGATCATCGGGGTAGCAGCGGTCATTCTGCTGGTCGCCATCGGCACGGGGGTCCAAGATGAGATCACCGGCTCGATTGAAGGCCTCGGCTCCAATCTCGTCTTCGTGTTTGCGGGCAACATGGAGGAGGGCACCGGAGGCGGCCCTGGTGGCATGACCACCAAGCGCTTCAATCTCGAAGACGCGGAGCTACTGCAGCGCCGGCTTGGCCCAGAGCATGCCGTCGTGCCTGTGGTGAACGGACCGCTCACGCTACGTGTGGGAAACCGCACCATGCGTAGTACCGTTGCGGCAGCGAACGAGTACGCAGACGATGTCTTCGGCGGAGAGTATCTTGGGGGGAGAACCTACCGTCGCAGCGAGATAGCAGCAAGTGCGCGCGTCATCGTGATCGGCGCCACCGTGCGCGACCGCCTTTTCCCCAACCAAGACCCGGTAGGCAAGCCGATAAGCGTCAACGGGCAGCGCTTCACAGTCATCGGCCATGTCGCAGCCGCAGGAGGATCGCTGGCCGGCGATCAGGACAATCAGGTGTATATGCCCATCACCACCGCACAGCGGCTCATCGGGACCACTGATGTGGGCCTTATCGCGGTCAAAGCTGCCGATCCAAACGAGGTTGAGCGGATGCAGGAGCGCATCCGGCAGATTCTGGCCCCTCGGTTCGGCGAGGAGTTCAGTGTGTTCTCGCAGGAGCAGACGCTCGGGATGTTCCAGCAGATACTGGGGACGCTCACCTTGATGCTTGCCGGCATCGCCAGCATCTCTTTGCTCGTTGGCGGGATCGGCATCATGAACATCATGCTTGTGAGCGTGAGTGAGCGCACGCGCGAGATAGGCATCAGGAAGGCCGTTGGTGCACGAACCTACGACATCATGAGCCAGTTCGTCATCGAGGCCGTGACGCTTTCTGTGGTAGGCGGGCTGGTGGGGGTCGCTCTCGGGGCGGCAGGAGCGGCGGTGCTGGCGACATGGGTGCCTACCGAGGTGACCGCATGGGCGGTGGCACTCGCGTTCGTGTTCTCGGCAGGTGTGGGCATCTTCTTCGGCGCGTATCCAGCGTATCGCGCATCGAGGCTCGATCCTATCGAGGCCCTGCGTTACGAGTAAGGGTTCAGCCCTGGAAGTCGCTTGGGTCCACGCCTTCTAGGAACTCGCGGAACCTCTCTACCTGCTCCTCTTCATCCTCCTCGGTGACCTCCACCACAGCGACCTCATCAAGTACCTGCTCGGAGATGAAGATGGGGGCACCGGAGCGCACCGCAAGCGCGATGGAGTCACTCGGCCGAGCGTCAAGCTGGTGAACGAAGTCACCCGGACCGCTGAGCCAGATCGACGCGTAGAACGTACCGCCCTCGATACGTGTGATCTCCACACGCTGCACCTCGGCGCCAAGCGTTTCGATGACCACCTTGAGCAGGTCGTGGGTCATTGGGCGAGGAGGTGCGATGTCTTGCAGGGCCAGCAGGATGGCGGTGGCTTCGTTTTGGCCTATCCAGATGGGAACGAGCCTTCCATCCACCCCCTCCTCGGCGATGGGGCGCAGGATGACGACCGGCTGGTTGCTGGCCGAGTCAACGCTCAAGCTCGCTATGCTGACGGGAATCATCCCCTGCACCTCCTCTCGGCGTACGGGTAGTACCTTCCACTATCATACGCGATGGTATCGCTCTGTGGTCTCCGCGTGACTGAGGAGCCGACATGCCGAGGGGTACGTGGGTGGTGTTGCAGGCGTCTTGACGCTGTTTGTGGCCTTGGGCTATGGTACGAAAGCGTTTTGCCCCGTCGGGCAAGGGCCCGTAGCTCAGTTGGTTAGAGCGCACGGCTGATAACCGTGAGGTCAGTGGTTCGAATCCACTCGGGCCCACCATCATCTGCTGCCAAACGCCTCTTCGTGAGTCTCTCGCAGACCGGAGGGGCGTTTGCGTGTCCGGAACAGCTCGAAGCACGCAGTCAGGCTCCTCGCCCACGCTGTTGCGGGTCGCGCAACAGCCGAGCATTGAGGGCGACGATGATCGTGGACAGCGACATGAGCACCGCGCCCGTCGCCGGGCTCAGGATGATCCCGGCCCACGCCAGCACGCCGGCGGCAAGCGGGATGGTGATGGCATTGTAGCCGGTCGCCCAGACGAGGTTCTGCCGCATCTTGCGGTAGGTCGCCGAGGAGAGCTCGACGATTGCGGCCACGTCGCGCGGGTCGCTGCGTACGAGCACCACATCGGCGGCTTGAATCGCGACGTCGGTACCGGCGCCGATGGCGATGCCGATGTCTGCGCTCGCAAGAGCGGGCGCATCGTTCACTCCGTCGCCGACCATGGCCACGCGCAGCCCGCGCCCGCGCACCTCTTAGATCTTCGCCGACTTCTCGTGCGGCAACACCTCGGCGAAGTACTCGTCCACACCGACCTCGTCCGCCACGTGCGCGGCCACCCGCTGGTTGTCGCCGGTGAGCATCATCGTGCGCACGCCCATCGCGTGCAGGCGGGCGACAGCCTCAGCTGATTCGGGTCGTACGACGTCGGCGAGCGCGATGGCCCCTGCCAATTCGGCATCGACCACGACGTAGACGACCGTCATGCCCTTCTCGGCAAGCGCCCCGGCTTCTGCTGGCACGTCGTGGCCGAGTTCAGCGAGGTAGCTGGGGCTTGCCACCACGACCTCCCGCCCATCCACTCGGCCTCGCGCCCCTTTGCCGGTGACCGAGGAGAAGCCCTCGACCTCGGCGGCCGGCTTCGCGTGCTCGGTGATGGCGCGAGCGATGGGGTGCTGGGAGGGCGCTTCGGCCGCCGAGGCGAGCGCGGCGACCTCCTCGGCGGACAGTTCGCCGAGCGCCACGACCTCGCTCACGCCGAAGCGCCCCTCGGTGAGCGTGCCGGTCTTGTCGAAGACGACGGCGTCGAGCAGGTGTGCGGCCTCGAAGGCGGAGCGGTCGCGCACCAGGATGCCACCGCGTGCGGCGATCGCAGTGGAGACCGCCACGACCAGAGGGATGGCAAGCCCGAGCGCATGCGGGCACGCGATCACCATCACGGTGACTGAGCGCTCGAGCGCGAAGGCGAAACCGCTGTCGGAGAACGCGGACCACGCGGCGAGCGTGAGCGCCCCGGTCGAGAGCGCGATGAGTGTGAGCACGGCTGCCGCGCGGTCGGCGAGGTCCTGAGTTCGCGAGCGACTGGCCTGTGCGGACTTCACGAGGTCGATGACGTTTGCGAGGTAGGAATCGGCGCCGATGCGTGTGACCTCGACGACAATCGAGCCCTCGGCGTTCACCGACCCGCCGATGACCTCGGCACCTTCCTGCTTGAGCACCGGCACGGACTCGCCGGTGAGCAGCGACTCGTCGACGGTGGTCTCGCCGCGCGTCACCGTGCCGTCGACCGGCACCTTCTCACCGGGTCGGACCTGCACGCGGTCGCCGGGTTCGAGCTCGGTGACGGGCACGTCGGTCGTCGAGCCGTCCTCGGCCAGCAGATGCGCCTCAGCGGGCATGAGCCGCACAAGCGATTCGAGCGCGCGCGAGGCACCCATCACCGAGCGCATCTCGAGCCAGTGGCCCAACAGCATGATCACGACGAGGGTGGCCATCTCCCAGAAGAAGTCCTCGCCGGGCAGGCCGAACACCACCGCAACGCTGTAGAAGTATGCGACCGAGATAGCGATAGCCACGAGCGTCATCATGCCGGGCTTGTGCGAGCGCAGCTCGGCGACGAAGCCGCTCAGGAACGGCCAGCCGCCCCACGCCCACACGACGGTGGAGAGCGCGAACACCACGAGGTGGTCACCGGGAAAGGTGATCGGCGGCATGAGGCCGAAGAACATCCACACCATCTCGGAGAGCGTGACGATGGGCACCGTGAGCACGAGCGAGACGAAGAAGCGGCGCCGGAAGTCGGCGACCATGTCCGAGTGGTCGTCGTGGCCCTCGTGGCCGCTGTGGCCCGCCCGCTCGTCCGCGTTAGGCGCCTCGGCTTCGTGCCCGTGACTGTTCCGATGATCGTCCATGAGGCCTCCCGGCCCAGACAGGTGCTGCTCAGATAGGTACCCGTTCGTGATGATGTTGCCGTATCATACCTAGGTGCATACAGTACGTATGCACCTCTCATCCGTCGGATTGGAGGAAACGATGCCAGTGCGGGTCACTGTCACCTTGCCGGAAGACATCTTCAGCGAGCTCGATTCCGTCGCCCGGGAGGAGGGGCGCACGCGCAGCGACGTGGTTAGGGAGGCTGCCGCGGGCTACCTCGCGGGCCGTACCGCTGTTGCCGAGGCCACGGCACGAAGTCGCGCGATCGACGACGGGATCTCGTGGCTCGAAGGGGTGGCCACCAACTCCGGCGCGACCAGCGACGCAGAAAGAGAGGACAGCCTGACCGTTCTACGCGAGTTGCGAGGTGTAGCCGAGGACACAGCAGGTGGCCCCATCCCGCGTGCCCGGCGGCCCCGAGCGAAAAGGCGGCAGCCGTGAGGCCGATCGTGCTCGACGCATCGGTCGGCGTCAAATGGTTCCGAAACGAGCCCGGCTCGGCTGAGGCACGCGAGCTCCTTCGGGCTCACGGGCGGGGCGAGATGACAATCGCTGTCCCCTCCCTGTTCGTGTACGAGTTTGCCGGCGTGGCGACGCGTTGCCTCTCGGCCGAGGAGATCCGGGAGCTGTGGGGCCGGTTTCTTGAGTGGCGCATCAACGTGCGCGAGATCGGGGACGTCCTCGTGAGAGACGCCTTCGATATCCGGGACCGGTACGGGTGCACGCTCTACGCCGCGGTGTCACCGGCGCTGTCGATACAGCTCGATGCGCCTCTGTACTCGGCCGACCGCAAAGCGCACGGCGGGATGCCTGGGACGATCTTGCTGGATGGCTCAGGATGATACACAGGGTTAGATTTAGTGAAAGCTCTCTCTTGCGCCCCCTTGGCCCCACGGATATGCTGATTAGCACAACCTAATCTGCGGATCGGCGAGGAGGGGCTCGTCTTCCCGCACCGGGGCGCCTTCTGCAGGAAGGTGAAGGGAGAGGTTCGTGAAACGGACCCGCAGGCATCTCGGTTCTCTCGTCTCGTGCGTGCTCTCTCTCGCCCTTCTGACCTCACCGCTCCTTGAAGGAGCCTCTGCGGCTTTCGCCGCCCCGCCCCCGGACCTCCCGGTCGAGACGTCCGTCCCGGCTCCTCCCGTCGAGAGCGAAGCCTCCCACCGTCGTGCGCGAGATCGTCGAGAAACGCACCGAGGACTCGAAGCACTACGAGCTTTCCGACGGCACGCTGCGTGCCGAGATCCACGACGGCCCCATCCACTACCGCACCGCTCCGGACTCACCGTGGGAAGACATCGTCACCGGCCTTGCGCCCACCGAGACGCCCGGCACGTTCAGGTCCAAGGCCACACCCGCGAAGGTCGAGATCGGGCCGCAGGCGGGAGGAGAAAGCCCGGTGCGCATCGAGCGCGACGGGTGGGCGATCGGCATCGACATGCTCGGCACCGCCGAGCGCGCCCCGCTCGCCTTCGGCAGCAAGGCCCGCTACATCGGCGTGGCCAAAGACGCCGACCTGGAGTACGAGGTGCTGCCCGGCGGGCTCAAAGAGACGGTGGTACTGAACTCGGCCGACGCGCCGGCCGCCTTCTCCTTCGCACTCGACCTTGACGGCCTGGAGCTGCGGCGTATCCCGGGAGGGCCTGCGGGACTGTTCGAGCCGGGCAAAAGCTCACCGAGCGTCTATCTCGGCGAGCTTGTCGTGTTCGACTCGAGCGAGAACGCCGCGGGGGACCCGGCCTATTGCGCAGACAGCACCATGAGCATCGATAACGCAGGCGGCAGGACCGTCCTGACCTACACGCTCTCAAAGCAGTGGCTCGAAGACCCCGCGCGAGTCTTCCCAGTGCGCGTGGACCCCACCTTCTACGCGAGCGAGGACACGTTCATCGCGTCGGCCTACCCCACCACCGCCTACGGCTCCTCGACCGAGCTCAAGGTCGGCTACTACGACTCGACGACCGGGCACAACCGCGCGCTCGTGAAGTTCAACACCTCGTCGATCCCATCGAACGCCTACGTGGCGAGCGCCTCGTTTCGCGCCTACCTGTCCCACCAGTACTACGCGAGCTCGACCACCGACGTCTACGTCGGGCGGGTGACGAGCGCGTGGTCAAACGCCACGACCTGGAACACGAGGCCCTCGCACACCAACTTAGGGACCCAGCCGGTCACCGGCCGGGGCGTGTGGATGGCGCAAGGGTGCACGGCCACCGTGCAGAACTGGCTGCGCGGCACCTGGCCCAACCACGGCTTTTCGCTCTACCAGAAAGAAGACGGGACGCAAAACACCACGCACTGGAAGAAGTTCTACTCGCGCGAGGCCGGCTCCACCTACGACCCGCAGCTCATCGTCGACTACGGCGTGCCTGTCGATACCGTCTCGGGCTATTCGTCGAGCTACCGGCTCGGAGACACCGTCACCGCGCAGATGCTCGTGCTGTCGCCTTCGTGGAGCCAGGTCCGCGAGATGCGCATGCTCCTCAACTACACCTCGGGCGACAGCTCCCGTTACCGCGGGTATCTCGCTTGGTTCACCTACGACCCGGGAAGCGGGTGGGTCAGGCGCAAGCTCTCCGACACGAGCTATCTGGCCTACCTGCCCGGCTCGTCCTACGGCACCGACAGGATCGTGCCCGACCTGGCGGCCTCGAGTGTCGGCTCGTCGAGCACGGAGAACTACCGGCGGGTCACCTGGAAGTTCAAGGTCGGCGAGGACTTCGGCGACATCCAGCAAAACGACCTGGACACCTACTTCACCATGAACGTGCCCGGCGGCGACCCCTACGTCAGGGGCTGGAAGAACAACGACACCGACATCAACATCCGCCCCAAGGGCCTGGCAAACGCTCCAGTCCTGGAGTCGACGCCGTCGGTGAAATGGTTTGGCGAAACCGATCAGGACGGCGACGGGAAGCCTGATGTCATGAACGACTCCGACGGCCAGGGCGGCCGCGGTGAGGTGGCTATCTCCTGGAGCCCCGTGCCCATCGCGGACGGCTACCACATCTACTTAAGCGACGGCAAGCAGTACCGCCGGGTGGGCACGACGCTCGGCAATGCCTCGACGAGCTGGTCGACCCGAGAGGCCCAGGCCTATCCGCGCGACACGCAGGTCGCCGGGTGGCCGGCCCCGTATCCGGGCAACCCGTTTACCGGCGCGGCCACCCCGTCTGCCGCTTCCCGAACGAAGACGGTCTCGGTCTCCGGACAGCCGGCCGGGACCGACCCGAAGGGCACCGGTGTCGTGCTTTCCGACGGGGCCTGCTACTACATCCGCACCTGGAGCGCGTATGCCGGACCGAGCAGGTGGGGCAGGTACGACCGCACCGGCAAGTGGCTGGCCTGGGTGGGCCCGGACCTGGCCTCCAAACCCATACTTTCAGCCTTCCTCCAAGACCAGGTCATCTACAACGGGTATGCCGATACGCCGACGAAAGTGACGGGCTACAGCACCGTCACCGGAAGCGCGACCACGCTCACCTTCTCAAAGCCGTTGCTCAAGCGTGACACCGGCACGGAGCTGACCGGGGCTTCCAACGCAGTCATCCTCGCAGGCGACGGCGAGCGCATCTTCTCTATCGCCCACGGTATGGGCGGCACGCCGTACGCGGGCTACACCATCCGCGAATACGACAGGAGCGGCACGTGGATCCGCGACAAGAAGATCGCGACCACGTCGTTCTACGTCGACGGGGCCATCGCTCTCGATGCGGCAGCCGGCGGGGGACTCTACCTCATCGAGTGGGGAGGTCAAAGCCGCATCCTCAAGCTCGATGAGCAGCACCTGAACCCGGTCAACGAGTGGGTGGGGGACGGGGCGAGCACGCGCATCATCAACGGGTGCTTCGACCCGAGCACACGCGAGTTCGTCCTCGGCACGCTCGACCAGGGCAAGCTGCACACCTATTCGGGCCCGGGGCTCGGCCTTAAGGACGACCCCAACGGTCTGTACAGGAAGACCGCACTGGCCACCCACGGCGAGCGCTCCGACTACGAGTTCGTCGTCGTGCCCTATGACGACTACGCCGGCGAGGCGGCGTTTATTGAGAACGCGATCGGCTCCGTCGTCTTCGAGAAGCGGACGGCGAGTATCAAAGACGCCGTCCGGCATGCGACTGCGCAGATAGGCGAGTTCGCCGGACACGACGCCGAGGCCGTCTTCGATACCGAGAGCATGCGCGTCTCGGTGACCGATCTGGAGATCGCGACCTGGGGTCCGCCGGCGCGCCTCAGCCGCACCTATGACTCGCAGCGCAGCGCAGAGGGCCTCTTCGGCCCGGGATGGCGCTTTTCCTTCGAGCAGTCGGTCGAGGAGTCCGGCACGCTTGCCACATACACCGGCGAGGAGGGCACCGCGCACCGCTTCTACCTGCGAGACGGCGTCTATCACGGCCCTGAGGGCTACCGCGCGGAACTCTCCCGCGCGCTCGTGGGCACCACGCTTGGCTGGCGTCTGACGCACAAGGCAGGCGGCTCGCTTCACTTCGACGGGGCCGGCACGCTCGTATCCGAGTCCGACCGCGCCGGCAACACGGTGCTCTACGACCGAAGCACGCCAGGTGAGCTCTCCATCTGGGCGGCAAACGGCCAGCGCATCGTGGTTACCTTCGGCGGCGGGCGGATCGAGGGAGCCGCCTACGCTACCGCAGACGGCATACGTCAGGTCATCTACACACAGACCACGTATCCGACCGGGGCGACGGCAACAAACAGCGCCACCTACCATCCGGGCACCTCCGACGAGCGCACCGTGCGCTACGGCTACTCGATCACGTTCGCACCGGGCACCTACTACCTGCTGAACCTCTCGGTCGATGAGGCCCCCGACGCCGCCTGGCGCTTCGAGGCCTGGCCCAGGCCGGAGCGGTGGTATCAGGGTCAGGGCGTGATCCAGACAGGACTTGTCGACTGGGAGGGCGAGGCCGCGGCGACTCTCGTGCGCCTCGGCGCGCCGTTTACCGAGACCTACGAGCAGTATCGGTGGAACCCGGCCGGCACCCTTGATGCTGTCTCCAACCCCCGCTACGCCGAGCAGGACGCGGTGTGGCAGACCTTCGGCTACACGCACGGCGGTGAGCTTGCGCGCCAGACCGGCCCGCTCGGCGGCACGCGCCGGTGGACCTACGATGCGCGCGGCAACGTCACCTCCGAGACCGATGAGGAAGGCAGCACCACCACCTGCGTCTATGGCACATCCGGCGGCGCGCTTGACCGCGTGGTCGAGGAGACCTCGCCGTCAGGCTCGACGACGTATAGGACCTACGACACTGCAGGCAACGTGACGCTCGAAGAGACGGTGCTCAACGCCGCGGGCGAGCGCGCGCGCATCGAGCGGGACTACGACGCGTACGGGCGGGTCACCCGCGAGGAGCGCGCGATCAGCACAACCGAATCGGCGGTGACCACCTACGGGGACTTCGCGCCGTGCGGCGAGCCTGAGCGCATCTCGCACGAAGGTGTCGCGCTCTCGCCGGGTGCGACACCGGTGGCCATCACCGAGCTTGCCGACTACGACGCGTTCGGCAACGTGCTCGCGCGCACCGACGGCACCGGGACGATCACCGAGACCACCACCTACTCGCCTTCCGGGCGTCTCATGCGCTCAGAAGACGCGTCGGGCACTGCGACGCTGAGCGTCTACGACCCCCTCGGGCGGGTGACCGAGTCGTGGCGCGAGGCCTCCGGGCAGGTGATAGACCGCGTTGTCAACGCCTACAACGGCCTCGGCCACCTCGTGCGCGAGGACCACTACGCCGATGGTGCGATCGCCATCACCGTCACCCACACCGTCGATGCGCGCGGGTGGGTCACCAAGTCGGTGCACTCGGTCTCGGGCACCACGACGCGCCGCTACGGCGCGGCCGGCAACGTGACCGCCCAGTGGGCGCCCGATGTCGACCCGGCCAAGCACGGTAAGGAGGAGTACCTGACCCTGGCGACCCGGACCGCATATGACGCGCTCGGGCGCTCGGTCAAGGTGATCGCACCCGGGAACGCCGATGACAAGGCGGACCTCACCATCTACTCGCCCGCGGGCAATGTGGTGCGTACCGAGGCGGCGGACGGCGCGTGGGCTACCTACGCCTACGATACTGCGGGCAACCGGACCTCCGAGACCCGTCCTACCGAGGACGGCGGCACCGTCACCGACACCTTCGCCTACGATCTCGCTGGCCGCACCACGCAGAGTGTGAAAGCCGCAGGCACGGCGGAAGAGGCGGCCACGAGCTTCTCCTACGACCTGCTCGGACGCCAGAAGACAGCAGCGCTCGGGGAGCCCTCCTCGAAGACGTACAACACGCTCTCGCAGGCGCTTGCCGAGACCGATTTCGACGGCATCGCCACCGAGCGCGTCTTCGACCGTGCAGGCAGGATGGTCTCGGAGAGTGTGGGCGGCAAGACGACCGCGACGGCCTTTGACGGCTGCGGGCGCGTGGTATCCGTGACAGACCCGGCCGGGCGCACGGTGCGCTACACGTTCGACGCGTTCGGGCGTGTCGGGGAGGAGATCCACGACAAGTCGGGTGTGGAGATCAAGCGCACCGAGATGACCTATGACTCACTCTCGCGCCCGGCCGAGGTCGTCCAGACACCGGCTGGTGTGACCACCACCTTCTCCTACGCGACCGCGTCAGACAAGGTCTCGGTCGCGGTGATCGAACACAGCGCGCTTTCCACGGCCATCACCTACGACGAGCACGGGCGCGAGACGGAGCGCGCCGTGAGCGGGGAGGGTGTCGCGCTCACGGGCACTGTCACGAATCGCGACGCCGAAGGGCGGCGCACCGAGTGGAGCATCGGCGGCATGGGCGCCACGGCGGCTTACGACGCGGCCGGCAAGCTCGTCTCGCAGACCGCGCCTGGCATCAGCGCGGCCTACACCCACGATGCCGGGACCGCGCGCAAGACAGCCGAGTCGGTCACCGTCTCCGGCCAGGGCCCCATCACGTCTGCCTACACCTACACCGATGCCGGCAGGCTCAAAGGCGCGCTTTCCGGCTCCACGCAGAGGACCTATGCCTTCGATGGGCGCGGCAACCTCACCGGTGTGCTCACGGGCGGGGCGCAGACGACGTTTACCTTCGATACGAACGACCGGCTCACGGGCTCGTCTGTCAACGGCATTCCGTCGACCGCCTACGGGCACGACGCCCTCGGCAGGCGGATCTCCCAGACGACCGGCGGCGTCACGACCACCTTCGGCTGGGACGGCGCGAGCCGCCTCACCTCCTGGGCCCGGGGCGCGGATTCCGCCGCCTACACCTACGACGCGGCAGGCCAGCGCACGCGGTCAGAGGTGACGCAAGGCGGCGTCACCACCGCGACGACTCACGTCTACGACGGCATCACGCTGCTCTCGCTTGCCGCGGAACGCTCCGACGAGACGACATATGCGGTCGCCTACCTTACCGGCGAGGACGGCCGCCCGTATGCCGGTGTCTATGCGAGCAGCGAGACGACATCCCCGGTCACCTTCCTCATCGCCACGACCGACAGGGGCGACGTCGTCGCGCTCACCGACACCTCCGGCACCCCGTTCGCCCGCTATGCCTACGACCCGTACGGAGCCGTGCTCTCGCAGGCATCCAACGCTGTCACCGGTGTCAGCGCCGTGCTCGCCTCTTCCATCGCCGCCAGACAGCCGCTTCGCTTTGCGGGATACGTCTACGACACCCACTCGGCCACCTACTACCTGTCTGCCCGCCACTACGACCCGGCCACGATGCGCTTCCTCACGAAAGACCCCGCCCGCGATGACGGCGAGGAGAGCGCGTACCAGTACTGCGCGGGAGACCCGGTGGGCAAGGTGGATCCGAGCGGATTGCGGGCCACACCCACGAGAAAGAGAACGCTGCGGCTGTCGAGAGCGAAAGCGTTGGAGCTGAAAGCACTTGGGCTGCTCATTCGTCGTTCATATCTTGAGGTTACGGAACGCCTGGCCAAAAGAATTGACCCGACGAAGGTTCTTATTGACTACAAAGTAGACATGCTCGTGTGCGCTGCTGATGCCGTGACGTTAATTCCGAAACTTCGACTCCTCAAGGCAACAAACACTGCAAGACGTATCCTGAATATGGCGCTCAATGCGTCCGCAAAAAAGACGGCCCGTTCTGTCCTCGAACGTACGTACTGGAGAATCCCCTACCACGGATGGCAACGAGGGTGGGGGGCGGTCACATGGCCAGCCCAACGGGTCCGTTACGGTCAAATACCGGAGAGGTGATCCATGGGCAACCATGCTCAACATAGCCCGTCACGAAATGAGCTCCTCCTGCGTCGCTTCCTGGGCGGTTTGGTGACGTGCGTAGGGTTGGTCACCGTATATGTGGTGCAGGCTGCCATCATCTTTGCCATCCCGGCAATCGG
>JAVEVF010000121.1:0-4158 GCA_034005175.1 Coriobacteriia bacterium | reverse complement strand
TCACTCGATCACCTGCCTGGCCCCACGCGTGACCGTGGATATGTGTTGTACGCGCACGTTCCCTTCTGTGAACGACTCTGTCTGTACTGCTCTTTCAACCGCTTCTTGTTCCAAGAGAACAGAGCCCGCGAGTACTTCGTCAACCTCCGTCGTGAGATGCATCTGGTCGCCGATCTCGGTTACGACTTCCCATCGCTTTACATCGGCGGCGGCACCCCTACCATTCTCCTCGACGAGCTTGCCGAGACCATCGATCTTGCACGCGAACTGTTCTCCATCGAAGAGGTCTCATGCGAAACGAGCCCCAACCATCTCGGCCCTGAACTCGTCGCGGTTCTCGGTGAGCGCGTCCAGCGCCTGTCTGTCGGCATTCAAAGCTTTGACGACACTCTGCTTCGCCAGATGGACCGCCTCAACAAGTATGGCTCGGGCATGCAGGTATTCGATCAAGTGGCGTCTGTCGCGGGGGATTTCCACTCGCTGAACGTCGACATGATCTTCAACTTCCCCTCGCAGACTGAGCAGATGTTGGAGCGAGATATCACACTGCTCAAGGCCACGGGCGCCAATCAGACGACGTTCTACCCCCTCATGGCCTCTCCCAAGACCCGAGCCGAGCTAGCTCGCGCGGTCGGCCACATCGACTTTGCTCGCGAGGCCCGCTACTACCGTCTTATCGCCGAGGGGCTGTCAGACGAGTTCCAGGCCACGTCGGCATGGACGTACTCGCGCGACAAGGATTCCATGATCGACGAGTATATTGTGGACTACGGCGAATACGTTGGAATCGGCTCCGGTGCGCTTTCGTTCCTCGGTGGACGCACATATGGCAACACTTTCTCCTTGCGAGAGTATGCCGAGCGGATCGCATCTGGTCGCATGTCGGTTGTGAAGGCGGGCGCGCCGTACTCGAAGACCGCATTGTACCGATACCGTTTCGTCACCGATCTTTTCGGCCTGTCCCTGGACAAGGAGCGCTTCCAACGCGACTTCGGAGTGCCCGTTGAGAGAGCGCTTCCCGCTGAGCTTGCGTTCATGCGCGCGGCAGGAGGCATCGCTGGTGACGACGGCCACTTCATCACTCTCACCGAGAAGGGCCGCTACCTTCTGATGGTGATGATGCGCGAGACGCTCGCCACTTCCAACGATGCACGCGACCAGGCACGAAACGCCTTGCCCCTTGACGAGCGCATGCTGCTGCTTGAGGGTGAGGGGTGCGAGCCACAGTCGGACCCTACGCGCCTAGCGGCCGGGTGACCTGGTTCCCTCGACTTGCTCGCTGCCATTTTATCGTGTCCGTTCTTCAGCCATACGAAAGGATGATCCCCCCATGTCCAAGCGCGTCCTCATCCTCGGCATAGGCAATCCCCTCATGACCGACGAGGGCGTCGGTGTGCGGGTAGCGGAGATTCTCATGAACGCATACCAATTCCCCGAAGGCGTTGAGGTTGTCGACGCGGGCACGCTGGGCCTGGGAATCATCAATCTCCTCCGCGACCGAGACCTCGTCATCGTCGTTGACGCCGTTGACAAGACCGGTCATGAACCTGGTACGGTCGTCATCTTGACCCCCGATGAGATGGCGCCTGCGCAGGTGTTGCATACCCTTCATGACGTACGCTTCACAAACGTGCTTGAAGCAGCCACGCTCACGGGAATACAGCCTGACGCCATCTGTGTCGGCGTGCAGGTCGCTAGCATGGAGCAGTGGGTCACCGAGCTCACCTCCGAGGTGGAAACCGCCCTGCCGGTGGCTATTGCCGCGGTGCTCGATATCCTGGAATCACACGGAATCACACCGGTGGAGTCCGAGAGCACGTCAGAAGTTGCCAGAATCATCGAGAACATCCGCACCAGAGTGCATGAACCAGGAGTCTGAAGCGACCATGTTGAGCATCCAGCTTGAAACCGCTGTAGCGGCCGCCACCATCGGCGCTGACGTCGTCATCGAACGGACGGTCGACATGGGCGCCATTCAATCGAAATCGTCCCCTACAGACCTCGTGACAGAGGTGGACGTTGCGGCCGGCGTGGCGGTGGTGCGTGCGATTCTGGCAGCCGATCCTTCAGCGCACATGGTTGTTGAAGAAGACGAGGTCTACGAGATCACGGGTGCTTCGCCTGGCGATCTCACCGACGATGAGGTCTGGCTCATCGATCCCATAGACGGGACGACGTCGTTCGTGCATGGCTATCCCTCATATTCGGTCTCAGTGGCGCTCCTTCACTCTGGCCGCCCTGTGGCGGGAGTCGTCGTCGATGTCCCCAACCGCGCAGTAATGTGCGCGGCGCAGGGGCTTGGGACCACTCTCGATGGAAGACGCGTGCAATGCAGCATCACTCCCGACCTCGGTACTGCATTGCTCATCACTGGCTTTCCGTACGACCGCGGAAGACCCCTTGATCGCCAGCTAGCCGTGCTTGCCGCCTTTCTGCGAGCCCCAGTGCACGGGATCCGCCGTGACGGGTCGGCAGCATTGGACTGCTGCCATGTCGCAGCGGGACGTGCCGATGGGTTCTGGGAGTACGGGCTGCAACCCTGGGATACCGCTGCCGGTGTCATCATCTGCCAGGAGGCAGGCGCGCGCGTCACCGACATCGAGGGACGAGACTGGGAGCCTGCGAGTGATGCGGGGATAATCGTCGCGAATCCCGCGCTGCACGAACACATGCTGCAGCTCATCTCCCATGTCACGGAGACCTTCTGACAGACTGTGATGCACGCAAGCGCGGGGCTCGGCGTCAGTAGTAGCGCTTCTGCCCCTCGGCGTCCTCGGCCAAAGTGATGCCCCACTCCCCCAGCACCTTGCTCACCGCTCGCTCGCCGCTCTCCACGCAGTTGGGCACGCCCACTCCTCGATATGAGCCTCCCGCAAGAGCGATGCCGGCGAGTTCGCGCTGCCGCTTCTCGATGCTGTCGACACGTTCGAGGTGACCAAGCGTGTACTGAGGCATCCCGCGGTCCCACCTGAAGACCTTGGAGAGAACAGGCGTCCCCCTCACGCCAAGGATGTCTCGCAGCTCATCAAGCACTATCTCGACAAGACGCTCATCCGACTCGGCCATGATGGCTTGGTTGTGGGGCCCGCCCACAAAACCGCGCAGCAATACCCTGCCTTCGGGGGCGCGACCGGGCCATTTCGTGGACGACAGGGTGGCGGCCATGAGCGCCCTGCCCTCGACCAGCGGACACAGCACACCAAACGCGTTCATATCGATGCCGACTTCGGACTCATCGAATGCAAGTGACACGGTTGCAGATGATGAGTGCTCGATTCCCGCCAGAGCATCAGCAATCGCACTGTCGACCGGCCGGAGCAGCCGCTCAGCTGCCCAGCTCTCCGTGGCGACTATGACCGCGTCACAGCGAAGCACGCTGCTGTCCTCAAGCTCGACGTGCCACTGCGTCCCATCGTAAGAGATCGCAGCTGCCGCTACTCCCATACGCATCTGTTCTGCACCGGCGGCCTGCGCCATCGCATCCGTGAACTCCTGCATGCCGCCCTCAAACGACGTGAAGAACGTCCGCGGTTTCGCACCGGGCTGCGGCGGATACTTCTTACGCATCTCGGCAACCTTCTTGCGGGCGGCATAGAAGCCCTTGATCATGCCGCCATACGTCTGTTCCATCTCAAGCAATCGCGGGAAGGTCGCCGCCAGACTCATCCTCGCTGGATCCGACGCATGCACGCCCCCGACAAGCGGTTCTGCGAGGCGGTCGAGGCACTCTCGGCCCATTCGCCGAACCACGAAGCTCTCAAGCGTTTCGTCCTGGGGGCCCTGAGGACCGACGGGCTTGGGAGGGATCAGCACGTCCAGCCCCATACGAATCTTGCCACGCCACGAGAAGAGGCTCGTAGTGGCGAAGGGCCAGAACTTCGTGGGCGCGAACATCATCACACCATCAGGCAGGTCGTGCAGTCTGCCCCTGGAGAGAATGTAGGTGCGCTTGCGGGAGTCATCCGTGGGTAGCTCATCGTCAAAGATTCCGAGAAGCTTGGCGAGTCGGTGGACAGCTGGCTTCTCGGTGAGGAAGCAGTCAGGGCCTCCATCCACCACGAAACCCTCGATGTGCTCGGTGGCTATTTTGCCTCCAAGCCGGGCGTCCTTCTCAACGAGCGTGAAAGCGACTTCGTTGCCCTCGGCAGCCGCGCGTGC
>JAVEVF010000120.1:0-4167 GCA_034005175.1 Coriobacteriia bacterium | reverse complement strand
CCTCATGCGGCTGGTCGGCGGTGACCGGCTGGATCGCATCTCTCGGTTCATGGAAAAGACCGACCTCCCTGACGACATGCCCATCCAGGCCGGTCTGGTGTCCAAGGCCATCGAGAGCGCGCAGCGCCAGGTCGAGGCGATGAACTTCGCAGCTCGCAAGCACGTGCTTGAGTACGACGACGTCATGAACAAGCAGCGCGAGGTCATCTATGCGGAGCGCAATCGCATCCTCGACGGCAAGGATATCCATGATCGTGTCGAGGAGATGATCCGCGATATCGTGTCCGCCGCCGTGCTGGAGTTCTGCCCCGAACACTCATATGCCGAGGAGTGGAACTGGGACGGAGTGGCCGCGTGGTACCGCGAGCTCACGGGGCTTGACACCGTTGTGGTCCGTCAGAAGGGCAAGGTCGATAACCCCCACGAGCTTTCCGACGCGCTCATCGACACGGCGCTTGAGGCTTACGCGCGGCGCGAAGCGGAGCTTGGGCCAGAGAACGTACGCGAGCTCGAGCGCCAGGTGATGTTACGCGTGATCGACACGCGCTGGATGGAACACCTGCTTGAGATGGACTACCTGAAAGAAGGCATCGGGCTGCGTGCGATGGGCCAGCGTGACCCGCTCGTTGAGTACAAGTCCGAAGCGTACCTGATGTTCGGTGGTCTGGTGGAGGCCATCAACGAGGACTTCTTGCGCACGATCTTCCACATCCAGGTCATGCAACCCGAGCACGCTCCCGCCGAGCAGATGCCGAGCTCTGTGTCTTACTCGGCACCCTCGGAATCAACCATCTTCGCCGGAGCAGCGCAGGCCGCAGCTACCGCGGCGGGCCCAGAAGGCCCTTCGCCCGTGGCGATCGCCGCCGCCGGCGCGGCTGCTGGGCGCGCCGGCGGCGCCACAGTGGTGAAGGACAAAGATGACCCCTTCGCCGACGTAGGACGCAACGACCCGTGCCCATGTGGCAGCGGAAAGAAGTATAAGAAGTGCCACGGGGCGGCGGTGTAGATGATTCAGGACCGTTCTTCAGACATAGCCGCCCTCGCGCAGCGTGTCGGCAAGATACGCGAGTACCTGCATGTCGACGCCAAGCGCGAGGAGATCGCCGCGCTCGAGGCCAAGGCAGCCGAGCCGGGATTCTGGGACGAGAAGAGCTCGGCCCAGCGCATCATGGCTCGTGCGGCCGATCTGCGCGACGAGGTCACCGCATATGAAAGAGTGCTCGCCGCGCTCGAAGACGCCGAGGTGGGAAATGAGCTTGCTGTCGCCGAGGGTGACGAGGAGCTGGCCGCCGAACTCGACAGCCAGCTCTCCGAGCTCACCACACGCATCGATTCGCTTGAGATCTCCTCATGGTTCACGGGCGAGTTCGACAGCGGTGACGCCATCGTCACCATCACACCGGGCCAAGGCGGGCTTGAGGCGCAGGACTGGACGGAGATGCTCCTGCGCATGCTCACGAAGTACGCCGAGTCCCGCCGGTGGAAGGTAGACCTGCACGACGCGCCCTCTGGCGTGGAACTCGGCATAGACCGTGCGGTTTTCACCGTGCGCGGACACAACGCTTATGGCGTGCTGCAGTCCGAGGTCGGCGTACACCGGCTGGTGCGCATCAGCCCCACTGATGAGAAGAAGCGCCGGCAGACGACCTTTGCCCGAGTGGAGGTGCTGCCGGTCTTGCCCGACGAGATCGAGGTGGAGATCCGTGACGAGGACCTGCGCATAGACGTCTTTCGTTCCAGCGGGCCCGGCGGACAGTCTGTGAACACGACGGACTCGGCAGTGCGCATCACGCACGTCCCAAGCGGCATCGTCGTGACGTGCCAGAACGAGAAGAGCCAGCTGAAGAACCGTGATTCAGCCATGCAGATCTTGCGCGCTCGCCTCTACGAGCTCGAGAAGGCCAAGCGCGATGCTGAACTTGAGGAGCTGCGGGGCGAGCGGCGCGACATCACGTTCGGCAGCCAGATCCGCAGCTACGTGCTGTACCCGTACCAGATGGTCAAGGATCACCGCACCGGCATCGAGACCGGTGACGTGGACTCTGTGCTCGACGGCGATCTCGAGGAGTTCACGGTGGGATACCATCGCTGGCGCGTCGCTAACGAGCAAGCCCAGACGGTCGGGATGGTGTCGTAGCAGGTGCGCCTACTCGCCGACCTCCACACGCACACCTTGGCTTCAGGCCACGCCTACTCGACCGCGACTGAGCTCGCGGTCGCAGCTCGAAGGGCTGGACTCGGACTCATCGCCATCACTGACCACGGGCCGACATGTCCAGGGGCACCTGATCCTTGGTACTTCTGGAATCTCAAGGTCCTGCCCTCCGTGATCGATGGCGTGCGCATCCTCAAGGGCTGTGAGGCCAACCCTGCCCTCACCGACAACGCCGTCGACCTGCCCGACATCGTTCTTGAGCAGCTTGACTTCGTCGCGGTGGGGTTTCACCCGCAGACGGGGTTTGACCAGCGCGACCGTGTTCTCAACACCGAGGTGCTCTTGCGCGTGCTGGCGAATCCCAACGTCGACATGATCACGCACCCAGGCAATGAGCACGAGTTCCCGCTCGACCTCGGTGCAGTCGTCGCCGAGGCGGCAGTGCGAGGTGTCATCCTCGAGCTCAACGACCACACCTTCGCGCCTGCGAGCGTGCGCGCGGCGTCCAACCACCGAGAGCGCGAATTCGCCGAGGCTGCCATGGCAGCTGGGGTGCCCATCGCCGTGAACTCCGACGCGCACTTCGCCTCGCAGGTAGGTTGCATGGAAAGCGCACTAGCTGTGGCGGAAGAGATCGGTCTTGCCGAGGAACGCATCATCAACCGCACGCCAGAGGCGGTGCTCGACCACCTGCTCGCTCGCCGCGAGCGCCCCAAGCTCGACCATGGCGGCGAGTGGGCAAGCGGGCAGAACGGGATCGCGTGATGGTATCGCGCCTCAAGCACATCACCCCACGCAAAGTCCTGCGGGCGCGCCCTGTGCGCACATATCTGCTCATCACCGTTGGCCTCGTGCTCACCGCGTGGTCGCTTAATGCCTTCCTCATCCCCAACCGCATCGCTGCAGGCGGCGTCTCGGGTCTAGCGACGGTGCTCTTCTTCACCGCTCAAGACCTTGGGATAACGCTTCCCATCGGCGTTCAGATGCTTGTGATGAATGCGCTGCTGTTGAGCGTAGCGCTGCGTGTGCGAGGCTGGCACTACGCCGCCAAGACCATCTATGGCATCGTCGTGCTCTCTGTGCTCGTCGACGTGTTCGCGCGGTTCACACCGCATCTCGCCGAAGGAGACTACCTGCTTGCGGCGCTCTATGGAGGCGCGCTCTCCGGCCTCGGGATGGGCATGGTGTTCAAGGCGGGGGGCAGCACCGGTGGAACCGACATCATCGCCAGCCTGCTTTCGCGCAGGTTCTCCTTCGGACAAGGGCAGCTGCTGCTTGCCGTCGACGCCATCGTCATCGTGCTGGCGGGTTTGAAGTTCGGCTCTGAACTCGCGCTTTACGGTGCTGTGGCCGTCTTCGTCATGGGTGCGGCAGTCGATCTGGTGCTAGAGGGCTTGAAAGTGGAGAAGGCGGCCTTCGTCATCTCGCAGCATGGTGCACGCATCGGCGAGGCCATCATGCATGACCTCGGCAGGGGAGCAACAGCGCTTGCTGCCCGAGGGATGTATTCGGGAGAGCCGCGAGAAATGATCTTCACTGTGGTCTCACGCAAGGAGATCGACGACCTCAAGCAAATCGTGCGAGCCATCGATCCAGGCGCACTGGTGATCATCTCCGATGTGCATGAGGCCATCGGAGAGGGGTTCAAGGAGATGGGAGCGTGATGACGCCCAGCAAGGTCGACACCGAGGATATCGAGGTCAAAGCCGCCCGCATGCGCCACGATATCGTGGAGATGATCGCAGCAGCAGGCTCCGGACATCCTGGAGGGTCGCTTTCTGCCGCCGACATCGTTGCGGCGTTGTATTTCGGCATCATGACACACGACCCCACTCGGCCGGACGCTCCGGAGCGCGACCGGTTTGTGCTCTCCAAAGGGCACGCAGCACCGGTTCTTTATGCTGCGCTCGCCGAGGCAGGCTACTTCGGCCGAGAGCACCTCATCACGCTTCGTCGACTTGGCTCGCTGCTGCAGGGACACCCGGATAGCAAGAAGACGCCGGGTGTCGAGG
>JAVEVF010000025.1:0-20058 GCA_034005175.1 Coriobacteriia bacterium | reverse complement strand
CAGTGCACAAGTTTTTGGCCATGGAGAACGTCAACCAGATACGGCTTCCGTCCTCGTTTGAGGACATGCCGTTCGATGCGGCGTACGAGACGCTCAAGGACCGCAAGTCGCACCTGCCTGCCGAGCTTGAGAAGGTCTCGATCGAGCTCGAGGAGATGTCAAAGGCCTGGTACCTAAGGCTCACCACCATTCGTGACGTGCTCATCGACAAGATCGAAGAGATCAACGCCATCCCGAAGTTCGGCCGCACGGACTATGCGTTCGTCATCAACGGCTGGATCCCGGTCAAGGAAGTCGACGACCTGCGCTCGGCTATCTCGGCTCGGTGGGGCGATGACATCATCATCACCGAGACCGAGGTGAGCGAGGAGGAGTTTGGCGACACGCCTGTGGCGATGAAGAACCCGGACAGGGTCTCACCGTTCAGCCAGCTTATGAGCGTGCGAGGCGTGCCGCGTTACGGAACGGTCGACCCGACATGGATGCTCTTCATCTTCTTCCCGCTCTTCTACGGGATGATCGTCGGAGATGCGGGATACGGCGCGGTCATGCTGGGCATGATCGTGTGGCTGCGCTACAAGTTCAAGGAGAACGAGATCATACAGATCGCGACATCGATTCTAGGCCCCGCGGCCACGATGGTCATCGCGTTCGGTCTCGCCTACGGTGAGATCTTCGGCGACCTTCCGACGTACTTCGGGTGGGTGAGGGTCGATCCGGTCACCCACGCGGCGAGTTGGTTCGGGGTGATACCGATCTTCCACCGGACGCAAGAGATCATGCCCTTCATGATCATCGCGCTTGCGGTGGGTGTCGTGCATGTCCTGCTCGGGCTTGTCATCGGCGTTGTGAACGCGGTGAAGACCAAGAACAAGAAACACCTGTATGAGCGCGGTGGCATCCTCACGATGCTCCTCGGCATTCTCATGATCGTGGCGCTCGGCCAGCTCGGCGCTGAGAAGTGGTTGGGCCCGACCGGCGACGCCATCGCACAGGCCGTGATCGCGCTGGTGGCCATCGCAGGATTCGTCTACGCGATCAAGGGTGGCAGCGTCATGGGCGTTGTTGAGACCCTGGAATCGTTCGCGCACATCGCGAGTTACATCCGTATCATGGCAGTTGGGCTTGCAGGGGCGTTGTTCGCCGACGCGATCAACCAGATCGTGGTCATCCTCAGCGGGCCCGGCAAGATCTCGATCATCGGGATCGCGATGGGGATCGTGCTGCACTCGCTGCACGTCGTCATGGCGTCGTTCAGCCCGTTGATCCATGCGTTGCGTCTCAACTTGCTGGAGTTCTTCGGCAAGTTTTACGAGACCGGCAAGCAGCCGTATAGTCCGTTCACGAAAACCGGAGGTGAAGAGAGCGTATGATCAAGAGTCGGCTCGCAAAGTGGGTGTTCGGCACTACGTTCCTGGTGATGGTGCTCGCTCCTAGCATGGCGTTCGCAGCTGAGGAGGGGGCAGTGGTTGGTGAGTGGCAATCATTCACCGCCAAAGCGTTTGCCGCCGCCCTCGCCATGGGTGTGTCCTCGTTTGCCGCGGGTTACGCTCAGGCCAAGATCGGCTCCGCAGGTGCAGGAACGCTCGCAGAGCGCCCTGAGGCTTCGGTGTGGATCATCGTTCTCCAGGCGCTCCCTGAAATCATCGTTCTGTTGGGCTTCGTTGCCTCGATCCTGATCGTCAACATGCCCGTCACGCCCGCGTAGCGTGCTCGCACTGACGGCGAATCACAGGAAAGGGGTCGGGGTCCCATGGCCCTAGAAGACATCTTCCGCGCACTCGACGAGCAGGCAGACAAGGATGTCGAGGATATCCTTGCCACTGCACGTGCACAGGCTGAAGCCATTGAGGCTGACGCCGAGGAGCAAGCTGCCGAGGTGTGCTCAGCATCTGTCGAGCGCACTGAGTCCGCGATGCGGCTCAAGGCAGCCAAGCAGATTAACGCTGCTCGCCTGGAGGGCAAGAAGAGAATGGCCTCTGTCAAGGAGGCCGCGGTAAGCGAGGCTTTCGACAAGGCGACCGCTGCGCTCGCGTCGGTGCGCACACGCCCCGACTACCCTGTCATCTTCAAGGTGCTGGTCCAAGAGGCGCTTGCAGGGGTGTCAGGCGACCAGGTGCTGCTCGTGGATCCGGCCGACGAGGCTCTGGCTCGTCAGGTCCTCGGCGAGTTGGGAGTACGCGCCGAGGTGAAGGCGGACCTCTCTACGAGCGGGGGCGTGACGGTGCTCACAGGCAACAGCCGCATCATGCGTCGCAACACATTCGATGATCGGCTCGAAAAGGTGCGCCACTCCATCCAATCCGAAGTGGCGGAGATCTTGTTCTCATGAGTGACGCAACTAAGACGCGCAAACGCACTCCCTCATCGGGGAACGACTACGGATACGCCAACGCGCGTATCCGGGGGATGCGCTCGCGCCTTCTGGATCGCCACTTCGTCGATCAGCTCATCGAGGAGACCAGCGTACAGCGGCTCGTGCATGACCTCGCTGACACCGAATACGGACCTGATCTGGAAGAGGCACTGATCCACGGCCTTGATGCGACGAACATCGACGCAGCGCTCACCAACAACATGACGCGTACCTTCCAGAAGATCATGGGCTTCCTGAATCCCGAGGCCGCGTATCTGGTGACGACGCTTCTTGGCAGGTGGGACATCTTCAACGTGAAGAGCATCCTGCGCGCTAAGCACATGCACCTACCGATCGAGGAGCTTAAAGGCGGTCTGCTGCCTGCAGGACAGCTGAGCCCGGTCGATCTGGAGCACCTGTCGATGGCCGATGATGTCCGTGCGGTTGTGGATATCGCGGCCACATGGGGGCTCCCGATGGCGGGGGCCCTGCGCGAAGGGCATGCTGAGTTCATGCGAACTGGGGAACTCGCTTCCCTGGAACTTGCGCTCGACCGCTACTACACCGACTGGGCGCGCAACCGTCTCAAGCGGCGCGGTGCAAACGCGCGCATGGCAGAGAGAGTGCTTGCCATGCAGGTCGATGTTGCCAATCTCGTGATGGTGTTGCGTCTGCAAAGCGCTGACGTCGAGCACATCGACGTCGCACAGTTCTTCCTCCAGGGAGGCTCGGATATCACGCTTGAGCTGTATCTGCAGTTGGCGGCGATGTCCGATACCGACGAGGTGCTTGATAAGCTGCGCGGCACGCCATACGGCAGGGCACTCGACGATGTATCCATGATCTATCTCGAGCAGAACTCCATCTCGGTGTTCGAGCGCGCGCTGGAAGACCTGTTCATTCGCCGCACGCTTGGCATCGCCAAGGGTGATCCGCTCGGCATCGGCGTGGCCATCACATATCTGTGGGCCAAACAGAACGAGGTCACCAACCTGCGCATCATCGTCAAGGGCAAGTCCGTCGGTATGCCGGTGGACCGCGTGAGGAAGGAGCTCATTCTTGTATAAGCTCGTGGTCCTCACCGACCCCGATACCGCCGACGGGTTCAGACTTGCAGGTGTTGATGTGAAGGTCGCCGAGTCCCAAGAGTCGGCGCGCAAAGCACTGAACTCACTGCTTGACGACGAGTCGAGCGGCATCATCGCTGTGAACGAGAAGATGATGGCAGGAATCGACGAGCGCACCCAGCGCAAGATCGACAGCATCTACCGCCCGATCGTCATATCTCTCCCAATACGAGAGCAGCTGGCGATGGGTGAGGACCACCGGGCGTACCTAGCACGCCTGATCAGGAGAGCGATCGGATTCGACATAACGCTGAGGCGAGGCTGATGATTGCAGGAACCATATCCAAGATCACCGGACCGGTTGCCGTAGCATCTGGCATGACCGGATCCAAGATGTACGACATCGTGCGTGTCGGGCGTGAGGGTCTGATGGGTGAGATCATCAGGCTCGAAGGCGACCGCGCGACGGTCCAGGTGTACGAGGACACCTCTGGTCTCGAGGTCGGCGACCCTGTCGAATCGACTGAAGGGCCTCTCCTCGTAGAGCTTGGACCAGGGCTGCTGTCGTCAATCTACGACGGAGTCCAACGCCCCCTGCCGGTGGTTGCCGCGCAAAGCGGTGACTACATCGAGCGAGGCACCGTCGCCTCGGCATTGGACCGCGAGAAGCTTTGGGAGTTCACACCGGTCGCCGCCGTCGGCCAACAGGTCACAGGTGGTGACATCATCGGTACGACGCCCGAGGGCCAGACGATCGTGCACAAGGTCATGGTGCCGCCGAAGGTCGCCGGAACCATCGCCAAGGTCGTCCCGGCGGGCAGCTATACGGTAGACGAGGCCGTCGCCACACTTGAGGACGGCACCGAGATCAAGATGTCGCAGTGGTGGCCGGTCCGGCAGGGCCGTCCTTACTCTCACAAGCTCGACCCCACACACCCGTTCACCACCGGCATGCGCATCCTTGACACGTTTTTTCCCATCGCGCTCGGTGGCAACGCCATCATCCCGGGTGGGTTCGGGACGGGCAAGACGGTCACGCAGCAGTCGCTTGCGAAGTGGGCCGATGTGGACATCATCGTCTACGTGGGGTGTGGCGAGCGCGGCAACGAGATGACTGAGGTGCTCGTCGAGTTCCCCGAGCTTGAGGATCCCCGCACAGGCGCTCCGCTCATGGACCGGACGGTGCTGGTGGCCAACACCTCCAACATGCCGGTTGCAGCACGTGAGGCGTCGATCTATGTGGGTGCCACTCTTGCGGAGTACTACCGAGACATGGGCTACAACGTGGCTATGATGGCCGACTCCACCTCCCGGTGGGGCGAAGCGCTGCGTGAGGTCTCAGGCCGCCTGGAGGAGATGCCGGGCGAGGAAGGATACCCCGCGTATCTGGCCACGCGTCTGGCGGCCTTCTACGAGCGTTCAGGTCGTGTGCGGCCGCTCGGCGCCGAGGATCGGGTCGGATCGGTTACGATGGTAGGGGCGGTCTCGCCTGCGGGCGGCGACATGTCTGAGCCGATGACGCAGAACTCGCTACGTGTCTCCGGTGCGTTTTGGGCGCTCGACACATCGCTTGCACAGCGCCGGCACTTCCCAGCCATCTCGTGGACGAAGTCCTACACGCTTTTCCTCGGCCAAGTCCGCGGGTGGTATGAGGAGAACGTAGCAGGAGACTGGCAGGAGCTGCGGGACCAAGCCATGTCGATCCTTCAGAAAGAGACCGAGCTGCAGGAGATCGTGCAGCTCGTTGGCCCAGACGCGCTGCCGGAATCCGAGAAGATCATCCTCGAGATCGCACGCATGCTGCGCGAGGACTTCTTGCAGCAGTTCGCGTTTGACGAGGTGGACGCGTACTGTCCGCCGAAGAAGCAGTACCTGATCCTCAAGGCGATCCTTGCGTTCCACGAGGCCGCTGTCTCGGCGCTCAATCGCGGCGTATCGCTACGCCAGATCCTCGAGCTGCCGTTCAAAGACGAGATCGCTGTCATGAAGACGACCCCCCACGAAGAGGCGATGGCGCAGATCGAGGTCTTCTGCAACACGGTCGCCGAGGAGATCGCCGGAATCGAGGTGTACTGACGTGACTCCCCAGACTATGACAGCCGATAAGGAGCAGTCCGCCGCGCGTTCGCTAGTGTCGACGGACTACCGGACGCTGAGCTACGTAACTGGCCCCCTCATCTTCGTAGAGAACGTCGAGAGGGTCGCTTACGATGAGATGGTGGCTATCCGCATGCCCGACGGCACCCGCCGCACCGGGCAGGTGTTGGAGATCAGCGAGACGACCGCTGTCATCCAGGTGTACGAGGGTACTCAAGGCATCGACATCGACGCCACCGAGGTGCGCTTCCTGGAAGACGTGGCGCGCATCGACGTCTCGCCCGACCTTCTCGGCCGCGTGCTGAACGGCACGGGCGCTCCCATCGACGGAGGCGCGCCTATCATCCCCGAGCGCAGCTTGTCGGTCACCGGCGCGCCCATCAACCCTTACACACGAGAGAAGCCGGCAGACTTCATCGAGACCGGCATCAGCGCCATCGACGGGCTGAACACGCTTGTCCGCGGGCAGAAGCTCCCCATCTTCTCCGGCTCAGGTCTGCCCGCCAATGAGCTTGCGGCGCAGATCATCCGCCAGGCACGGGTGAAGAGCGGCGAGGAGTTCGCCATCGTCTTCGGTGCGATGGGCATCACGCACCGCGAATCGGCGTACTTCATGAACCAGTTCGAGTCCACAGGAGCGCTCGAACGCGTGGTGTTCTTCCTCAACCTTGCCGACGACCCCACGGTCGAGCGCCTGCTTACACCGAAGGCCGCACTCACTGTGGCAGAGTACCTGGCATTCGAGAAGGACATGCAGGTGCTCGTCGTGCTCTCCGACATGACGAACTACTGCGAGGCGTTGCGCGAGGTCTCCACCGCACGTGAAGAGGTTCCTGGGCGCCGAGGCTATCCCGGCTACATGTACACAGACCTGTCCATGATCTATGAGCGTGCGGGTCGAATCAAGAACCGCAAGGGCTCGGTGACCCAGCTTCCCATCCTCACCATGCCCGATGACGACATCACGCATCCCATCCCCGACCTCACGGGCTACATCACCGAGGGTCAGATCGTGCTCTCGCGCCAGCTACATCGCCGTGCGGTATATCCGCCCATCGACGTGCTGCCGTGTCTATCGAGACTGATGAATCTCGGCATTGGAGAGGGCAAGACCCGAAACGACCACCGGGCCGTGGCAAACCAGCTTTACGCTGCTTATGCGCAAGGTCGTGACCTGCGCAAGCTGGTGGCCATCGTCGGTGAAGAAGCGCTTTCTGATAATGACCGCGCCTACCTGCGCTTCGCTGACGAGTTCGAGAAGCGTATTGTCGGCCAGGGCGAAGAGGGCCGCACGATCGAAGAGACGCTGGCAATCAGCTGGGAGCTCATGGCGGGGCTTCCGATGAGCGAACTCAAGCGCGTGCGTGACTTCATCGACGAGTACCACCCTAGTGCCGGCCAGGACTCTGGCGACCTCTAAGTCTAAGGGGGGACCATGGAAGAAGTCCGGCCAACACGGGCAGAGCTACTTGAGCGGCGAGAGCAGATCAAACTCGCCGAGCAGGGTATGGATCTGCTGAAGCAGAAGCGAGACGCCTTGCTCATCGAGTTCATGGGCGTCATGGACGAGACGTTGCGATTGTCCGAGTCGCTGCAGAAGAATGTTGCTGACGCCCAGTACTCGCTTGCCGTCGCCAAGGCCGTTGACGGTACGGTGGCCCTGCGCTCGGCAGGCATGGCCACCAAGAGCGAGATCGTGGTGGACATGACCGGTACGAAGATCATGGGCGTGTCGGTTCCGGTGGTCACCAAGGGCGAGAGTCCGATTCGTTCGTCGTTCACGCGTGGCTACTCGGTCACGGGCGTCTCGTCGCGCGTTGATGAAACCGCCGACAAGTTCGAGCGCATACTCGATGTCATCATCGAATATGCTGACATCGAGACACGCCTGAAGCGGCTCGGCGAGGAGATTCAGAAGACCAACCGACGGGTGAACGCCCTTGAGCAAGTGACCGTTCCCGCGCTTCGCGAGCAGGTCACGTACATCAGGCAGACGCTCGACGAGCGCGCTCGTGAGGATCTCTTCCGCCTGAAGAAGGTCAAGAAGAAGATCGAGCGCAAGAAGGCAGCACAGTAGGGTCGAGCATGGCCCAGGCGATGCGCGGCGTGCGTGACGTGTCGCGTGGCCACAGACGCAAAGCAACAAAGCAAGAGGCCGCCTTCCCGGTTCCGGGTGGCGGCCTCCGTGTTACGGGGAACCCCCGAACCCCGTGTCACGCCCTATTGGCGACGACCTGCTTCATATCATCAAGTATCTCGACCGAGCTCCGCTCGTGCTTTCTTAGCTCTCGGCCGAGCAACAGCAGCTTGCGGACATCATGCATCGGCAAGAGACCGAAGCGCAGACTCTCCCACTCCTCGCGCGGAACGTATGCCCACATCTCACCAAGAACCCATTCGAGCTCTTCGATCTCACGATCGGTGAGAGCGGCCCACTCGCTTTTCAGAGAGTGGCGGATACGCTCGATCTCCCTTTGAACCGCCTGAGCCTGACGCAGCTTGTGTGCGCGAATCCCCAGGTCCTCATCGCTCACATCCGGTCTTTGGCTTCTCATACCCCTCTCACCTCCTAGTAAGGTATTCTCTGCTGGGCCCCGCCTCCCTTGTTTTAGAATCATGGGGTACTCAGTGTTCGTCTGTCGAGGAGCGCCGATGGAATTCGCCGATGTGCTTACACGACGCCGCAGTGTGCGTCATTTCGATGCCAAGCGTGATGTGAGTGATGAAGACGTGCGGGCGCTCTTGCTTGCAGGCGTGAGTGCTCCCAGCGCGGGGCACATACAGCCCTGGCGCTTCTCCGTGCTGAAGTCCGCTGCATCACGTGAGAGCCTTGCAGGTGTGCTGAGCCAGCGGTGGGCGACTTCGGCGCCGGTTGTGATCGTCGTCTCCGTGGACCCACGGCCATGCGCGGCGCGCTACGGCGACCGCGGTCAGATGTTGTATGGAATCCAAGATACGGCAGCTGCCATCTCCAATATCCTTCTCGCCGCGGTCGACCGCGGGCTGGCATCGTGCTGGGTTGGAGCGTTCGATGAGCGTGCGGTGCGGAATGCGCTCGGTATCGTTGCGCCCATCACGCCGGTGGCTATTCTGCCAGTAGGGTATTCGGCGGAGTCCTCGGCGAAGCCCGTACGGCGACCGCTCGAGGAGGTCACGACGTGGTTGTGAGCACATGGACACGCTAAGAGAGCTCCGGGAACACATCGGCGACTGCCACCGATGCGATCTCGGTGAAACGAGGATGTGCCTGGTGTTCGGCGGGGGGCGCGAAGACGCCGATGTCATGTTCATCGGAGAAGCCCCAGGACGCAACGAGGATCTCCAAGGTGAGCCGTTTGTAGGAGCCGCGGGCAAGCTTCTCGATGAGCTCCTGGCGTCGATCGGTCTGGATCGCGCTGACATCTACATCGCCAACATCCTCAAGTGCCGACCGCAGGGAAATCGCGACCCGCAGCCAGCGGAGATCGATGCATGTACGCCGTTCCTGCGCGAACAGGTTCGCCTCGTCAACCCAAGCGTCATCGTCACCATGGGCAACTTCGCCACGCGGTTCGTGCTGAAGACGGCGACAGGCATCACGCGTTTGCGGGGCTCCCTGCACCAGGCGGGGCGCTTCACTGTGCTGCCCATCTTCCATCCCGCCGCGGCGCTTCACGATGCCAGTAAGCGTGACGTGCTCTTTGCCGACTTCTCGCTGCTGTCCGAGGTGCTCGCATGCGCTGGAGAGTCGACAGTCCACGACCTGGTGCAGGGGGAGCTGTTCGAGCTATGAGCGGCGGCCACCTGCTTCTGGAGACGTCGTGTGCCGAGGGCACGCGCGCGGCAGGCGCGGCGCTCGGCAGCCACGCGCGCCCCGGAGATGTGGTGGTGTTGACCGGCGATCTCGGCGCGGGAAAGACCGTCATCACCCAAGGACTCGCATCGGCTCTCGGCGTGAGCGGTCGCGTGACGAGCCCCACCTTCAACATTCTCGTCATCCACAGCGGTTGCGCCGATCTCGCTCACTTCGACCTGTACCGCCTCGAACATGAGTGGCAGTTAGAAGACATCGACTTCTGGGGCGTGCTTGAGAGCGGGGCGGTGAGCGTGATCGAGTGGGGTGACAAGTTTCCAGATGCGCTGCCTGAAGACACGCTTACGGTGATGCTTACCATCATCGGCGATGAGACTCGGCACATCAGCGCGAAGGCCTCAGGTCCGAGAAGCGCTCGGCTCATCGGCGCGTGGCGCGAAGCGTGCGCGGCCATCCCTGGCGTGACCACGCTGGCCGAGGAGGTCGGCCTGTGAGCGCGCTTGTGCTGGCCTTCGACACCGCTACCGATCGTTGCGCGCTCGCCCTTGGCCGCTGGCGCGCGACGACCCTTGAGACCGCAGCGATCTCAGACTTCGAAGCTCCCCGTGCTGCACTCGGGCGTCTGCTCCCCGCAGTGCGTGACCTGCTCCTTGCCGAGGGCGTGACTCCCTCAGACATCGCCGAGGTGGTGGTCGGCAGGGGCCCGGGATCGTTCACGGGAGTGCGCATCGGGGTGGCGACCGCGAAAGGGCTTGCACACGGCCTAGGTGTGCCGCTATACGGTGCGGGCACCCTTGACGCTATCGCATGGGCATGCGCGATGAGAGGCGAGACTGGGTTGTTAGGTGTCGTCGGCGATGCCATGCGCGGGGAGGTCTATCCCGCGCTCTTTCGCCTTGCCGAGGGGAAGGTGTCGCGCCTGTCCGAGGACCGCGTGGCACACCCGTCAGATGTCGTGGATGAGTGGGCGACCCTCGACGAGCATCTGCTGCTCGCCGGCGCCGGGCTGCACAAGCACCACACGGTGTTCGCGAGCTTGGGACAGCAGCGCATGCGCGTGCTTGATGATGCCCCCTGGCTTCCGGGGGGCGCGGGGCTGCTGGCGGCATATGCGGATGCACGCGCACGAGGAGCGGCCGGCGACGGCAGTCCACACAACCTTCTGCCGGTGTACACGCGTCTGTCCGACGCGGAGGAGAACGAGCGCAAGGGTGAGGATGATGTGCCGCGAGTGCCACCGTCTGGCGTCGCAGAGCGCGAGCGGCGGGGGGAGCAGTCATGACCTTCGCTCTGCGTCCTCTTGGCGCTGATGATCTGCAGGCCGTGCTGGAGATCGAGGTGGCATCCTTTCCCGACCCATGGTCTCCGGCGATGTTCATCTCGGAGCTGTCTCGTGCCGACCGCATCTGGCTTGCTGCGTGCACCGAAGCAGGTGTGCTCGTCGGCTACGGTGGAGTCATGATCGTCGGAGACGAAGCGCACCTCATGAACCTCGCTGTGGCCGCCGCTGCCCAGGGATGCGGCGTAGCCACCATGCTTCTCGAAGAGCTTTCCGCGCGCGCTGCACGAGCGGGTGCGAGACGTCTCACGCTAGAGGTGCGCAACGACAACGCAAGCGCACAGGCGTTCTATCAAGCGAAGGGTCTGTCAGTTGAGGGCGTGCGCCGGGGATATTACGGCAACGGAGCAGATGCGCTCATCATGTGGACGGACCTCGGCCACGCCGAGCGCAGCCTTCCGCCGCCGGGGGCCGAGGTGGTGCTTGCCATCGAGACTTCGTGTGACGAGACCGCCGCTGCCGTCATGCGCGGCGGCACCGAGGTGCTTTCAAGCGTGATAGCAAGCCAGGTGGACTTTCATGCGCGGTTCGGTGGGGTCGTGCCCGAGATCGCGTCGCGCAAGCACACGGAGGCCATAGTCGGTGTGGTGACCGAGGCCCTCGAGCGCGCATCGACCACACTCGGGCATATCGATGCCATCGCGGTCACACAGGGTCCCGGTCTCATCGGTGCGCTTGTTGTGGGGCTTGCATATGCGAAGGGACTGGCCTTTGCCGCGGGGCTTCCGCTCGTGGGTGTGAACCACCTCGAAGGACACATCTTCGCCAACTTGCTCTCCCATCCCGATCTTGAGCCCCCGCTTGTTGCGCTCGTCGTGTCGGGAGGGCACACATCGCTTGTGCACGTCCCCGAGTGGGGTGTGTATGAGATTCTCGGCGAGACGCTTGACGATGCCACTGGTGAGGCGTTTGACAAGGTCGCGAAGGTGCTTGGCCTCGGCTATCCGGGCGGCCCTATCTTGTCGCGTTTGGCTGCGGAGGGGGATCGTGCGGCCATCGAATTCCCACGGGCCATGATGCGCTCCGGCGACTATCGCTTCTCGCTGTCGGGGCTCAAGACCGCGGTCATCAATCACATCCGCCATGAGCGGGAGGCAGGTCGTGAGATCGATCTACCCGATCTCGCAGCGTCGTTTCAGGCGGCCGTCGTTGACGTGCAGGTTGCAAAGACCCTCCGTGCCGCTAAGGAGTACGGTGTGAGAACGGTGTGTCTGGCGGGAGGCGTCGCTGCAAATCCCTCGTTGCGTGAGTCATTGCGCGTTGCGCTTGCGGCCGAGGGAATCGCGCTTTGCGTCCCCGAGCTCTCACTGTGCACCGACAACGCCGCGATGATCGCAGCTGCGGGGACGTGGCGCTTGCGCCGAGGCGACCTCATCGGGCTGGACGCGGAAGCGGTAGCCGATCTGGCACTCGGGTAGTGGCGCCAGGACCACAAGCCTATCGCTAGCTGGCACCCATGCCCGTGCGGCGCTCAACAAGGCTGCGTCCTTCAGGTAAAGACTGCCGGCGCTGGGTATCATCTTCTCGATGAGACACGTTGAAGTGCCGTTCGATTCTGATGCCCTCAGGGCGAACATCGCCGGTACCGCTCAAGAGGTAGTGATTCCCGATCGCTACCTGCCTTTGGTACAGGCGGTTTCGGGCTTTCACGGTGTGCGCACGGATCTCGTGCGTACCCTTGCCGAGTACTTCCACACGTTTCGCAACCTCGAGCATGTTATCGAAGGATTCCAGACCACGCTGTTGCGCAACTGGACGTACTTCGAGAGATCCGAGGAGCGTGCATACCTGTTCGAGCTGCTGTCCGAGCTCGTCTTAGGTCTCTTCAACACACCGCTTTCTGATGATCAGGCTTCGCGCCTCCTGCGCCAACTCGCGTCGTGGTGCATCATGGTGCTCGATGGACCGTTCGCTGACTCGTACGAGCCATCTATGCACGCCGTGGGCGCATGCGTGGCGCAGGTGCTTACAGATCAGCCTCGCGCCGCGTTAGAGCGTGATGTGCTCCTGCGTGACCTTGTCCAGCTTGCCACGAGAATCCCTTCGCTTGAGGTGGAGTTCTCGCGCTTCTATCGTGACCTCCTAGGCGTAGGCTATGAGAGACTGCGTGATCGGCTTGCGCTGGTGCAGTGGGCGCACTCCAGCGAAGCTGAGCTCATCACCCCCGAGAAGGTCACGGACTCTTTCGCGATGCTGGAACCGGCACGCATATCATCATTGGAGGATACGGCGAAGAGCGCGTCCATCTCTGAGCTTCTCAGTGCCAAGCTGCCATTGTTCTCCGACATCATCGATCAGGCCGTTGATGCGCTCTTTCTCATCGACGAGCTAGAAGACCGGTTCTCGGTGAGCCTGTATCTTCTCAAAGACGATACGCTGGGGTACAGGCAGTCTGAGGTCATCGCCCACCTCCTCGGCGTGGTCAAGCAGCTCATGGAGCCTTCCAGAGGGGGTGATGCGGAGCGCATCCTCAGCCGTCTCACGCGCTTCTTCCGCACGCATGACGACGAATTCCTCCTCATGCGGTTTCAGTGTTACGAGACCATCGGTGTGGCGATCGGACAGGTCGGAAACGTGCGGGCGGCGGATCACCTGATAGAAGACGCGCTGTCATGGGAGTTCCAGTGTCCTGACATCCGAGGCGCCACCGATGACTGGGCGACGGTGGTGAACCCCTATCACGTCCCCAACATCCGTTGTTGGATGACGATCATAGAGTCTAATCCCGCCCTGTACGAGCGGCTGGCGGCGGCGCTCAACGTCCACCTGCGTCTCGGTGGCGTGCATGTTTCCGATACCGATGTGTTCCAACGCGATGTGACCCGGTTCCTCAACGCAGACATCCGGCCCATCTACTTTGTAGCCAAGCAGCTCCTGAGGACGTTTCCTGTGTACTTCAGCGAGGTCGGCGCCGAGGGGGAGTTGCGTGCTGCCTCGACCGAGCTCGACGAGATCTGTGGCCGCAAGGACACCCTCATGCACTTCTTGCGCAAGCAGTCCCACGCCGAGTCCTCAAACCGGCTCGTGGCGTTTAGCCGGACGGTTCTCTCGTACTGGACGACACTTGATCCAACCCTCGCACAACCGTATCTCTCCGAGATGGCAGCGGCTGCTGTCGTGCGAGAGCGTATGTGGGCCGAGCAACCACACAGGGTCTTGGCGGGCTTGTGGCAGCGGCTTGGCGTCAAAGGCTCTATAGACGCTGCCAGTGATTCGGATGTCGCGTTGTTCCTGGACCGTCTTGTGGCATTGCCGCCATCCGCGCTCCAAGACCTCTTGCAGAAGCAGGCAGATGAGAGTGACGATGTCTCCACTGGGCCTCGCCGAGTGGCTCTCATGGTGCGCACGCACCAGCTGCTCGCGCACAAGTACTCTCCTTCGGCCGATGATGTGGGCGCGTCGGTGAGCGACCATCGCACGCTGCCCAGCGCCGTGAGGCAGGAGTTCTGTGATGCGCTGGGTGGCTGGGGGGTAGACCGGTCACCAGCCACGCGCGATCGGTTGCTTGATGCGGCGCTCGGCGTGCTGGAGCATCTGAAGGAGGTGGTTCTCGATCCCGCGCCCTCCACAGCGGTCGAGAACTTCTACCAGAAGCGCCACATCGCCGCTGGCATCCCTTCGATGTATGGCACGTACAGTGAGACGAAGCTGGACGCGCTGGGCCTGTCGTTTCGGGTGGAGCAGCTGGTCGAGCTCCTGCTGGAGGACCTCGTCGTTCATGACATCGAAACCTATGTGAACCGCCACTCCCTGCGCAACATGGCCGTGACGATCAGAAGGTTCGAGCGTGCGCTTGCCGTGGATGGCATCGACTCCCACAGCCTGAGCGCCAACCTGCGCTTGCTGGAGTCCAGTCTGGGCAGCTACAGCTTCACCTTTCACCAGTACCAGAACGTCTTCCAGTTCATCGTGGGATCAGTCACCGAGGTGGCGAGGATGTCTGTGCTCAGCCACGACCAAAGCCTGCGCACCATCCTGCAGCGCGAGCCGCCATCGTGTGCGGTGCGCTCAGTCTCTGCCGACGCAGCTGCAGAGATGGTCATCCGAGAGGTGCTGGTGACAGCGCTCGGCATGCAGGCTCTTGACCGCTATGTGGCGATGGCCTCACGCAGGATATCCATGCTTGCAGGGCGGTTGAGCGGCAAGGGGCTCACGCGCATGATGAACTACGACCCCGAGCGGTTGATCTCGCCTCTCCACATGCCGAGACCCGATACCGATGATCAACGGACACTCGGTTTCAAAGGGCTTGGCCTCAAGCAGATGGCGTCGTATGGGCACAACGTTCCGCAGGGCTTCATTCTCACAACCGAGCTCTTCCGAGCGCGGCCGGCGTTCTCGTACAGGCCCCTGTATGCCGATGCGGTCGAGCGGATTCGCCGTGCACTCGGCGGTCTTGAGCTGCAGACCGGCCTTCGCCTCGACGATCCCGGGTGTTTGCTCACGCTGTCGGTACGCTCGGGCGCAGCCATCTCCATGCCCGGCTCGATGGCCACGCTCGTGGATGTGGGTCTTAACGACGTCCTCGCGGAGACACTCTCCGAGAAGCCGGGTTTTGAGTGGGCCGCCTGGGATTCGTACCGACGGTTCCTCCAATCATGGGCGATGACGGCGGGAGTGAGCAGGGATTTCTTCGATGCCATCATCAACGAGTTCAAGGTCAGCCACGGAGTGGAGCGCAAGCTCGACTTCGAGCCCGGACATATGCGCGATCTCGCTTACGCGTACAGAGCTGGTGCTGAGGACCTCGGCGTGAGGTTCTTGGACGACCCCTTTGACCAGGTGATCGCTTGCGTGACAAAGGTCCTGGAATCCTGGGACTCTCCCGAAGCCGTGCTGTACCGCGAGTATCTGGGTATTGCACAGGAATGGGGAACCGCAGTAATCGTGCAGCGCATGGTGTTCGGCAATCTCAACAAGCAGTCAGGTTCGGGTGTGGTCTTCACTCACGACCCACTCGACCCCACGAGCCGCCAGGTGCGGCTGTTCGGTGACTTCGCCATTCAGTGCCAGGGCGACGACCTTGTGGGCGGGCTGGTATATCCCTTGCCGATCTCAGAGACTCAGCGCCTCGGAGGCTCTTCCTATCGTGGGGTCGAAGGCTCTCTGGAAAGCCAGTTCCCAGATGTCTACCAAGCCCTGTTGCACGTTGCGCGTGACCTCGTGGATGTGAGGGAGTTCGACCCTCAAGAGATCGAGTTCACCTTCGAGTCGGCTTCACAGGACGGTCTGTACATCCTGCAGAAGCGTGCGATGGTGCAGCATCAGGTGGGGCAGCGGCCGCGATTCGATACGTCATCGCCCCATTTCCAGCGCGCCATCGCCGAGGGGACGGGGGTATCAGGAGGTGCGTACGCTGGTAGGGTAGCCATCACCGACGCCCACATCGAGCAGCTGCTTGAGAATCATCCGGAAGAAGACATCTTGCTGCTGAGGCCTGACACCGTTCCGGAGGACATCACGATGATCGCCAAGGTGTCCGGCATGCTCACCGCCCGAGGTGGAGCCACATCGCATGCGGCGGTGACGGCCAAACGCCTCGGAAAAGCGGCAGTCGTCGACTGCCGTGCGCTTGAGGTGGACGAACATCGAGGAGTCGCAGTCATCGCGGGGAAGAGGGTGGAGGTGGGGGAGTGGCTATCCATCGATGGGCGTACGGGGAATATCTTTCGCGGGAAGGTCCCGATCGTGACCTCGTAAGTCTCGGCGTCTTGGCAGGAGCGCAAGGATACATGGTTCGAAGTGACAGGAGGTCTTGCTGATGGGTGCGGAGCGTACGCTAGGCATCAACGGATTGGGGCGCATCGGGAAGCTCACCCTTTGGTACCACCTCGGCCAGGGGGACTTCGACCGCTTTGTGGTGAATCAAGGCCGACAGGTGGGCACCTCGCTTGACTCCGTCATCCAGTACCTGAGCAAGGACAGCACCTATGGGCAGCTGCACCGCTATCTGTTCGGCGTCAAGGGCACACGTGATATCCAGGTTGTTGACGAAGCAGCGGGCGTCATCAGGGCTCACGGCAAGGAGGTCGTGGTTCTTCATCAGGACCGAAATCCCAAGGACATCTCGTGGCGAGAGCACGGCGCGAGCCTGGTGGTGGATTGCACCGGCCGGTTTCGCGACCCTCATGCCGATGCTGATGATTCTAAGGGCTCCCTGCGTGGGCACCTGGCGGCAGGCGCCCGCGCGGTGGTGCAAAGCTCTCCGTTCAAGATCAAGACAGCCGGCACACCGCTTCCGCAGGATGCCGCGATTCTCATCAATGGCATTAACCACACTGATTTCGACCCTAGCAGACACAAGGTCATCTCGGCGGCGTCGTGCACGACGACAGCTCTCGCTCACATGATGAGGCCGCTTCTTGCGCGCGACCTCACGCGCAACATGATCACTGCGGGGATGAGCACCGTCCACGCGGTCACGAGCAGCCAGCCGGTGCTCGACGCTGTTCCGGCGGCTGGCGCAACCGACCTGCGCAAGACCCGCGCTGCGCTGGACAACATCATCCTCACCTCAACGAATGCTGCGAAGGCTCTTGAGCAGGTGATGCCGGAGGTCGCGCGAATCGGCTTCATGGCCGATTCTGTGCGCATACCCACCGCGAGCGTGAGCCTCATCGTCTTAAACGCCACGTTCCAAAGCGAGACGTTGCCCGACGGCACCGTGACTGTCGACCGGGATGCCATCAACGATATCTACCGGCAGGCCGCCGAGGGTGAGGCGCGAGGGCTGCTCAAGTACAGCGAGGAGCAGAACGTCTCAGCGGACATGTTGGGAGAAGATGCCGCGGTGGTGATTGAGGCCACCGAGACGCACACGCGTACGGGACTCGTGGACATCAGGCTGCCCGATTTCGAGTCCGGCGGTGGGGGGGCGGTTCGCGAACAGCGCATCCCGCTCACGCACGTGAAGGTATTCGGATGGTACGACAACGAGATGGGCAGCTACACGCGAAGACTCGGCGAGCTTACGAGCCACGTCGCAAGGAACATGTAAACTGCGCGGTTACTTGGCGGCCCTCCTGGACTTGAGCGCATCGCACTCAACCTGTCTTTGAAAATCCCAGGTGAGACGGGTTGAAATGTGTTGCCGCCCATACTAGAATCTATGACTGTTGGCACTCGGCCACCGTGAGTGCTAGCACGCGACTGCTCCAGCTGCGAACGGGTACATACCTCAGTGCGGCTGACAGACGATAGCGAATCACTCCTTTCGTCAGGGCGTCGCGCCAAGATGGTATTTCGGCATGTCGGACATCAACACAGGAGGGCATCACATGAATCTCAAGCCGTTGGGCGATCGCGTGATCGTCAAGCCGGCGGAGGCCGAAGAGCAGACCAAGAGCGGTCTGTTCATCCCGGACACCGCCCAGGAGAAGCCGCAGCGCGGCGAGGTCGTGGCCATCGGCGACGGCAAGCTCAAGGATGACGGCACCCGTGTTCCCATCGATGTCAAGGTCGGCGACACGGTCATCTACAGCAAGTACGGTGGCTCGGAGGTCAAGATCGATGGTGTCGAGTACAAGATCCTCGACGCCGAGCGTGACATCATCGCCGTCGTCATCTAGACGCTGGCTTCACGAGAACCCCTGAAGGAGGAGACTACGCAACATGTCTAAAGAGATACGTTTCGACGAGGAGGCCCGCAGAGGGCTTGAGGCTGGCGTCAACAAGCTGGCCGACGCGGTGAAGGTCACCCTTGGCCCGAAGGGCCGTTACGTTGTGCTGGACAAGAAGTTCGGCGCACCTACAATCACCAACGATGGTGTGACCATCGCCAAGGAGATCGAACTCGAGGACGCCCTGGAGAACATGGGCGCACAGCTCGTCAAAGAAGTCGCCACCAAGACCAACGACGTTGCAGGTGACGGCACCACCACCGCTACGCTGCTCGCTCAGGTCATCGTTCGCGAGGGTCTGCGCAATGTCGCGGCCGGTTCCAACCCGCTTGCCATCAAGCGCGGCATCGAGAAGTCCGTCGAAGCTGTCGTCGCGACCATGAAGGCCAACGCGAAGGACGTCGAGGACAAGGAAGAGATCGCGCACGTGGGTGCCATCTCGGCTGCCGACGAGGTCATCGGCAACAAGATCGCCGAGGCCATGGAGGTCGTGGGCAAGGACGGTGTCATCACCGTCGAGGAGTCCCAGACCTTCGGTATCGATATCGACACCGTCGAGGGTATGCAGTTCGACAAGGGCTACATCTCCCCGTATATGGTCACTGACCCCGACCGCATGGAGGCAGTGCTGAGCGAGCCCTACATCCTCATCGCGAACCAGAAGATAGGGTCGATCCAAGATCTGCTTCCCGTTCTCGAGAAGGTCATGCAGGCCGGCAAGCAGTTGCTCATCATCGCCGAGGACGTCGAGGGCGAGGCTCTTGCGACGCTTGTCGTGAACAAGCTGCGCGGCACCTTCACCGCAGTTGCCGTCAAGGCACCGGGCTTCGGGGATCGCCGCAAGCGCATGCTTGAAGACATCGCCGTGGTGGCGGGCGGCAAGGTCATCTCCGACGAGCTTGGCATGAAGCTTGAGAGCGCCACGCTCGATATGCTCGGTCGTGCCAAGACCGTCAAGATCACGAAGGAAGCCACCACCATCATCGATGGCGGCGGTTCTGAGGACGACATCAAGGCTCGCATCAGCCAGATCAAGACCGAGATCGAGAACTCCGATTCGGACTTCGACCGCGAGAAGCTCCAGGAGCGTCTGGCGAAGCTCTCCGGCGGCGTGGCTGTCATCAAGGTCGGCGCTGCCACCGAGGTGGAGCTCAAGGAGAAGAAGCACCGCATCGAGGACGCGCTTCAGGCGACTCGCGCTGCGGTCGAGGAAGGCATCGTCGCCGGTGGCGGCGTGGCGCTGGTGGATACCGCTGGCGCGCTTGAGGCGCTTGAGCTTGATGAGGAAGAGATGGTCGGCGTGAAGATCATCCGCAAGGCGATCGATGAGCCGCTGAAGACCATCGCATCCAACGCGGGCTTCGAGGGCTCGGTCGTGGTTGAGAAGGTCCGCAATGAGGGCAGCAAGGGCTTTGGTCTGAACGGTGCGACCGGCGAGTACGGCGACCTGATGGCTATGGGCGTCATCGACCCGGTGAAGGTCGTGCGCTTCGCGTTGCAGAACGCCGCGTCGATTGCCGCGCTCATCCTCATCACCGAGACCACCGTCAATGACGTGCCTGCCAAGGATGACGCTGCAGCGGCTGCTGCGATGGCTGGCATGGGCGGCATGGGCGGGATGATGTAAGAATTGTCTGTCCGCACGCGCGGATGGCGCATGAGGGCCCTGACGCGATCGCGTCAGGGCCCTTTGTTTCGCGTCGGAGAGACGTGTGCAGTATCGTGGTGTGTGCGAACAGGAAGAGACGGCCCCGTTGGGGATCGTGGTTAGCAAGGGGGGTACGGTA
>JAVEVF010000119.1:0-4174 GCA_034005175.1 Coriobacteriia bacterium | reverse complement strand
GTGGGCGTGGACGGCTCCAATCCGCTTGGTTTCCTAGCTGCGCTGGGGCTGCTGCGTGTCGTTCCCGGTGCGAGGCTCGGCTTCTCCGATGACGGTTCGTCCCGCGTCTTATTCGACGGGTTCGACAAGAGCGAGTCCGACCTCGCTACGCTCATCGCGGCCGACGCAGAAGCTGCTAGCAACGAGAGCGCGCCGTGGCGCTTCACGTACACGAAAGCCGCAACCAAGAAGCAGGGTCCGCGGGAGGTCGCCGACCTCAAGCCGCCGCCGGGCGACTTCAAGAAGTTCCTCGCGAGCTGTATCGACGCTTGGTTGACGGGCAACGATGAGGCAGCAGGCTACGCGGCGGCCTATGGCACCGACATCGCTGTCGATGGCAAGGGCAATACCACGCCCACCGCCTTCCACTTTACTGCCGCGCAGCAAACCTTCCTCGGCGCGGTGGAGTGCATTCGCGCTTCGGTGACCCAAGAGTGGGTCGAGACGTCACTGTTCAAGGGTCACGGCGAGCAGCCGGGCAGCAACCTTCGGTGGGACCCGGGCGCCGAGCGTAACTGGGCGTTGATGGCGAGCAACCCCAAAGAAGACGGCACCCGCGTGGACGCCCCATTGGAGTGGATCGCGTTCCGCGGGTTACCGCTGCTGCCCAGTTTCCCGCGAGGCTCGCGGATCATCACCACCGCCGTCTTCGGTCGGGGTGATGACATGACCTTCACTTGGCCACTTTGGTCCCCACCCGCTTCGTTGCAGACCGTGCGATCCTTGCTCCAGCTGGACTTGACGGGCAATGCACGCGATCGCACCGCGCGTGGGATCTTCGCGGTTTGCAGGTCCTCGATCAGGCGTACCAGCCAAGGCTTCGGAAACTTCGGTCCACCAGAGGTCACTTGCTAGGTGCATCGCTATGACCACCCTCGTCGTCCACCAGACGCTCATCGCCCAGGGCGAGTCTGAGACGCTCGCTCAAGTGCTCGACCGCCGAACTGAAGCGCGCCGGCAAGATGTTCTGCGCGTTGCTGAAAGGCGATGGCGGCAGGGTGCTGATTAGCGTCGATCCCGACATCAGGCTGGTCGGACGGGACTTTGCCCCCAGGACCTCACGCTCCGCTACATATCGGCTATGCTCGGCCCCATCAAGCAGCCGGCCCAGGTTGAGATGAGCTGGCTGAACGTGGGAAACGATCGACAGGTGATTGTCTTCGAGGCGGGGCCGTCCAGGCAGTTCGCGCCGTTACTTTAGTAATAGCGCTTGTTCTGGAATGGGTGCTCACCTTCGCTCGGAATTGGCTTCCGGCTTGGTCCGGAAAGGGGAGAGACGTTTCACACCCGCTCTGTCCTAATCTCCGCGGCAGATAGAGGCCTCAGTGCACCTCGGCAACAACTTAACCGATGGTGAGGGCAGAATCTCCGACTTTTGGGCTCCGATCATCTAGTGATCAGTTGACCTTGATAGGCTGATCCATGGCCGTTCTCGATGGAGGGTTGTCATGGATCAAGACGAAGAAACTGCGAAGCGCAATGGGGAGCCGGAGAATCCAGGAGAGTCTCTGCCCGATGGGAATGTCGAGGCTGGCAACGCAGACCCTGAGAGGTCGGATGTGGATGCCGGGGAGGGGGGACCAATACGAGCAGAAGCATGGACGGACCAAGATCAGCAGATAGAGATCGTCCCCGAGCTGGTGCCTGCAAGAATGCTCAACGAGTTTGTATACTGCCCCCGGTTGGCGTTCATGATGTGGGTGGCCGGTGAGTTTGAGGACAACGTCTTCACGGTGGAGGGAAGGTCTGTTCATCGTCGCGTGGACCGGCCGTCGCCTCCCTTGGCACATCCCAAGGACCTGAATCCCCAATGCCCTGATACCCTGGCGTATCCACTTGAGCCACCCGCTGATCCACCACCCACGAGGCCAGCGAGCGAGGTGGCGGAGCCAGGAGAGATGCTTCACACCCGCTCGGTCCTTCTCTCCTCGGAAGAGCTGAGGGCCATCGCAAAGATTGACCTGGTCGAGACTGATGGGGTGGTGGCGACCCCAGTGGATTACAAACGCTCGATGTACCAAGACGAAGACGGTGGGCTCCCCGAGGGAGAGCTTGCCCAGCTCTGTCTGCAAGGCCTCTTGCTGCGTGAGCACGGCTATCACAGTGATCACGGAGTGCTCTACTACGCCGACGTAAGGCGGCGAGTATCCATACCCTTCGCCGAGAAGCTCATTGCAAGCACGCTCGCAAGCTTGCGGGAGCTGCTTGAGGTGGCCCGGAGCGGCAGGATTCCGCCTCCTCTCGTCTCCAATCCCCGTTGCGACGGTTGCTCCCTCGCAGGGATCTGCCTTCCGGACGAGGTGAACCTCCTCCAGGGTCGTGTTCACGAAAAGCCACGACACCTGGTACCTCCGAGCGATGACAGGGTCCCGATGTTCGTGACCCTCCAGGGCGGGCGTGTGAGCAAGCGTGGAGACGAGTTGGTCGTCTCGGATAGAGACCGAAAGGAGGTGGAACGGGTTCGTCTGATCGACATCTCCCATCTCGGTGTCTTTGGCAACGTCCAGATCACTACCCAAGCGCTGGTCGAGCTGACAGCCAGGGGTCTGCCGACCCTATACTACTCCGCAGGCGGCTGGCTCAAGGCAGTCACCACGGGCATGCCGCACAAGAACGTCCTGCTGAGAGAACGGCAGTTCGCGGTAGCAGCCAACCAAGACTCATCGCTCCCGATTGCTCGATCGATCGTCGCCGGAAAGATCGCCAACTGCCGAACCATGCTGATGAGGAACCACCCCAACGCCCCCGAGCAGGAGGTTCGTGCGCTCAAGGCTCTCTGCTCCTCGGTCGAGGAGGCCTCTCGCCTCGATTCACTTCTTGGAATAGAGGGAACGGCCGCGAGAATCTACTTCTCTCAGTTCGGCTCCATGTTGAGACCTCCAGACGGAGGGGTCGAGCCGGCAGCGTTCGACTTCAACGGTCGGAACCGAAGGCCGCCGCGTGATTCTGTGAACGCGATGCTCTCACTGGCCTACGCACTCCTCTCACGTGACGCTCTTGCCGCCGTGCTGGCGGCGGGCTTCGACCCCTACCTGGGCTTCTACCACCGACCGCGCTACGGACGCCCGGCCCTCGCCCTGGATCTGATGGAGGAGTTCCGTCCTCTCCTTGCCGATTCTGTGGTCATCACTGCGGTCAACACGGGAGTGGTCAAGGGGAGTGACTTCGTGAGAGGCGTTGGTGCCGCCAATCTGACAGACGCCGGCCGCCGTCGCTTCATCGCTGCCTACGCTAGGCGGCTCGACCAGGAGGTGACTCACCCGCTCTTTGGCTACCGCATCAGCTACACTCGGATCCTTGCAGTCCAGGCCAGGTTGCTTGGCCGGTACGTCAACGGCGAGATCGAGAGCTACCCGAGCTTTCGAACGAGGTGATTGCCATGCGTCGCGCCTACATTGTGAGCTACGACATTTGCAACCCTCGCCGTCTCCGAAAGGTCTACAAGACGATGAGGGGATATGGCCGCCACTTGCAGCTTTCGGTATTCGCCTGTGAGCTATCGGACATGGAGCGAGCAACGATGGTGGATGATCTCGGCAAGATCATCCACCACACCGAGGACCAAGTGCTGACCATCGATCTCGGGCCACTCCCTGGCCCCTTTGCCGAACGGATCACCTCTCTCGGGCTGCCATATGTGCCGCGTGAGAGGCGAGCTGTTGTGGTATAGTTCTCATCCCGATCTGGAGTTGCTCTAAGGCTACGTGCCAAACATGACCGTTGGTTCTTTGGCAACCAAATCAGCGTGGATGAACCTTGCGAGCGGTTCGGTGCCGCATGAATGCCCGGACTCACTCGCAACCTGGTATCAACACGAAATTGCGGGAATATTCGTGAAGGGCCTTCAGACGAGCATGCGTGATCTCAGGGGAGTTGGCTCTCGCCCACTGAGGTGCTCGAAAAGGCCATTGCAGCGTACCAGAACTACAGGTATTTTTTCGAGAGCCCCTCTCCGCGGTCTTCGGACCGCGGCCCCATTGAAGCACCCAGCCCCTTCGCCGCACTCATCCGGCGTACTCGGCCTCTCCGCGGTCTTCGGACCGCGGCCCCATTGAAGCCGGTGGACGGGCGGGGGTTTCGCGGCGGTGATCTCCTCTCCGCGGTCTTCGGACCGCGGCCCCATTGAAGCCCGCTG
>JAVEVF010000024.1:0-20198 GCA_034005175.1 Coriobacteriia bacterium | reverse complement strand
AGCCAGCTGCACACCAAAGCCGTCTTACGAATGCGTGCCAAGCTTCATTCGGCCTAGGTGTAGCCCCTCGGCTGCATTGGTGTTGGCGCGCTAGGATAACATATCGCTCCTGATGTGCTATGATTCTCCGGCTCTTATCACACACGCTCGCCTACCCACCCGTGGGTGGCCACGCCGACAGATTCGGCTTGGAGCACGGGAACGGGGATGACAGCGAGCGGAGGTACAACCAACCAAGGAGGTAGCAGTATGTCTGTCGTCTCGATGAAGAGCCTTCTCGAGGCTGGTGTCCATTTCGGGCACCAAACCCGCCGCTGGAACCCGAAGATGAAGCCCTATATCTTCACGGAGCGCAACGGGATCTACATCCTCGACCTGCAGCGCACCTTGCGCGAGCTCGATACCACGTACTCCTTCGTGAGAGATCTTGCTGCTCGGGGCGAAAGCGTCTTGTTCGTCGGCACCAAGAAGCAGGCTCAGGAGCCAGTGGCCTCGGAGGCGGAACGCTCGGGCAGTCCCTATGTCAACCAGCGCTGGCTCGGCGGCATGCTCACGAACTTCGTGACCATGCGTGGCCGGGTCAACCGTCTGGTCGAACTGGAGACGATGGAAGAGAATGGCATCATGGCTTCGTTGCCCAAGAAGGAGCAGCTCCATCTCGGCAAGGAGCGAGAGAAACTGGAGCGAAACCTTTCTGGCGTGCGTGAGATGAAGAGCTTGCCTGGAGCGGTCTTCGTCATCGATACGAAGCGCGAGACCATCGCCGTCGCTGAAGCGCGCCGCCTGAGGATACCCATCATCGGCCTGGCCGACACCAACGCAGACCCCGACGAGATCGACTACATCATCCCAGCCAACGACGATGCTATTCGCTCGGTGACGCTCATGTGTCGTGTCATCGCTGATGCCGTTATCGAGGGACGCGCCGCCCTTGAGGGTCCGCGTGTCGCCGAGGTCGCCGAGCGCCCTGCGCCTCCTGTGGCCCCCGCGCCCGCTGAGGAAGCAGCCCCGCCGGCCACTGCGGCCGAACCTGTCCCCGAAGAGCCGGCCTCGAGTTTCGAGACGCCGCCGGCCAAGTGACACCGTCTCGCCCTATCACACAATCACGTCCTTGCTGGAGGTAGCCAACCATGGCTGATATAACCGCCAAGATGGTAAAAGACCTGCGTGAATGCACTGGCGCAGGCATGATGGACTGTAAGAAGGCCCTCACGGAGTCCGAGGGCGACATTGACAACGCCATCGACATACTGCGAACGAGAGGTCTTGCTGCACTTGCGAAGAAGGCCGGTCGTGCTACGAACGAAGGTGTCATCGGAGGTCTCGTGACCGATGACGGGCGCACCGGCGTGCTTGTCGAGGTCAACTGCGAAACCGACTTTGTAGCGCGCAACGCCGACTTCAAGGCGTTTGTAACGGAGATAGCCTCGCAGATCGCGACCTCGGCACCGGCCGACGTCGCCTCGCTCTTGGCCGAGGACTACGTTGCGCGCCCAGAAGTGACAGTTGAGCAGCTCCTCGGCGAAATGGTCACGAAGCTTGGCGAGAACATGGGCGTGACCCGCTTCGCGCGCTACGAACTCGGTTCGCAGACTGGTGCGATCACTGTCTACATACATGGCGTCGGCAACATCGGCGTCATGGTCGAAATCGCCACCGGCGATGACAGCGCCGCGCATACCGACCTGTTTGCAGCGGTATCGAAGGACATCGCGATGCAGATCGCAGCTGTCGCGCCCATCTCGGTTCGTCGTGAAGATGTACCTGCGGACATCGTTAGTCACGAGATGGAGATCTACAAGGCTCAGGCTGCCGAGTCCGGCAAGCCCGAGCAGATTCAAGAGAAGATCGCAGCGGGGCGCCTTGAGAAGTACTACAAGGAGGTCTGCCTTCTTGAGCAGGACTTCGTCAAGGATCCCGACGTGACCGTGAAGCAGCACCTCAACAGTGCGTCTGAGAAGCTCGGTACAACCCTAGAGGTTGTAAGGTTCGAGCGGTTCGTCCTCGGCGAGACTGCCGCTACCGCTTAGCGCGCACTGCACCGGGCGGTTATTGTAACCGCCACGTGACGACACGGACCGGTACGCCAAGTGCCGGTCCGTGTGCTGTATCCTATCAAGGATGTCTTCATATCCGAGGAGAGGGGAACCGCGTGGCAGAATACCGCTTCCGCCGAGTCCTGCTTAAACTGTCCGGTGAAGCACTCATGGGTGAAGCTGGATATGGCATCGACCCCTCGGTTCTTGAATCCCTTTCTCGGCAGATCCACACGGTGAACGCCGCAGGGGTCGAAGTAGCCATAGTGGTGGGTGGCGGGAACATCTTCCGTGGACTTGCGGCTGCTTCTTCAGGCATGGATCGTGCGCAGGCGGATTTCATGGGCATGCTTGCGACAGTGATGAACTCGCTTGCTCTTCAGGATGCCCTCGAACGCCACTCGGTGTTCACGCGTGTGATGTCCGCCATCGAAATGCAGGCTGTCGCCGAGCCGTACATTCGCCGCCGTGCCATCCGCCATATCGAGAAGGGGCGCGTGGTCATCTTCGCGGCGGGCACGGGCAACCCGTACTTCACGACCGACACCACTGCGGCGCTCAGAGCACTTGAGATAGACGCCGAGTGCATCATGAAGGCGACGAAGGTGGATGGCGTCTTCGATGATGACCCCGTGAAGAACCCCAATGCGGTGAAATTCGACGAGCTGCCATATATCGAGGTGCTCAGCCGCGGGCTCAAGGTGATGGACAATACCGCCATCTCTCTGTGCATGGACAACAACCTGCCGATTCTCGTGTTCAACATGGAGATAGAAGGCAACATCGAACGAGCTCTCATGGGTGAACCCGTGGGTACGATAGTGAGGGGAGACGACGCATGATCAGAGAGACCATCAAAGAGGCCGCCGACCACATGGGCAAGTCGGTCGCCGCGCTTGGGCAAGAGTTCTCCACGGTGAGGACAGGACGGGCATCGGGAGCAATCCTCGAGAAGATCCTCGTTGAGTATTATGGTGCTCCGACCCCGCTTAACCAGCTTGCTACGATCAGTGTCCCGGAACCGCAGCTCCTCGTCATCCAGCCGTACGACAAGAGCGCCATCAAAGCCGTCGAGAAGGCCATTCTCGGCTCAGACCTCGGCTTGAACCCTGCAAATGACGGACAGGTCATCCGCGTGCCTTTCCCGCCGCTCAACGAAGAACGGCGAAGGGAGCTCGTGAAGCTCTGCAAGCAGTACGCGGAGGAGGCGAGGGTAGCTATCCGCAATATCCGCAGGGATGCCAATGAGAAGCTCAAGAAGGCCGAGCGTGAAGGCGAGATCGGGCAAGACGACCTGCACCGAGCTGAAGGTGAGATACAGAAGGCCACAGATGAGCACATCGTCGAAGTGGATGAGACGTTGAAGCGCAAAGAAGCCGAGATCATGGAGGTCTGAGGGGCCTTGTCACTCACCGCAGACTCCCTGGCTCGCTTCTTCCCCGAGCCACCCGAGCCGGAACTTCTCACAGGCCTCGATCCGCACCGGATCCCGCGCCACGTTGCCGTCATCATGGACGGGAACGGGCGTTGGGCTGCCGCGCACAAGCTGCCGCGCGTCGCTGGCCACCGCGCCGGTGCGAAGGCCGTGCGCGAGCTCATCAGCGCATCGCTTGAACTCGGCATCGAATACATCACCATCTTCTCGTTCAGCTCTGAGAACTGGTCGCGCCCGCCCGATGAGGTCTCGGGCCTCATGCGCCTCTTCGTCGAAGTGCTCGAACGTGAGCTCGGCAACCTCGAGAAGATGCATGTGCGCGTGCTGGTCACGGGTGATCTGGAGGGCCTTCCCGCAGACACCGTGAGGGCTTTTCGCCAGACGGTTGCACGCACCGCGGGCAATACTTCTCTGACCCTCGTCGTCGCTTTGAACTATGGCGGCCGAGCAGAGATCGCGCACGCGACGCGGGCCATAGCTCGGCAAGCCGCCGAGGGCGAACTCGCAGTAGACGAGATCGACGAAGCGACCATCGCGGCAAACCTCTATCTCCCTGATGTCCCCGATCCCGACCTTCTCATCCGCACCAGCGGTGAGCTGCGCGTATCCAACTTCTTGCTGTGGCAGATCGCATACACGGAGATCTGGGTGACCGACACGCTGTGGCCCGATTTCGACCGCTATGATCTGTTGAGCGCGATCGTCGGGTTCGAGACTCGCAGCCGTCGCTTCGGAGGTCGGTGAGCATGGCCGATGCCTCACGACGAAACGCTGCGTTCTCATCACTGCCTGCGCGTGTGGCATCCGGCGTCTTTTATGGAGCGCTTCTTGGCGGTGTCGTTCTTTGGGGCGGAGAGCTAGGTCTTGCTGTGCTGTTGTCGGCCCTCGGCGCTCTTGCTGGTTGGGAGCTTCACCGGATGACTCGTCGAGGGCGCAGGTTGCTCGCGGAGTTTGCAGGCATCACCGCGATCGTGCTGATGCCTCTGTCGGTTGCTCTTCTTGGCCTTTCCGGCCTTCTCGCCGTGGTATCAGCGCTCACGGTCGCGGCCTTCTCATGGCACGTGTACGCCACGGGAATGCGGCTCGCCGACACCGCCGTCGTCGTGCTCGGCGCCCTAGTGATCGGTTTTTCCCTTGCCCATCTCGTTGCTGTGCGGGCCTTGGATAACGGCGTCGTTCTCACATTGACCGTACTCGTGAGCGTCTGGGCCGGAGACGTCCTGGCCTATTTTGTCGGAAGCCTCATCGGGTCGCACAAACTCGCACCGCGTATCTCGCCCAACAAGTCCTGGGAGGGCTTTGCGGCAGGTATGGTGGGGACACTCGCCGTGTGGTTCGCTCTGCCGCTCGTGGCTGAGACGGGCCTGTCACATAGATGGCTTGGTGTGATTGCAGTCGGCATCGCGCTTGCCGGACTTGTCGGCGACCTGTTCGAGTCACGCATCAAGCGGGAGGCAGGCGTCAAGGACTCCGGCAGTCTCATGCCGGGCCATGGGGGGATGCTTGACCGGATTGACAGCCTATTGCTGGTGAGCATCGTCGCATACCACCTGCTCGTGATGGCGGGTGCGGCGTGAGTGGCGTGTTGCGCATCGCCATCCTTGGCTCCACGGGTTCCATCGGCAGGCAAGCGCTGGATGTTGTCGCGCGCTCGGGCGGCCGAGTGCAAGTGGTTGCTCTCGCTGCTGACAGCAATCACGATGTTCTCGTTGAGCAGGCACGCGCGTTCAAGCCGCAGGCCGTTGCTCTGGCCACTCCCGAGGCAGCGTTCCAGGCTCGCCGTGCGCTTTCCACCGCTGAAGTGGGTTCTGGGCCAGACGCGGTAGCAGAGCTCGCTCGACATCCAGAGGTAGACCTCGTCCTCAACGCCTTAGTTGGCGCAGCGGGTCTGCGCGCAACGATGAATGCGCTTGACTCCTCAACGCGTCTCGCGCTCGCTAACAAGGAGTCCTTGGTCGTGGGCGGTGAACTCGTGACGTCCCACGCACGACCGGGCGACATCTTGCCGGTGGACTCCGAGCACTCAGCCATCTTCCAGTGTCTTCTCGGAGAACCAGCCGAGGATGTCTCTCGGATCTGGCTCACGGCCTCGGGTGGACCGTTCCGTGGCAAGAGCCGCGATGAGCTCGCGCACGTCGATGCAGCACAAGCCCTCGCTCACCCCACATGGACCATGGGTCCGAAGATCACCATCGATTCGGCCACGCTCATGAACAAGGGGCTGGAAGCTATCGAGGCACATCACTTGTTCGATATTCCTTACGACTGCATTCGCATAGTCGTTCATCCGCAGTCATGTGTTCATTCGATGGTTGAGTACGCGGACGGATCGGTGAAAGCACACCTCGGCGCGACCGACATGCGTATCCCTATCCAGTACGCACTCAGCTACCCCCGCCGTTGGGCTGCTCCGGTCGAGCCCATTGACTTCACTCAGCTCGGTTCACTTGATTTCGAACCCCCGGACATGGAGACCTTCCGGTGTCTTGCCCTCGCTCTTGCGGCAGGGGAGGAGGGTGGCACCATGCCAGCCGCCATGAACGCTGCTAATGAAGTGGCGGTGGCGGCGTTCCTAGCCGGCCAGTGCCGTCTCACCGATATCGACGGCATCGTGGAAAGCGTGCTGGATGATCATGAAAGGGAACCCCTCACCTCGATAGACCAGGTAGAGGCGGTGGATGCATGGGCCCGCACACTTGCGGCGGCCATGATCGCACGACTTTGAGTCTGGCGTGCCGTTTGCAGCTGGTATGGGTGGGCGGCACGTGCTTCGCCTGGTCGAAAGGATACCTATGACAAGCGCCGGTTCAACCATACTCTGGGGCGTTCTGACCTTCTCCATTCTCGTGGTCATTCACGAGGGCGGACATTTCCTGGCAGCGCGCTTCTTCGGGGTGAAGGTGCATGAATTCATGGTGGGGCTCCCAGGCCCTGCACTGAGGTTTCGCAGCAAACGTAGCGGCACCGTCTTCGGCGTGACCGCGATCCCTCTCGGTGGGTACGTGCGCATCGCCGGCATGGAACCTGGTCCCGAGGACGAGCTGCTGGCGTCGGCCCTCGACAGTGCCCTTGCTGCTGGCCGTATCGACAGCGAGGGTCTCGCTGCAGAGTTGGGTGTGGAGGTGGAGCACGCAGCACGGTTATTGGCGACACTTGCCGACTGGGGCGCTCTTGCCCCCGCCACCGACGACGAGGTCTCATACCTGGCTGCTATGAGCGCACGACCAGATGACACGGCCGCCGAAACCCTTGACCTCGCCCGCTCGGTCACGTATCGAGCCCTCTCGAAGCCCAAGCGCATCACCGTGCTCTCGATGGGCGTGATCGCCAATCTGCTCACCGCGCTCCTCGTCTTCACGACCGTGCTTTCGGTCTGGGGCTACTACACGCAGTCGCTGACGCTCTATGACGTGGCCCCTGACTCAGGCGCTGCGCATGCGGGGCTGCAAGCCGGCGACCGCATCGCGGGCTTTGATGGGGACGAGGTGGCCGACTGGCCTTCGCTTACAGCTGCGATCTCTCACACTGTCCCAGGAGATGTGGTCGAGATCGAATACCTGCGCCATGGCGACGTGCGCACTACCGAGGCTGTCATCGGCAAGTCCGAGGAGGGTGATCCGGTCCTCGGTGTGGTCTCTGATACTGAGCACGTCAACCTTAGCGTCCCCGAGGCCGCGGTCGAAAGCGTACGCATGACTGGGATGGTCTTCGCTGCAATCGGCAAGTTCTTCTCACCAAGTACTTTCCAGGAGTCAGTCGAGGGCGCGCGAAGCATCGTTGGCATCTCCATTGAAGTCGCCGAGGCAGCACGGACCGGTCCGCTCAACTATGCCTGGATGGTGGCGCTGCTGTCGTTGTCTCTTGGTGCTATGAACATTCTGCCGATCCCTCCGCTTGACGGGGGAAAGATCGCGGTGGAGCTTATCGAAGCTGCCGCGGGACGCCCGCTCGGCAGGAGGTTTTCGCTCGGCTTGAGCCTTTCCGGTGCGATGCTGCTGTTCTCCCTTATCGGCTACCTCATGTACGCTGATGTCGTGCGGTACTTCTTCCAAGGCTAAGACCGGGGGCCGATGAATGCTTGAGAGAAGAGACACCCGTCCCGTCATGGTGGGCGGCGTTGCCATCGGTGGCCGTGCTCCCGTGACCGTGCAGTCTATGACCACCACCGACACGCGTGATCCGGCTGCTACGCTCGAGCAGATAGTCACCCTTGCGCAAGCCGGCTGTGAGATCGTACGTGTGGCCATTCCGCGCAAAGATGCGCTCGACGGGTTTGCCGAGGTCTGCGCCGCCTCGCCGCTTCCTGTGGTCGCCGACGTGCATTTCGATCACACGATCGCCATCGAAGCTGCTCGCCGTGGAGCGGCCAAGCTGCGCATCAACCCAGGCAACATCGGCAGCACGAAACGCGTGGACGCCATCATCGACGCAGCTGGCAGTGCGCAGATCCCCGTTCGCATCGGTGTGAATGCGGGCTCGCTTGCCGAGGAGTACCGCGACCGTGACTGGCCTTTAGCCGAGAAGCTCGTCGCAAGCGCGGCGGCGTTTTGCGAGCACTTCGAGAGCCGTGGGTTCGCAGACATCGTGGTCTCGGCGAAAGCATCAAGCGTGTCCTCGACCGTGGATGCCTACCGAGATCTTGCAGAGAGGCTGCCGTACCCTCTCCACATCGGCATCACCGAGGCAGGCACTTCGCTTGCAGGCACGGTAAAGTCGAGTGTGGGCCTCGGCATTCTGCTTGCCGAGGGCATCGGCGACACGCTTCGCGTCTCGCTCACCGCAGATCCGGTCGACGAGATCTTGGTGGGTTGGGAGATCTTGGCTGCCCTGGACTTGCGGCGAAGGACTCCCGAGCTGGTGAGCTGCCCGACGTGCGGCCGGTGCGAGGTGGATCTCATACCCATCGCATGCGAGGTCGAACGCCGTTTGCGAAACACGCGCTCCGGGCTGAAAGTGGCGGTGATGGGTTGCGTCGTGAACGGGCCAGGGGAGGCTCGTGAGGCCGATATCGGTGTGGCGGCAGGGCGCGGAGTCGGCGTGCTGTTCGCCAAAGGCAAACCCCTGCGCAAGGTGCCGGAGGCCGAAATCGTGGATGCGCTCATGGAAGAGATCTCGATACTCGAGAGCGAGTGAGCACACGCTGTTCGCTTGCGATGCGCTATCCTGTCACCCGACACCTGCGGTGTCTTGAACCTCTCTGCAAGTGGAAGCGAGCGCCCGATGACTGTTGCCCTGCGCATGAGCTGCCTTTACGCACCAACCCTCAAAGAAGACCCTGCTGAGGCAGAGATCGCCTCACACCGGCTGCTCCTGCGCGCGGGCATGATCCGTAAAGCAGCTGCAGGCATCTATACCTTCCTGCCTTTGGGCTGGCGCAGCGTACGCAAGATCGAACAGATCGTCCGCGAAGAGGTGGATGCCATCGGTTCGCAGGAGGTGCAGCTTCCTTTCGTGCAACCTGCTGAGCTTTGGCGCATCTCCGGTCGTTGGGATGCGTACGGACCCGAGCTTGCTCGCCTCACAGACCGCCAGGGGAGGGAGTTCTGTCTGGGCCCGACCCATGAGGAGATCATCACCGCGCTCGTTCGCGGAGAGGTGCGTTCCTATCGGGAGTTGCCGCTTTCTCTCTATCAGATCAATCTGAAGTTTCGTGACGAGATCCGACCGCGCTTCGGCCTGTTGCGCGGCCGCGAGTTCATCATGAAAGATGCGTACTCCTTCCACGCCTCTCAGGACTCCCTGCAACAGCACTATGATGACCAGGCTCGCGCATATGGCCGTATCTGTGAGCGGTTGGGTTTGACCTATCGTCCTGTAGAGGCGGACTCAGGGCAGATCGGTGGTTCAGTCACCACGGAGTTCATGGCGCTTGCTGATACAGGCGAAGCAGCTCTTGTCTTCTGTGAGTGCGGCTGGGCGGCTAATGTCGAGGCCGCCTCGACTATCGTGCCTCGGACGCCTTCGGTCACAGAACCCCAGCTGATGGAGCGCGTGCACACACCGCAGATTCGCACCATCGCCGAACTTGCCGAGTTTCTCGGCATCCCTGCCCATGACACCGTCAAGACGATGGCGGGCAAGGCTGAAGACGGCACATTGGTGTTCTTCTGTGTTCCCGGTGACCGTGAGCTCAACCCCGTGAAGGCCCAGGCAGCGGTCCCTGGAGTGGAGCTGCTTGACGAATCGGACTTCGCGGCATATGCCATCCCGAAAGGCTCGCTCGGACCGGTCTCACCCCCCGCGCACACTGTTGTGATCGCTGATCGTTCACTTCAGCACGATGTGGTCTGGGGCGTAGGTGCCAATGAGAACGACTTCCATCTCGTCGGTGCGATGCCCGGCCGAGACTTCGAGGTCAGCCGATGGGAGGACCTGGTCGTTGCTGAGGCAGGGGATGGGTGTCCTTCGTGTGGCGAGACGGTGCAAGGCGCTCGGGGTATCGAAGTGAGCCAGGTGTTTCAGCTTGGCACCAAGTACTCCGAGGCTCTGGGAGCCACCTTCATGGCCGAGGACGGCACTGAGCGGCCCTTTGTCATGGGCTGCTATGGTGTTGGCATCACGCGTTCACTAGCTGCCGTCATCGAGCAGCACCACGACGATGCAGGAATCGTGTGGCCTATGTCAGTGGCGCCTCTGGAGGTCGCTATCATCCCGCTAGCCATCGACGACGAGGACGTCTGGCCAGTCGCCGAGCGCATCTGGGGCGAGCTTGCCGCCGCAGGAGTCGAGAGCGTGATCGACGATCGCGATGAGCGAGCGGGAGTGAAATTCGCCGACGCAGACCTCATCGGCTACCCTCTGCAGGTCATCGTTGGCAAACGTGGAGTGGCAGCTGGCGTTGTCGAGGTAAAGGATCGCTCGACAGGTACGCGCATTGAGGTTGCGCTCGGCGACCTCGTGGCGGACGTTGCAGACCGCGTGGCCGAGCAGCGCGCACGCTTTCTGTAACCTCCTGCTACCTGGCTCAAGAGGCCGATTCCTCTACATGGTAGCTGCGCGTGTTCCCTTTTCCCCCACCGGGTGCTGTGGTAGAATCGTCCGGGTCTACAGAGTGTCCTGCGAGAAGTGGGTAACCCCCGCTTCTTTTAGTCTGGAAGGAGGTCGGTGAATGACACAAGAACTAGAGGAGCGTCTCGAACAAGCCCTTGCTCCCGCGGCCTCCCGCCGAGGGATCGAGCTTGTGGCCATAGAGATCGTCGGTGTGCAGTCACAGCCGACGCTCCGCATCTACCTGGACCGTGAAGGCGGTATCAGTCTGGACGCGATATGCGATGCCAATGAGTGGATCTCATCGCTTCTCGATGAGCTTGATCCTTTCGAAGGTGCCTACACCCTTGAGGTCTCTTCTCCTGGGATTGACAGGCCTCTGCGCAAGCTCGCAGATTTCGAGCGATTCATCGGCAGTGTCGCGAGTGTCCGCACGCGCCCGGTCGAGGGGCGCACACGTTTCGTCGGCACGATCACGGGTGTCGGAGATGACCTCATCGATATCGAGGCGGATGACACAGCGTTTCACATCCCCTTTGCTGACGTGCGCGATGCACGGCTGAAGGGCGAAGTGGATTTCGGACAGCAGAAAGGCGGTTGTGAGCGATGAGCTCTGAACTCATGGAGGCGTTGCGCCAGCTCGCTCGCGAGAAGAACATCGACGAGTTCGACATGCTTGACCGGCTCGAGCAGCAGCTCGCGGCCACATACCGCCGTATCATGGATCTGGAAAACGACACGCGCGTGAGTATCGACCGTGAAAGCGGCCATATTTACGTGTATGAACTCATTCCAGTAGGAGGCACCGAGGAGGAGCCGGAGTTCGAGGAGCGCGACATCACGCCGGCCGACGTCTCGCGCATCGCCGCGCAGGCTGCTAAGAGCGTCATCGTCTCATCCATTCGTGAGGCCGAGCGCGAGAAGATCTTCGAGGAATACTCGGACCGTGTCGGCGAGAGCGTGACCGGAACCGTGCAGCAGTCGGATAGCCGCTACACGCTCATCAAGCTACGCGAGGGTGTTGAAGCTCTGCTACCGCCCGACGAGCAGCCTCCAAACGAGCGTTATGACCACAACCAGCGCTTAAAGGCCTATATCATCGAGGTGCGCAAGACCTCCACCGAACCTTCGATTGTCGTATCGCGGACGCATCCCGGGCTTATCCGTCGCCTGTTCGAACTCGAGGTGCCAGAGATCTACGACGGCATCGTCGAGATCAAGAGCGTCGCCCGGGAGCCGGGCATGCGTTCCAAGGTCGCTGTCGCGAGCCGAGAGGCGGGTCTCGATCCGGTTGGCGCGTGTGTGGGCCCGAAGGGCAGCCGCGTGCGAATGATCGTGAGCGAACTGCGCGGCGAGCGTATCGATGTCATTCCATGGGCCGAGGAGCCGGCAGCGTATGTCGCAAACGCGATCTCTCCGGCCAAGGTCACCCATGTTCTCATCGATGAGGCAAACCACATCGCCACAGTCATCGTGCCGGAGGACCAGCTCTCGCTGGCTATCGGCAAGGAAGGGCAGAATGCACGCCTCGCCGCCAAGCTCACAGGATGGCGAATAGACATCAAGAGCCAGGCGCAAGCCGTTGAGGCCGGTCTTGCTGTGGGGGCCGCTGGTGGCGACCACTCACCTGCAGACGAACGATCGGACGGGCGCTGCGTCGCCGTCATGAGTTCTGGGCTGCGCTGCCGTAACAAGGCGCGTCCCGGCAGTCTGTACTGCGGTGTCCATGAGAAGGAGGGTGCCGAAACGTGATGCGCACCCGTAAGGCTCCGACGCGCTCCTGCGTCGGATGTGGCCTTGCCGAGAACAAGAGCTTGCTCATTCGCCTCGTGCGTGCCACCGACGGCCATGTTGAAGTCGACGCCACCGGGAAGGTAAGCGGCCGGGGTGCCTACGTGTGCCCGCGTATGGAGTGTTTTGACGCTGCCGTTGCTCGCAAGCGTCTCGACGGCGCCCTGCGCGCCCACCTGCACGACGATGATCTTGACAGATTGAAACGAGACCTCGAGGACCTGCTAGCATCGCGGGCGCCCTCGCAGCTAGGACGGTGACCGGATGCCCAGTATGAGAGTGCACGAACTGGCCAAGGAGTTCGGTATGAGTTCAAAGGAGCTCCTCGAACACCTGCAGGCTATGAAGATCCCTGCGAAGAACCACGCATCGACGCTTGTCGAGGCGTACGTGGACAAGATTCGCAAGGACCTCGGTCCCATCATCGCTGAGCACCAGGCAGCGCTTGAAGCCGAGCGCCAGAAGGCCGAAGCGGAAGAGACTGCCAAACGCCAAGCTGAGGAAGAGGCGCGCCAGGCCGCCGAGAACGCACGTCGTGAAGCTGAGGCCAAGGAACGGGCGTTGCGTGAAGAGGCGGCCCGCATCACCGAAGAAGCACGCAAGGCCGCCGAGGCCGAGGCCGCGCTCCATGCTGAAGAAGAAGCACGCAAGGCCGCCGAGGCCGCCGAGGCTGCTCGATACGCCGCCGAGGCTGCCGAGCGCGCAAAACAGGAGGCCGAGGCTACCTCGCTTGAGAAGAGCGAGGAGGATCGCTACCGGCAGATGGCCCGCGAAGCTGAACAGGTGTCGCGATCCAAGATAATCGAGGAAGCGAAACAAGCTGTCGCTGCCGCACAGGCAGAGACCGGCAAGCGCAAGAAGCGCAAGGAGAAGCGTCAGCGTCACGCCGATGAAGCTGCGGTATCGTCAGCGCAAGGCACTGATCTCACACATCCCACCGATGGTGAAGTCGTGTCGGTCACTGAGGGCGTCACGGTCGCCGAGTTTGCAGACGCACTGGAGGTCCCGTCCAACGAGATCATCAAGCGCCTCATGCTTCTCGGTACGCCGCTCACGGTCAACCAGCCCATGATGAGCGACATCGTCGAGCTCATCGCAGACGATCTCGGCCGCGAGGTCGCTGTGGTCAGCCCGGAGGAAGAGACCGCATTCGTCTTTGAGGACGCACCCGAAGACCTCAAGCCGCGTCCGCCTGTCGTGACCGTCATGGGCCACGTCGACCACGGCAAGACTTCACTTCTTGATGCCATGCGTGAGACCGGTGTGGCGGCCACTGAGGCTGGCGGCATCACTCAGCACATCGGTGCGAGTGTTGTGTTCCACGATGGCAAGCAGGTCACGTTCATCGATACCCCTGGCCACGAGGCGTTCACAGCGATGCGTGCGCGCGGAGCGAAGGTCACCGACGTCGCCGTGCTCGTTGTCGCCGCCGATGATGGCGTCATGCCGCAGACTGTCGAGGCCATACACCATGCGAAGGCGGCCGGTGTTCCCATCATCGTTGCGGTCAACAAGATCGATAAGGACGGCGCCAATCCTGAACGTGTTCGACAAGAACTCACCGAGCATGGGATCGTCCCTGAAGCATGGGGCGGATCCGACATCTTCGTCGATGTCTCGGCAAAGAAGCGCCTCAATATCCCGGAACTCTTCGACATGATCCTCCTGCAGGCCGACGTTCTTGAACTCAAGGCCAATCCCGACGCTCCTGCTTCGGGTATCGTCATCGAAGCAAAGCTTGACAAGGGCCGAGGCCCGGTGGCTACGGTGCTCGTACAGCGCGGAACCCTGCGCGTTGGCGATGCCATCGTCGCAGGGACGGCGCATGGTCGGGTGCGAGCGCTTGTGAACCCTCTTGGCGAGATCGTCGAACTTGCGACACCCGCAGATCCTGTGGAAGTCCTCGGCCTGAGCAGCGTGCCTTCTGCAGGAGACGAGTTCCGCATCTTCGCCGATGAGCGCGACGCACGCCGTCTTGCCGAGGAACGCGCCTTGAAGCAGCGCCTGCTTGCGCAGGAGAAGAAGGTGCACGTGTCGCTTGATGACCTCTTCGCCCGCATCCAGGAAGGCGAGCTCAAGGATCTCAACCTTGTCGTCAAGGCCGACGTCCAAGGGTCCATCGAGGCACTGAAAGACGCGCTCGAGAAGATGGACCAGACCGAGGTGCGCATCAATGTCATCCACTCGGCGGTAGGCGCCATAACCGAGACCGATGTGATGCTCGCCGACGCCTCTGATGCCATCATCATCGGATTCAACGTCCGTCCCGAGCCAAAGGCGCGCATCCTCGCCGAGAAGGAGAGCGTGGACATTCGTTTGTACCGCGTCATCTACCAGGCTATCGAGGACATCAACGCCGCTCGCGTGGGCATGCTTGCACCGGAGTTTCACGAGGAAGATACCGCACGAGTCGAGATACGCGAGCTCTTCCGCGTACCGAAACTCGGCGTCATCGCAGGCTGTTATGTCCAAGAGGGCGAGATCTCCCGTGATGACCAGGTGCGCGTCGTGCGTGAAGGCACCATCGTCTACGAAGGCAAGCTCGGCTCTCTCAGGCGCTTCAAGGATGATGTGAAGAGCGTTCGTTCGGGTTACGAGTGCGGTCTGAGCATCGAGGGCTATCAAGACATCAAGGAGGGCGACATCGTCGAGGGCTTCAAGACGGTGGAGGTCGCCCGCGAAGGGTAGGCATCACTCATGAAACAGACACCTCGCACCCGTAAAGTCAACGAGATGGTGCGTGAGGCTATCGCTATCATCCTTGCCGAGGATGTCGCTGACCCCCGCCTTCATCTTGCTACTGTCACGTCCGCCGAGGTGAGTTCGGACCTCATGGTCGCCAACGTCTACGTCACCACCCATGGCGGTGCGGAGCGCTATGAGGAGCTGCTTGATGGTCTTGAATCCGCCAAGGGCAGAATCCGCTCGCTGCTCGGCCAACGGGTGACATTGCGATTCACTCCCGAACTGCGCTTCCACATCGATCGCTCCGTGGATGAAGGAATGCGCATCGCTGAGGCGCTCAAGGAGGTCCCACCCACCCTGCGCGACGAACGCGACGGGGAGGCGGATTCGCGCGGCGAGGAGTGAGCACGAGGTGGCTGGGTACCATCGCGCAGCGGTAGAGCTCCGCAAGGCAAGCTCGGTTGCGGTATGCGCGCATGTCAAACCCGACGGCGATGCCATCGGCTCCGTGCTCGCGCTCACCCTTGCGCTGAAGGATGCGGGGATTCCTGCTGTACCCGTGCTTGCTGACGCTGGAGAGCCACCGCCTTCCTATGAGTTTCTGCCGGGTTTCGGCCTGTATGTCTCCGCCTCACAGCTTGATACCCCTGAGGTGTTCGTTGCCCTCGACACTCCCAATCTCGAACGCCTCGGCTGTGCGGCAGACCTCGCTCGTGGCGCGAGCACAGTGATCGTCTTGGATCACCACCCTGACAATGCCGAGTTCGGCAGCGTCAACGTCGTGGACTCCCACGCTGCCGCCACAGGTCTCATGGTGTGGCGACTCGTGCGTGCACTCGAGCTCGAACCTTCACCTGAGGTGGCGTTGTGCTGCTGGGTGGCGCTTCTCACTGACACCGGTCGCTTCGCGTATAGCAACACCTCGCCTGACGCACTGCGTGATGGGGCGGCGATGCTTGAAGCGGGGGTAGACGCCGCCGAGGCCCACCACATGGTGTATGAGAACCGCACTCCTGCGGCTCTTGCGCTCGAGGCGCGCGTGCTCTCACGGCTTGCCACAGCGAACGGCGGCCGGGTGGCATATGCGTGGGTGGCTGACGAGGACTATCCCGAGACGGGGGCGCATCGCTGGGAGACCGAGCACCTCGTGGACATGGTGCGCACCATCGGCGACATCGACGTCGCGATACTTGCGCGAGTGCATCCCGGCTCCGTTCGGGTGAACCTGCGTGCAAAGACAGGGTTCGACGTGAGCGCGGTCGCACGGCACTTTGGCGGTGGCGGCCACGTCGCGGCCGCTGGGTTCACCTATGCTGGCTCTCTGGAAGAGATGCTTCGCGAGGTGCTTGCGGAACTGCCCGGGGGCGAGTACGAATGACACGTGCCCGCAGGGGGGCCACGGACCTGTCCGGGGTGCTACCCATCGACAAACCGATGGGTCTGACAAGCCATGATGTGGTGGCAGCGGTGCGGCGGGCGACAGGGGAGGGCAGGGTCGGCCACGCCGGCACTCTCGATCCGAGCGCCACAGGCGTGCTCGTCATCCTCATCGGATCCGCAACCCGATTGACGCCATTGCTCACCGCGGCCCAGAAGACGTATCAGGCGCGCATCACATTTGGCACAGCCACCGACACCGATGACGCTGACGGCACGGTGACGCACACGGCTGCGGTGCCGCAGACGCTCACCGATCCTGAGGTCGCGCGCACACACATCGCGTCGATCATGGGACCTCACGAACAAGTACCGCCTGCGTACTCGGCCATCAAGCGCGGGGGAGTGGTCGCCCATCGCGCTGCGCGCTCGGGCTCTCCAATCGAGCTACGACCTCGCACCATCGAAATCTTGGATTCGCGGCTCAATGCTGTGCAGACCGGCGGAGAGCTCTCTTGGGATGTGACTCTCACCGTCTCGAAAGGCACGTATATCCGTGCGCTTGCCCGCGATATCGGAACGTCTCTTGGCACGGTCGCCCATCTCTCGGCGCTGCGCAGACTCTCCAGCGGAGCCATCACTCTTGCTGACGCGTTCCCTCTCTCCGAGGTCGTAGATGCGCCTGCTCGAGTACCTGGACATTTCACCGATCCCGTGAGCGCGCTCGGCGTACCGCTGCGCGTGGTCACTCCTGACGAAGTCCCACGCATCAACGTGGGCAGCACTGTGGGCCTGGGCGATCTTGCGGACGTGCCACCCGGCACTGCGATCTCCATGGCCGAGGAGCACCGCCTGTGGGCGGTCTACCGCGTGAGTCCTGCCGGCGACATACTGGTGCCTGACGTTGTGCTCGCGGGCGGCGTTGCCCGGTGAGTGTCGTCACATGGGAACCTGGAGCGCCTTTCCTCGGCGAAGCGGTCGTGACGATCGGCGTCTTCGATGGTGTCCACCTCGGCCATCAGGCACTCATCTCCTCGGCATGCTCCGAGGCCCGCACGAGCGGTAGCCCATGCGTGGCAGTGACTTTCGATCGCGACCCTGATCAGGTGGTCACTCCCGAGAACGCGGCACCGCAGCTGCTTACCGTCGCTGACAAGTGCCGCTTTCTCAAGCGGGCAGGCGCAGACACCGTGCTTGTCATTCCTTTCGATGTCGAGCTGGCCCTTCTCGCTCCAGGGATCTTCGTGGAGCACGTGCTGTTGCAGGCTCTCCGCCCGCGAGGCGTGCACGTTGGTGCTGACTTCCGATTCGGGAGGTATGCGGAGGGAAACGTCGCCACTCTCAGCGCCGAGGGAGCTCGCCATGGCTTCTCGGTTTGCGCGCATGACCTCCTCACATGGGAGGGTGCTCCCATCACATCCACGTACATCCGCTCACTTGTCGCTCGGGGTGACGTCTCTTTGGCCGCGCGGTTGCTGGGCCGAGATCACAGGGTCACAGGTTCTGTCGTGCGAGGCCGAGGGGCTGGTCGACGCGACCTCTCCGTTGCCACTGCCAACTTGCTTCCCTCAGAACACGCCGCCCTGCCTGCCGACGGTGTGTACGCGGGTTGGGCGCTGGTCGACGGCACCCTACACAAAGCTGCGCTCTCGGTAGGCGTCCCCCCCACGTTTGCGGGGGCCCGTCACCAACTCGAAGCTCACGTGCTTGACTTCGACGAAGACCTCTATGGCAGGTCGCTCACAGTTGGCTTCACCCGGCGCTTGCGTTCGCAGCGGCGGTTCAGCTCGCTTGTGGAGCTTTCTGCAGCGATCAAGGGCGACATCGAAGCCGCGAGGGCCATCGCACCGATCGGCGAACTCTAGCTGACAGTTTGGGCAGAGACGTGCTATAATTGGTGGGTTGTATTGACTACCCCCATCTGAGATTCGCGACTCACCGACGCGACTCCCGGACGAGGGCGAATCCGAACGAAAGGTGAATCACATGCCGCTTTCTAAGGACACGAAGGCCGAGATCATCGCCGAGCACGCTCGAGGTGATGCTGACACGGGCTCCCCAGAGGTGCAGATAGCCCTGCTTACTCAGCGCATCCGCGACCTCACCGAGCACCTCAAGACGCACAAGAAGGATCACCACACACGCAGAGGCCTCCTGAAACTCGTTGGTCAGAGGCGCCGCCTCCTCGGCTATCTGAAGAAGAGTGATATCGAGCGGTACCGCGCGATTATCTCTGAGCTAGGTATCCGAGGCTAAGAACCCACAATGGCACTCCGGAGGCGGGAGAGAACTCCCGCCTTCTTACTACCGGTTGCCCGATGCTCCGGTAGGCAAGAGGGCCCCGCGCACGGGGCGTGGGGATGAGGTAGAGGAAGCAGGAACAAGATGGCTAAGATCGTCGAGCGTTTCGAACTGTACGGCAAGGAGTATGTCCTTGAAACCGGAGAGCTTGCGAAGCAGGCAGGTGGCGCAGTGGTGGTTCGCCAGGGCGATACCATGGTGCTTGTCACCGCGACTGCGTCGCGCCAGCCCAAAGATCTCGATTTCTTCCCGCTCACGGTTGACTTCGAAGAGCGCATGTACGCCGCCGGCAAACTGCCTGGTGGCTTCATCAAGCGTGAGGCCCGTCCCAGCGAGAAGGCCATTCTCACCGCACGCATGATCGACCGCCCGCTACGTTCCGCCTTTGCAGACGGGTTTCGCAACGAAGTTCAGGTCATTGCGACGGTGCTCTCAGCAGATCAGGTCCACCAGCCCGATGTCATCAGCATCATGGGGGCCTCGGCAGCTCTTCTTGCGGCAGGGATCCCATTCGAAGGTCCGCTTGCCGCTGTTCGAATCGCACGGATCAACGGTGAATTCTGTGTCAATCCGACCTTTGATGAACTGGAGAGCTCCGATCTCGATCTCGTGGTTGCGGGCTCGGCTGATGCCATCTACATGATCGAAGCCGGCGCCTATGAGGTCTCAGACGACGACATGCTTGCCGCGCTTACCTTCGCGCAGAAGGCCGTTGCAGAGTTCTGTCGTGTGCAGGAGGCGCTCGTCGCCCAGGTCGGTCCCACCCCCATGGATGTCGCTTTGTACACCATTGACGACGCCCTCCGAGAGCGCGTCTTCGCTGCGGGTGCCGAGAAGATGAGCGCTGCGCTTCGCAATCCTGACAAACACTCGCGCATGGACAACGTCGCTTCTGTCAAAGACGAGGTCCTCGCCACGTTCACAGAAGAAGAGATCGTGGCTAGCGGCAAGGACATCAAGGCGCTTCTCAAGGAACTTGAGAAGAAGACCATGCGCACGATGGTTCTCGAAGAAGGCGAACGTGCCGATGGTCGCAGGGTGGATGAGGTTCGAAAGGTCACCAGCGCGGCGGGATATCTGCCCCGAGCACATGGTTCGGGGTTGTTCACTCGTGGTCAGACACAGGTGCTTTCTGTTCTCACCCTCGGCATGCTTTCCGAGTGGCAGCGCATCGACACTATCGACGTCTCAGAGGGCAAGAGATACCTGCACCACTACAACTTCCCGCCCTTCTCGACCGGCGAGACCGGGTTCATGCGTGGCCCCAAGCGCCGTGAGATCGGTCATGGCGCGTTGGCAGAGCGAGCCCTCCTGCCGGTCATCCCTGCTGAAGACGAATTCCCCTACACGATTCGCATCGTCTCTGAGGTGCTCGAGTCCAACGGGTCGAGCTCGATGGGCTCGGTGTGCGGTTCCACGCTCGCACTCATGGATGCTGGCGTGCCCATCGCTGCTCCGGTTGCCGGCATCGCCATGGGCCTCATCAAGGAAGGTGACGCTGTCGCTGTTCTCAGTGACATCCAGGGGCTTGAAGACTTCCTCGGCGATATGGACTTCAAAGTCGCGGGTACTGAGTAGGGCATCAC
>JAVEVF010000023.1:0-20911 GCA_034005175.1 Coriobacteriia bacterium | reverse complement strand
GGTGAGGTCGAACGTGCGCGCAACACCCTCGTCGAACCCGAAGTGCTCACTGAGATCTGCCACGCGGTGACATCCGATGCCGACGCCGCGATCGCTGGAGAGCTGCTCTTGGCCGCAGGCATGCTGGGAGCACGCGTCTTGCTCGCGTACTACGCGCATGCAGACATCGGATCACGGTCGCTTCTGCGCCCTGTGCTGCGCGGCATGTCTGAGCACGTCGTCGCCGTTGCCGCGCTCAACCTGCGCTCTGACGACACCGTAGCTGCACTCGCGACGCTCTCCGCGCTGCCTGATCTCGGTGAGCACCGAGCGGTCGCGCCAGTGGCCTCGGCGCTTGAGAACCTTGATGTCGTCGTCAGACGACATGCGGTCACCACGCTTGCCGATATGGGTGGGCCTGAAAGCCGAAGCGCGCTTGCGAAGGCGCTCGGTCACTGGGACCCAGAAACGCGCCGCTGGGTCATTCGTGAAGTGGGTCGAATACGTGCCGAGGAGGCCATACCTGCACTCCTGCGCATACTGGGAGATATCAACTTCTTCGAGAAGAATCACGAGCTGAAAAAAGAAGTGATAAAGTGCCTGGAAGCAATCGGTTCTCGTGATGCCGTGCCGGTGCTGGATCGCTGGTCGAAACGGCGGTTCATGATCGGACGAAAGACCAAGGAACTAAGCTTCCTGGCCCGCCGCGCTGTCGAGCGGCTCGCGGCGAATGGTACGTCCGAAGGAGTCGATGCAAGATGACTGAGAACAGCCACACCAACGGTGAGCTTGAATCTCCTGCACAGATCGCGGCGGAAGTCCCGCCGTCTACCGGCGTGCCCTTTGGTGAGCCCGCACAGCTCGCTCGTGCTAAGGAACTCGTGCGTGCGCTCGCCGTTTGCCATACCAACGCAAGCTTGTACCCCATGAGCCACCCCCTCGTCTCTCAGTCACTATCTGACCTTGTGGACGCCACCGACGAGCTGCGCGTGAGTGGGTTTCCCAGCGTGACCGTGAATATCTACAAGGGGACTCTCTTCGTTGAGAACCAGGTCTTTCCTGAGGAGAGCGTCGTCCATCGGCGTATGGTAGAAGATCTCGTCGCCCGTGGCATCTCTGCACTGACCTTCCTCGAATCGTTCAAGAACAGCGATGCTGCGGCGCTTGCCGAGGTCATCAGCGACCCCACCATCAGCGATATCACGGCGGCCCGCTTGGGTCTTGAACACAGGAATGCCACAGGAGTCGACGTCGCAGAGACCGACGTCCTTGACAGCGCGGAACACGGGGAGAAGCACCGCGAGAACAAGGCGCGTGCCCGTCAGACCTACAATGAGGGACTTGCGGCCATGCACGATGTTGAGACTCAGGCAAAGCTGGGCAGGGTCTTCGAGGTTGCGCCGCTGCAAGGCGTTGTGAGTTCGCTGTTGGAGAACCTCTTCCGCGACCCTGCGGCTGTTCTCGGCCTCACGGCCATCAAGGGTCATGATGACTACACTCTCAACCATTCCATCAATGTATGCATACTCGCCATCTCCCTGGGCACGTCACTGGGTTTGGACAGTGACGCTTTGCGTTCGCTAGGGCTCTCCGCGCTCCTATACGACCTCGGCAAGGTACGTATCCCGGAGGAGATCCTCAACAAGCAGGGCCCGCTCACCGCCGATGAGTGGCGAATCGTGAAGCGGCACGCTGAGGAAGGTGCCGATCTCCTCAAGCGCATCCAGGTCGTCGATCAGATGCCTATGGTGGTCGCGTATGAGCACCATCAACGTCATGACCTGCAAGGGTACCCAGCGCCGGTCAAAGAAGAGCAGCACCTGTTCAGCAAGGTGGTGGCGCTGTGCGATGCGTATGACGCCATGACGACACGGCGTCCGTTCCGCCGTGAGATACGCCCGGATAAGGCTCTTGCCGTCCTCATGCAAGGGCGCGGCAAGGCATACGATCCCAATGTCACTAAAGCGCTCGTGGCGATGCTCGGCATCTACCCGATGGGTGCAGTGATCGTGCTAGACGATGGCTCCACCGCGGTGGTCTTCCGAGTGAACAACGACGATCTGCTACACCCGCGCGTCAAGGTGCTCACCGATGCAGCAGGGCGCTGGTATGACGAACCCGAGGTGCTGGATCTCCGCGTTGTTGACGCGTCGACCGGTCAACCCGTGCGCTCCATCATCGACTGCATCCCGGCAAGTGACGCTGGGATCGATGATGTGTGGCAGTACCTCTAGCACACACGCCGAGAGTCGCCGGAGGATCTCGCACACGCCCGTGTGCGAGCTCATGCGCCGTCCGGCACCACGTTCGTTCCGCTTGTGCCTGCCACGATCCCTGTGATGTCGTGCAGCGAGCCGATGGCCGCTCGCCGACCCGTGGCCTCCACGAAACGTATGGCAGCCTCGACTTTGGGACCCATCGAGCCGGCCGCGAAGTCAAGCGAACGCAGCTCGCTCACGCTGACCGTATGAAGGAGCTCTTGTGACGGTGTACGCCAAGCGCGGTACACGCCATCCACATCAGTCGCCATGACGAAGAGGTCTGCATCAACCTCCCGCGCCAGCAGCTCGCTTGCGAGGTCCTTGTCGATGACAGCTTCAACACCGATGAGACGAGCGCCCTCTGCAACCTGCTCGTACTTGGTCGGCACGCCCCCTCCGCCGGCACAGATGACAACGGTATCTTGCTGGAGGAGCCAGCGGATGGGACGTATCTCAAAGATGTGCACCGGCTCCGGCGAGGGTACGACCCGCCTCCACGAGTCGCCATCGGCCGCGAACGCCCACCCTTTCGCATGCGCTATCTCATCGGCGCGCTTCTTGTCGTAGACAGGACCCACAAACTTCGTCGGGTGCTCAAACGCCGGGTCGGCAGGATCGACTTCGACCATGGTGAGCACCGTAGCAAGCGGGCGCTCAAACGGAAGCAGGTTCCCGAGCTCCTGCTCAATCATGTAGCCGATCATCCCCTCAGTCTGGGCACCCAGCACATCGAGAGGGTACGCCTCGGCTTCCGAGTACGCCGCCGCCTGCAAGGCCAGAAGCCCTACCTGAGGGCCATTACCATGCGAGACAACGAGCGAGTGCGCCTCTGCGACTGGCGCAAGCTCGCCGGCGGCAACGCGGATGTTCTGGCGCTGCACCTCGGCGGTCATCGGCTCGCCGCGACGCAGAAGCGCATTTCCGCCAAGCGCAACGACGATTCTCATTGGCTATCCTTCTGTGCTGAGAGTGGCGACCAGGACGGCCTTGATAGTGTGCATGCGGTTCTCTGCCTGATCCCACACGATTGAGGCCGGAGACTCGAAGACGTCCTCGGTGACCTCCATACCCTCAAGCCCGTAGTCCTGGAACACCTGCTCGCCGACGGTGGTATCCCGGTTGTGGAAAGCCGGCAGACAGTGCATGAACTTAACGTCCGGGTTGCCAGTCTTCCCCATGGTGTCGCGGTTTACCTGGTAGGGCAGAAGCAGCTCGATGCGCTCGGCCCAGACCGAGGGGTCTTCACCCATCGAAACCCAGACGTCGGTGTGCAGATAGTCCGCATCTGCCACGCCTTCTTCGACATCGTCGGTGAGCATGAGACGGGCACCCGTCTGTGCGGCTATCTCGCGACACGCGCTCACGAGCCTCTCGTCTGGCCATAGACTCTCAGGTGCGCAAAGCCGCACGTCCATGCCCAGCTTGCAGCCTCCGACCATGAGTGAGTTTCCCATGTTATTGCGTGCGTCGCCGAGGAAACAGTAGACGATGTCGCGCAGGGGTTTGTCGCTGTGCTCGGCCATGGTGAGCATATCTGCAAGGATCTGCGTGGGGTGGAACTCGTCGGTGAGCCCGTTCCATACCGGCACGCGCGCATACTCCGCGAGCGTCTCCACGATCTCCTGTCCGAAGCCTCGATACTCGATACCATCGTAGACGCGGCCAAGCACGCGGGCGGTGTCCTTCATGGACTCCTTGTGCCCGATCTGCGAGCCTCCCGGCTCAAGATACGTGACGTTTGCGCCTTGATCGTAGGCGGCCACTTCAAACGCCGTACGGGTGCGTGTCGATGTTTTCTCGAAGATGAGCGCGATGTTCTTACCGACAAGGTGCTGGCGCTCGCGCCCTGCTTGTTTGTCTGCCTTGAGCGAAGCCGCAAGGTTAAGCAGGTAACCTATCTCATCAGCCGTGAAATCCAACAGCTTGAGGAAACTCCGTCCGCGCAGGTCAGGATTCATCGTCCAGTCCTCTCACTGGGGTGTTGCGCCGTACAGGCAGAGTGCTACGCTCAATACACAGTCTACCCGTGTGGAGAGACTGCGACGAGCGCACCTCACGCGTGCGCAGATGAAAGGGGGATTTCCGATGGCGATCGATACGCTCAGCCCTGAGGAACGTGGCATGGTCAGCGCAGTGTGGTGGGTGCCACTCATTCTCGGCATCATCGCGATGTTGTTCGGTTTGCTCTTGTTCACTCACACCAATGAAACCGTGCAGTGGATCGCGTGGTTGGTGGGCTTTTGGTGGCTCGTCAGCGGCGTCATCAACCTCGTCTCGCTCGCTATGGACCAGACGCTTTGGGGATGGAAGCTGTTCTCGGGCGTCCTCGGTGTGCTTGCCGGCCTTCTCGTGCTTGACATGATGTCGTCCGAGCCATTGTTGGCAGCCGTTGGCCTTGGAGCGATCTACGTGTTCCTCCTTGGCTTCAACGGCATGCTCATCGGAATCATCGAGATTGGGAAGGCTTTCCAAGGGGGCGGCTGGGGTATGGGCATTCTCGGCGCACTGAGCCTGCTCTTCGGCGTCTTCCTCATGTTCAACAACGTCCAGATGGCGCTTGCGTTGCCCATCGTGTTCGGCATCATTGCGGTGGTCTTCGGAGGGTCTGCTGTGATCATGGCGCTGCGTGTTCGCTCGAATCTGACCGCCTAGCGAACCATCGCGACATCAACCACGCTGTCGCACTCTCTCCAGGTAGCACGAAGGGCCGCCCTGTGGGGCGGCCCTTCGTTGATATCCGTGGTGGCCAGAGACGGACTTGAACCGCCGACACGCGGATTTTCAATCCGCTGCTCTACCATCTGAGCTACCTGGCCGTGGAGTGCTCGAACATACTACCTACGAGCAGGCCCGCTGGTCAAGAAAACCCACACTCTCAAGAAGCGTTCTCAGCGCCATTGAATGGCCTATCGTCCCTGCATTTGGCGCAGATACGGGTAAGGATTGACTGCACCTCGGCCGGAGGGATGCACCTCGAAGTGCAGGTGCGGGGCGCTTGCGCTGGCATTACCCGTATACCCCACGGCGCCTATCACCTGACCAGCATTCACGCGCCCCGACCCCACAGAGATGCTGCTGAGGTGCATGTAGTAGAACTGCCACCCGTTGTCGGCGGTGACTTTGAGATACAGACCACTCTTCGAGCCGTTTCCTCGGGTGACTGTGCCGGAAAGCGTGGCCACCACAGGGGTCCCGGTCGAAGCCATGATATCGGTGCCCTTGTGCCGCCTGCGGCCACCATCTCGCGATGCTGCCCACGTGTCGCTGTAGTAGCTGGGGCCCGCTACCGGGAACACCATGCCATTGGGTCCTGGCGCCGCCGTAACCGCCGCGCGCGATATGGGGCGCGATACGGCAGACGTCGTGGTGGAGTTGCGTCCCGCGGCTTTCTGGCGAGCCGCCTCCTCGCGCCGTGCAGCCTCGGCGAGCTCGCGCTGGACACGCTCGTACTCGGCCTTCTTCGCCGAAAGCTTCTTCTGGAGCGCATCCCGCTCGGACTTGAAGCGGTTCACCTTCTTCGCGCGCTCAGCCTGCTCGACCTCGAGACGATCCCGGTCTTCGCGAAGCTCAGCAAGCAGCCCGTTCACTCGTTTCACGGCCGACGCATCGTTGCTTGCGATGCGACTCGCATAGTCCATGCGGGTCACGAACTCAGTGAAGTCCTCGGCTCCGAGCACGAACCCCATGTAGCCGAAGTCGTCCGTGCGGTACCACGACGCCATTCGGCCCTGCAGCTGGTCTTGCGCTACGAGGAGTGCAGCCTCGTTCTCGGTGATGCGCGCATTCGTCTTCTCGATATCGGCTTCGGTCTCATCGAGCGCCCAAAACGCCTTGTCGTAGGCTGCGCCCGCCCTCCTGAACTCGTCATTGATCTTGTTGAGTTCGGACTGGAGCTGCTGAGTGCGTGAGGTAGCTGCCGAGACGGACGCAGGCACCAGCAACGCCGCAGTGACGAGCACCGTGACCAAGAGGGCAAGCCAGCGTGTCAGATGTGTCGTTCCGGTCATTCTCACCCGGGCCATGTCGGGGACGCGTCTGTGCAGGTGCACGCGAGCCACCGGAAGACGCCATATCGACCCATCATTATACCATGGAGTGCGCCAACACAGGCACCTCCTCGGCTGAATGCGCGGGCTTGTCGGTCGCAAAGCAAGCGTCCGAGTGGCGGCAGCATGCATAAGACAAGAATAGCGCACCGCCGTCCACATGCACGACCAGCACGCAGGCAATCCCCATGCTGTCATACTGTTCCATCTGCGGGGTACATAGGCACTACTGACCTGCACGAAAGGGGCCACCGATGAAAGACGACGGCAAAGAACGTCAACAATACGCGCTGCAGACCATCTTCTCGTTCTTCCTCGGCTTGATGGTGCTGGCGTTCATAGGCATCGGAGTCAACACCTTCTACCCACAGCCCGAGTACCAGGAGAACCCAGAGCAGGAAGCCCTACAGAAGCAGCAGGATCTCATATACCGCGAGGTCGGGAAGAACGATGACGGTGAGCTCACAGCGGCGCAACAGGCACGCGTCGACGAACTCCAAGAACAGATCGATGCTCTCTGGAAGGAAGAGGAGCAAGTGCGCGAGAACTGGGCGCGCAACACCAGCATCATCCTCATCCTGTTCGCCACGGCCGTCATGGGCATCTCACTGATACAGAGTGCGCAGCTGAGAGTGATCTCAAACGGGCTTCTGCTGGGTGGCCTCTTCACCATGGTGTATGGCGTGGGATATGTGCTGTTCAGCGGTGAATCCATCGCCAGGTTCGCCGTGATCGTCTTCGCACTAGCTGTCACGGTGGCCCTCGGATATCTGAAGTTCGTGCGAGGCCGGGAGGCAGCTGCCCGGGTGATGGCGCAAGCCAGCGGCGCTGGAGGAGAGGCCGATGTTGCAGCTCTCGGGTCTCTGGTGGCTCGCATCGAGACGTTGGAGGCTCGCACGAACGCAGCGGCTGAAGCGCTGGGCTCGGCACGACACGAATAGTCGCGAGACGTTGATGCTGACGAGCAGAGAGCCTGATGCATCTCAGCTGGCTAGCTGGCCGAGCGCAAGTGACGCCGCGATCCACCACATGACAAGGGCGATCGCCACGTCAAGAACCTGCCAGGCTCTGGGGCGCGAGAAGAGCGGCGCGAGCGCACGCGCACCATATGCCAGCGAGAAGAACCATACAAACGATGCGGTCATCGCGCCGGCGGCGAACCACACCCGTTCAGCAGAGGGATAGCCTGCTGCCACGGTGCCCAGGATCACGACAGTGTCGAGGTAGACGTGTGGGTTGAGGAGGCTCACAGCGAGCGTGTAGGCGACCACGCGCCGCAGATCGCCGTACCTCTCAACTTGCCCGCCAGCGGTCTCTTCCAGCGTCCGTCCACGCGTGGCCGCTCTCAGTGAACGAAGCCCGTATGCGAACAGAAACGCAGCGCCACCCCAGGCAGCAAACGCGGTGAGCGTCGGCGACGAGCTGATGAGCGAACCGAATCCGGCAGCGCCCAGCGCGATGAGCCCGGCATCGATGAGCGAACAGATGGTTGCCACCACCAGCACATGCTGGCGGCGCAATCCCTGCTGCAGTACGAAGGCGTTCTGCGCGCCGATGGCGATGACGAGGCTCGCACCGAGTGCGATGCCAGCGAGGTATGCAGCCGAGCTGAAGACCATCGACGCTCCCCTGTCACGCCAAGCAGCGACCTCTCGTCGCTCGAGTGGCCACTGCGCTTCACCCTCGCGAAATTCAACAGGCCGAGAGCGTGTGTGCTTCTCGGCCTGCGGAGTGTCTGTGGCGGGAGTAACGGGACTCGAACCCGCGACCTCTGGCTTGACAGGCCAGCGCTCTAACCAACTGAGCTATACCCCCGTGGGACAGCGACCGAGATTCTACCGTGCGCCCGCAGCGTTGTCCACAATCGCCCCGAAGCACGTGGGCTGGAACGTGAGACGCGCGCTCAGACGTCCAGACCCAGCTGCCCGCCATCGGCGGCTCCACCCTCACTCACTGGATCACCAGTGGACGCACCGCCGTGACGCGCCGCCATCACGCCCGCGAGGATTCCAGCCATCTCCCGTGCGTTTCTGGGGGCGTAATCGTACTTGCAGTTGTTGAACATGACCCACGCGCGCTCGGTCTCTCCCGCTAGCTTGCGGACGGGCTCTGCCCACTCCGCAAGTTCCTCGGGCGTGTACAGCCAGTCGTACCGGTCAGCAGCACTCCCGCCTCGCATGAAGTATGTTTCACGGTTGCGGCCGTGCATGCGCACGTACGCCCAGTCTGTGGTGGCTTCGGCTACAGGCGGCATCGTTGAATGCTGGGGAAACTGTGGGGCATCCACGCTCACGTACGCCATCGCGCGCTCGGCAAGGAATCGCATCGTCTGCTCGCGCTGTGAGCCCGTCACCCACGAAGGGTGTCGGAACTCGACAAGCATGTGCGCGCCGACCGGTTCGAGCATCGATTGAGCGCTCTCGAGATAATCGAGGTGGCGCACGGTGCGAGCGGGGTCGGTTGCCGCGAAGTACGGCGGGAACTGCATGAGCACTCCCCCCATCTTGCCAGCTTCACGCAGCGGCTCAAGCCCCTCGGCGAAGATGCGAAACGCCTCCTCGAGCATGGCAGGCTCAGGCAAACGCACGCGACCCGCTCCCGTGCGTTCGTACCGGTACTCCCGCAGGCGGGGATGCAACGTGCGCTCATCGACCTCATGCCAGGTCATAAGCGCGTACGCCTTGACATGAAACGTGAACCCTTCGGGCGTGCGCTTTGCCCAGTTCTCGGCGTTGTGGCGGTTGGGCAGCGCGTAGAACGTCGAGTCCACCTCGACGGTATCGTAGCGAGCCGAGTAGTAGCGCAGTCGCGCTTCTGCCGAGGAGATGCTGCGCGGGTACCAGCGCTCAATCATCGTCGGGTCAGTCCATGAACACGTTCCTATGACTACGTCGCCCATGGCAAGTACCTACCCCAGGAAGACCGGCACGCCGCGCCATCCGCCGCCTTGCCCACAACTGCCACCCCCTCTCGGAGTGTCGTCCTTCGGGTATCATCACAGTACGGTTGATACGTGCGCGCTCGTGCCCATACGAGCAAAGGGAGGGATCGCGGTGAAACCAGTCGTCGACCATGACCTGTGCATTGGCTGTGGCGTGTGCGAGGACACGTGTCCCGAGGTCTTCCAGCTCAGAGACGATGGGCTTGCGTACGTCATTGATGAGAACCCCGATCCCGAGCTATACGGTCCGGTCCGAGATGCTGCCGATCTGTGTCCGGTGGAGGCCATCTCCATCGAGGAGGGCTAGGCGACCAGGCGTGACTGGTTCGCGCTCTCATGACGCTCGGCGGCGAAGCATCACAGTCGCGCTGCCCGAAGGTTATGTGATCCCTGTAACCGATGAGGCGCTTCTTGCCGAGTGTGACGTGCACGTCTTTCGCAGCAGCGGCCCCGGTGGGCAGTCCGTCAACACCACCGATAGTGCGGTGCGCCTGGTGCACAAGCCTAGCGGTGTCACGGTCGTGTGCCGCAGGCAACGCAGCCAGCTGCGCAACAAGTCCGAATGCATCGCCAGGCTGCGTGCACGGCTGGAATCGCTCGCGCGCCCCCGTACGCCGCGCATCCCCACCCAACCGACGGCGTCAGCGCGTGCGCGACGGCTCGAGAGCAAGGTCCGCAGGTCTCGCACAAAGCGCATGCGGCGGCCTCCGAACGATGACGAGTAGACGGAGGCCTGCGACATGGACCTGCAGAATCTCGGCAAGACCATAGCTACCGTGGGTGGCGCACTCCTAGCCCTCGGCTTGGTGCTGTGGGCAGGTGGACGCCTGGGGCTTGGCTCGCTTCCTGGCGATGTGCGTCTCACCAACGAGAACTGGGGATGCTATGCACCCATCGCGAGCATGATCCTAGCCAGCATCGTGCTCACCATAATCGTGAATGTGGTGTTGTGGCTGATGAAGCGGTAGGCCCCGGCGCGATGCCGGGGCCCCGTGGCGTCATGGTGGGCGATGAGGGATTTGAACCCCCGACTTCCTCCTTGTAAGGGAGGCACTCTCCCGCTGAGTTAATCGCCCGATCTGGTGCCCCCAGGAGAATTCGAATCTCCGTTTCCACCCCGAGAAGGACAGCGTCCTTGGCCGCTAGACGATGGGGGCGACGCCCAGTGTAGCAAGTCATGCGCCGCGGCGCTGCGACACCGTTGGAGAACACGCGCCAAGTGACCACAGGAGATACATCGGCACTACAGGAAGAGCGCGGTCATGACGATGAAGTAACCAGGTTTCCAACATATGGTTGTGTCTGAAAGGAAATCACAGTCGAGACGTACGCCGGCATATACGCAAGCCTGCACCTCTTCGCCGCCGTCTTGTCGTTGACCGCAGCTTACATCGCGTGCGACCAAAGACCAGCGCCAGGTGCTCGATGGCTATGCCTCACGATGATATCGGCTGCGCTGTGGACCATCTCAGACGGGATGGATCTCATTGCCACATCCCTCGGTCAACACATGTTCTGGGCCAAACTGTCCTACCTGGGGGCGGGAACCATCTCGGTCTTTCTGCTCCATATGGCCATCGAATACACGGGGCGATACAAGATGCTCGGCGCACGCGTCACCGCGGCGCTTCTGGCAGTCCCGATCCTCGGTTTCGCGGTCACGTCCTTCAACGAGTACCACCACCTCAGCTGGACAGGTGTGATTCAGTCTTCCACCAACCCAAGGGTGCTCACATACGAGCACGGCCCCCTGTTCTGGTTCCTGCTCGCATATGCCTTCGCCCTCCTGATGGCCACGAGTGCTGTCCTTGTCCACCATGCGCGCTCGGCCCCTCGTGAACACAGGCGCCAGAGCCTGACGCTTATCGCTGGTATCGTGATCCCGTGGGCCGCCATGGTCGTGTATGTGGTCGCGCCAGGACAGTTCCCGGGGTTCAACCCCTCGATAGCGCTGGCGTTATCAGGATTGATCTTCATCTCAGCCCTTCTGAGGCGTCGGCTGCTCAGCCTCGTGCCCATCGCTCGTGACACACTGATGGAGACCATGTCTGATGGGCTTGTCGTCACAGACATCCTCGGCAACGGAGTGGTCCTCAACCCAGCAGGAGCGCGCCTTCTTGGACTTGACGCCGGCGACCAGCGTCCTCGGCAGCTCGGCGAGCTGCTCGGCCATTGGCCTGAACTCGTGGAGCGGATCAAGCATGTAGAAGACACCGACTCGCACTTCACCCTCAAGAGAGGAGCGCTTCACATCGGGTTTGAGCTCTTGCCTCTGAAAGACAAGTTCGGGGTGCGCCAAGGAGGTCTCCTCCTCGCACGGGATGTCACCGCACAGGTGGAGACCGAGGGGGCACTCACCAGGACCAACGAGGAGCTTCACACGCGACTTGCCGATATCGAGGAGCTGCACACAGAGCTTCGCGAGCAGGCCATCCGCGACCCGCTGACGGGGCTCGTCAATCGGCGCTATCTCAACGAGGTGCTTGAGGGCGAGTTGGGACGTGCAGCGCGCGAGCGCTATCCGGTGAGCTTCATAATGGTGGACATCGATGGCTTCAAGCACATCAATGACCTGTTGGGACATGCGACAGGTGACTTGATTCTGCGGGTGTTGGGATCGCAGCTCCTGGCTCAGATCCGACCAGGCGATATCGCATGCCGATACGGCGGCGACGAGTTCCTGGTTGTGCTCACCAACACAGATCTCCATGACGCGGGACGGCGAGCGCAGCAGTGGCGCACGGGCTTCGAGGAGTCGAGCGCCGAGATCATGGGACTGGACGAGCCCGTCAGCATATCGATAGGCGTGGCGACGTATCCGACGCACGGCGTGTCCGCTCAGCAGGTCTTTGCAGCCGCCGATGCGGCATTGTACTCGGCGAAGGCGGCGGGCCGAAATCGTGTGATCGTGAGTTCTGTCTGACAGTGCAGGATCGAGGCTCACCTTGCCAGCAGTGTGAAGCTGCCAAGACACACGACGCTCTCGGCTTGTGTCGACCCGACCATACACGCTACGCTGCTGAACAACATATGAGGCGCATACTCCCGGCGCCAGCGAATGACCGCACACCATTGCAAGGGGCACAATGGAAGAGCGCGGACGTACCTCCGTTGGGCCGAAGCCCGACCGCTTCTGGGACTGGTACAGTCGCTTCTACGACAGCGTCTACGTCTTGATGCCCTACCGCCAGCTGCTTTGGGATGTCTACCAGGCGCTGGAACTCGAGCCGAACATGCGTGTTCTTGATGCTGGCTGCGGGACGGGGAATCTCGAACTGTTCGTCTCGGAAAAGCCCCACCCTCCCGCCGAGTTCCACGGCATAGACTTCTCCCCCGAGATGCTCGCCCGCGCCCGACACAAGTGCCGCAACCTGGAGTTCGCCACATTCACGCAGCACGACCTCAGCAAACCGCTCCCGTATCCGGACGCTTCCTTCGATCGGATCGTGAGCGTGAACGTGTTATACGCGCTTGAGCAGCGCGACGAGACCATGCGGGAACTCTTGCGTGTTCTCAAACCCGAGGGCCGCATCGTGCTCACCAGCCCCACTCCGGAGTTCTCGATAGGGCCGCTTCTCTTCGATCACGTGCGGCGGATTCGGAACATCTGGGGATTCTCCCGCAAGATGCGCCGCGTCCTCACAGGCAGCTGGACGCTTGTCACAAGCGGTCTGGGCTCCATCGTGCTGAATGTAGCTGTGATCAATCGGCGAGAGAGCGCCGGCCACTATGATTCCCTCGATCTCGAGGGGTTCGAGACATTTCTGGCCCGGCATCAGCAATCCGGATTGGCGGACGTGGCCATCGGTCCAGCCCTAGCCCAGCAGAACCTGTTTGCCACCGCCACGAAGATGGCTGTGGCGTAGAGGAGATGAGCCGTGTCCGACCTTAGGTTCCTCATGTGCGAGACTCCGGACCAACTGCTCGCTTCACAAGAACTGCGATATGCGGTCTTTTGTGAAGAGAAGCGGTGGGTCGATCCCTTGGATTGCTCTGCCAGGCTGGAGACAGACGAGTACGACTCGCTGGCCTTGCACTTCTTGGCGCTCGACGGGGACACGCCAATCGGAACGGTGCGCCTGCTGCTGGGTGCCCGCCAGCCTCTGCCTGCCGCCGATTACCTCGATCTGGATGCGCTGGGTCTGGACACGAGAGAGGTGGCCGAGGTCTCTCGCTTGGCTATTCAGAAGACCGGGCGTTCCTCTGACCTGCGTGTATTCCTCGGGCTCACGAGGTGCATCTGGGAGTGGGGCATGGACAACTCCATGGCCGCTTGGCTCGCCATCGCCGACGTGTCCTTGTTCCGCCTGTTGGAGCGCCTGGGGATGCCTGTGCTGGCCAGCGCTGACCACATAGACTACCTGGGATCGCGTTGTGTTCCCGTCGCCTTTGACCTGGCACGCACCGGAGAGGCGCTCAAGGTCTCATTCGTGTCGGGCTGATACCCGCCTGGCGCTCGCGTAGGCCCTGCTCAGATGCCACGTTCAGGATTCAGCATTCTCACCGTATCCGCAGGTCAAGACGGAGGCGCAACAAGCCGATACTAGACGTGTCGGCAAACAAGAAACGGCTTCCAATGGACTCTCAACGCCTTGGCATGCTACTGGTCATAAGCGCGGTGAACATCGGTCTTGCGCTTGTTGTGCTCATCAGAAAGCCGCACGATCGCGGCCACCGGGCGTTCGCAGGCGCGGTCTCTCTGATCGTTCTTTGGCTGGTCGCAGCGTATCTCTCTGATCAAAGGGCCCTTGCATCGTCTGCGCTGTACTTCAACCGTCTGACACTGGCGCTTGCGGCTCTGATGTCAGCAACCATCTTTCACTTCATAGGAGTGTTTCCGCGCCCATATGCTCGGTTCGTACAGACGAGGCGCGTGCTGACCGGCGTCGGTGTCGTACTCGCCATCCTCACGGTTCTCTCCCCGCTGATTGTGTCCTCGGTGGAATTCCAGAGCAACAGCACAGGCATCGTCGCCGGTCCTTTGTTCCCGCTCCTTGTGATGTGGCTATGCATCGGTCTTGCGGTGATGGCAGCGCTGGTGGCTGCCAAGATGAGACACGTCACCGGCCGCGAGCGCGCGCAACTGAAGTACGTTCTCCTCGGCTATGTCCTGTTCTCAGCAGTCTCCCTGATCCAAGGGTTGCTGATCCCCTTGTTCACAGGCACATATGCCACAGCAAGCCTCAACACGTTTGCGACTCTCATTCTCGTGGGGACCTCTGCGTACGCGATGATCGCCCACCGCTTCATGGACATTCGCTTTGTGGTGTTGCGAGCAGCCGGTTACCTCGTGCTTCTGACATTGACGACGGCGGTGGTGATTGGAGCATCGTCCTTTCTGCAATCGCAGTTGCTGACGGTGCTCGGAATAAGCCCTCAGACACTGCTCCTGGTGGGCCCGCTCCTGACGCTCCTGCTCTTCTATCCGCTCAAGCGGGCGGCGGAGCGGATAACAGACCGCATCTTCTACCACACCGCATATGACCCGGATGCGTTGCTCAACGAGCTTGGCACCGCCATCGTCTCACGACTCAGCCAACCGGAACTCGCCTCGCTGCTGGCCAAGCGGCTAGCGACTGGGATGCGGCTGTCGTTTGCCGCTGCGGTATTCTGGCGCGACGGTGCGCTCGAGTTCGCGACCTCAAGCGATGAGTTCTCCGAGGCTGATGCGCGCAGACTCGCGGCCTTGTGCCCTCAAGGTCTGCTTGTCACCGACGAACTTGATCCGGGCACCGACGAAGCCATGCTCCTCGAAGTGGCAGGCGTTCGCGTCTTGATGCCGTTCGGCCCGCAACCGCACTGGATTGGCGCTGTCTTCCTGGGAGCAAAGCAGTCTGGATCGGTATTCACCTCGGCTGATATGAGCTTCTTGGAGACCATTGCGCGCGAGACGGCGGTTGCAGCGCGCAACGCGCAGCTGTTCCACGAGAGGAACCGGCGTGTGGCCGAACTCACCGCCATCAACCGCCTTGCTGCCTCGATCGAACCAACAGGGGATACGCAGCCCATGCTGGAGCAGGCGCTCCAGCTCATAGTCTCTGCAGCGCACGCTGATTCCGGTTCGATCATGCTCATGAACCGGGAGCGGGACGCTCTTTCAATCGCCGCATCGACGGGTTTGCGGAGCGAGGTGCCGGCCGGGCTCACTGTTGAAGCAGGTAGCAGCATCTCCAGCTGGGTCGCCGAGCACCAAGAGCCCCTGTTGCTTGTTGATGATACCGACCCTCGCTTCGTGCGAGAGCTCACCCGCCAAGAGGTCGGCAGCTCCATCTGTGTCCCCATCGTGTTCGGAGACCAGGTAGCGGGAATTCTCAGCGTGAACCGCTCCAAGTCACGAGCGGACTTGTTTAGCAGCGGAGATCTGCGATTTGTCATTGCCTTTGCCCAGCAGCTCGCCATCGCGCTAGAGAACAACCGCCTCTACGACGACCTGCAGCGAACGTTCCTCGGCACCATCTCGGCACTGGCAGCAGCGGTTGATGCCAAGGATCCCTACACGTATGGCCACGCCAGCTGGGTGACGCGCTACGCAGTAGCGACAGCCAACTCCCTGCATCTCGCGGAACCAGAAGTCCAGACGATCCGCATCGCCTCAGTCCTGCATGATATCGGCAAGATCGGCATCAACGGCACTATCCTGCGCAAGCCCGACAGCCTCACCGCAGAGGAACTCGAGGAAATCCGGCGACACCCCGCCATCGGTGCTGACATACTCTCCCAGCTGGAGTTCTTGAGTGAAGCCGTCCCGCTCGTTCTCTTCCACCACGAGCACTACAGTGGCGGGGGATACCCCTCGGGCATCTCAGGCTCAGCGATCCCCCTTGGCGCGCGCATCATCGCCGTTGCCGACGCATATGATGCGATGACGTCAGACCGCCCCTACCGCACAGCACTGACGGGTGAGCAGGCTCGCCAGGAGCTCCGAATGCACTCTGGCACGCAGTTCGACCCTGCAGTGGTGCAAGCATTCCTCACCGTTCTTGAGCTCGGAGAGGAAGCATTGCGGCGTTCCGACAACGCCATCGCACCACCGCGGCTGCTCCCTGCCGACTCGAGCTTCGCCGAGATGACGCGCGCGGGCGCCTAGCGCCCACGTGTCGGCAGGCCGCTCCTCGCGCGCAAGATAAGAGCCCGCCGGTCCGGTGCCGACGGGCTCCTTGAGTGCTGGTGCCCCCAAGGGAATCCGAATCCTGATTGTGCTTGTGACCGTTGGGACTCGTTGGGACAGCGGAGCTGCGGCGAGTCGCAGTAGGTACCAACGAGTACCAACAGTCACCAGGCATTTGGGCGACAAATCGGGCAACAAATCCGGGGCGTTCCGATCCGAGACGAGAATGAATGGCACTTGCGGCCTTTGTGATTAATCATATAATCACGTTAGTGTTTTGTGTTTCAATCAGGAAGGCTCTCACCATGTACCGGTACGAGACTACAGAAGCCGTCGTCGCCGGCGTCCGCCGGATCGAAGAACTCCGTACCCGCCTGGATGCGCAGGGGCCGCTACCCCGGATCTGGCTCGGCCGCACGCGACGCGACCTTGAGGCCGAAGCCATAGCCGCCTCCACGATCATGGAGGGTGTGGCGGTTACCGTCGACGAGGCCCGCAGGATCCTGGCAGGCGACAGACCCACCGGCGTCTCCGCTGAAGACGTGGGCCTGGTCGACGGCTACCGCGAGGCCATGCGTTTCGTGCTCGCTCGCGCCGATGCGGGCGCGTTCCAGTGGCAGAGCGAGCTTCTGCTCTCGCTGCACCACCTGGTGCTAGGCGGCTCATATGCCAAGGGCGCGGGCAGGTTCAGGGAGACCCAGAACTGGCTCACCAACAGAGCGAGCGGCGCACAGGTCTACCTGCCGCCCCCCGCCGAGAAGGTTCCATCGCTCGTGGGCGACTTGATGGCGTGGCTCCAGCAGACGGATGAGCCGGGGCCGGTGGCTTCGGCGCTCGCGCACGTGTCGGTGGCGGGCATCCACCCCTTCTCCGATGGCAACGGCCGCACTGCGCGCATCGTCGCGTCGCTTTCGATGTATCGGGCCGGATTCCGGCTGCCTCAGTTCACCAGCCTTGAGGAGTGGTGGGGCCGCCACCTCGAGGACTACTACTCCGCGTTCGACTGTCTCGGAACGGAGTGGGCTCCTGACACCGACGTCACCCCGTTCCTCGAAGCCCATGTGCAAGCACAGGTCGCCCAGGTCGAGGCGCTCTCGCTGCGCAACACCACCGAACGGGCCCTATGGACGGTACTGCAGGACGTCGCGGTGATCGACATGGGCCTGAACGAACGCGCCACGCATGCGCTCTACGATGCCTTCTTCGCACGCGAGGTCACCAACCGCTACTATCGCGGGATGGCAGATGTCTCCGAAGTGACGGCTTCGCACGACCTGGGCAAGCTTGTGGCGTCCGGCGCCCTCGAGGCTCGAGGGGCCGGACGAAGCGCGCACTACGTCGCCGCGCCTGCACTCTACGATCTCGTGGTACAGCACGCCGAGCTCGATCCGCGGTGGCTCGGCACGCCGAGGGACACTGTCGCTCAGCGAGACGCCGTTCTCATGGGACTTGCGGATCGCTTGCATGCGACCAACGCCGCCGCGGCGAACTGAGTCGCGCCAGTGTAGTGGTAGACTGCCTGCGCTCCGAAGCGTCTGAGCGCCTCTCAGTCGGCGCCGCAGGCTGACTCACGACAACAGGAACTGCTATTTGGCCGCACGAAGGCACGTACACCCCCTCTGAGCTGCGGCTTTACCCCACGCCCCCTCTCAGCCGCAAGACAGTTGTAGCCCGATTTCACACTCGAGATCGGGCTACTCAGGCACTCTGACCTGCGGTTTTGTGGTGCCCCCAAGGGAATTCGAATCCCTGTTGCCGCCTTGAAAGGGCGGAGTCCTTGGCCGCTAGACGATGGGGGCTAGTACGCCCGACGCATTGTACCGATATTCGCCGTCAGACGCGAGCGGGTAGTGCGATATCGTCAGGCAGACTCCTCCTGCACGTGCGGGTCGAGAGCGACATTCAGGCTCTGCCTCACCACGACCACATCGTCACCCTCCTTAAGCTCAGCGATCTCGGGATCGAAGAAGCGGTACATCTCACCCGCTCTCACTACCGCCAAGACGCGCTCGTGCCGGATGTCACCCGGTGCCAGGCCGACCTCCTCGGGACTGACTGCCCTCTCGTGGACGTCAAGACCTTCTCCGGAGGCAAGAAGGTCCTCGATGACTTGGCCGAGCATGGGGCTGATCGAGGACAGACCCATCAGCCGACCTACGGACGCCGAGGAGGTGACGACGCCGTCGGCACCGGACTGGCGCACAAGGGCGACGTTCTCCTCGCTGCGCACTGCCACCACAATGTGTGCCGAGGGATTGAGCTGCCGGACGGTGAGCGTGGTGAGAATGGCTTCATCATCCACGCCGACAGTGATGATGATCTCATCGGCGTCATGCACGCACGCGCGGCGCAGAAGCTCGCGGTCGGTGCCTCTTCCCTCGAATGCGGCAAGACCACCCCGGTTGGCAGACGCCACCGCCGCGCGCGACCGGTCGATGACAAGGATCTCCTCGGCAGACAGCCCGTTTCGCAAGAGCGTCGCGACCGCACTGCGCCCCATAGTCCCGTACCCGATGACCACGCTGCGACTCTTCATCTTCTTCCTCCACCTGCTGTCCCGTATCGCCGTGCGCCCCTCCGTCGCCAAGACCTCAAGCGTCGTGCCCACGAGCAGCACGAGGAAGGCTATTCGCATCGGGGTGATGATGAGCGCGCTCAGAAGCCGAGCATGCGGGGCCACGGGCGTGATGTCACCGTATCCGGTCGTGGTGATCGTGACCGTCGTGTAATAGATCGCATCGACGAGCGAGACCTCCCCATCTGCGGCATCGTCGTAGGCACTGCGGTCCAGGTACACGGCTGCTGTTGAGACGACCAAGAGAGTGAGCGCCATGCCGAGGCGAAAGGTCAGCTCTCTCGCCCATGTCTTTCTCCGCGCGGGAAGCGACACCATGGGCTCGGAACGCCAGCCCGGGCCGCGTTTCATCGCGCTGTCTCTGCCACTGCGCCGCACCATCGGCCGCCGTCCCCTGTACGCACTCCCGACGCCCGCATATCATCGGCTCCAGTATCTCGTACCTGACGAGTTCCGCCAAACACAGAGAGCCGACGATGGTTGCCGGCTCTCTGCAGGTAGTTCATGGTGGGCCGTATAGGGATCGAACCTATGACCTTGGGATTAAAAGTCCCCTGAATCAAGAATCAAGGAGATTCAGCCGGTATCATGTAGAGCCGCATTTCGTGGATCAGCGCAGGTAGAACGTACAAGATTCCATCACCAGCAATCAGCAGCAATCACCGACACTCACCATATGGCAGGCCTACGATGCACATCTTTCACTACATCTCCGAGCCGCGTCAGGCGGCCGCGATCGCGTCGACGAACGCGCGGACGGCATGGCCGTCCTCTTTGGGGATCACGTGCGAGTAGTAGAGCAGGGTCGTCATCTCGTCCTTGTGTCCGAGCCGCTCTGCCACCACTGAGACGCGCACGCCGGTCTTCAGCAGTATCGTGGCGTGCGTGTGCCTCGTCGAGTGGAAGGTGCCGCCTCTGGTCTCGATCGACCCGTCGCCCGCGAGCGCGACGATGACCCGGCGGAAGTCCCTCGACAGGTCGTTGGGGGAGACGATCCTGCCGGCCGCCGTGGTGAACACGAGCTCGGGATGCTCCCATGCGCGGCCGAGCGCGATGCGCCGCCGCGCCTGCTCCTTGAGCCAGGCCTTCAGCACGTCGCGCGTCTCAGTGTCGATGTCGATGGTGCGCTTCGAGTGGTAGCTCTTCGGGAAGGGCGCCCACCGAAGCGGCCCGTCACCCTCCAAGACCTTGCCCGAGACGGTGATCGTCGGTCTGTCCCCGTCAAGAGCGAGATCGGTCTTCCTGAGCCCGAGCACCTCGCTTCGACGCAGGCCGGTGAAGAAGGCGACCCGCACCTTGACCGCGAGTCCGCCTTCCATGGCTGCGAGTATCGTCTTGACCTCCGACGCCTCGAACGCCACGCCCTCAGGGCGGCGGCGCGGCGGGGGGCTCACCGTGTCCGAGGGGTTCTTCGATATCTCCCGGCGGCGGACCGCGTCTTTGAGCAGCATCTTGAGCGCCTGGTGCCGCTTGATGATGGTCTGCGGGCTGACCTTGCGCAGGTCCCCGCTCTCGTCCCGATAGCGGGTCTCCTCGTTCTCGAGCGCCCACAGGTAGTACTCGTCGATGTGGGCGTCCTCGATCTCCTGCAGCCTCCTCCAACCCAGGTGCTCGTCGAGCGTCCCGCCCAGAAGGGACTCGTAGCGCTTGAGCGTGCCTGGGGACCCGTCCTGCTTGAGCCGCCGCGCTCTGATGTACTCGTCCCGGAAATCCCGCAGCGTCTTCTTGCTCGTCACCACGTACTCGCGGCGCTCGATGCTCTCCAGGATGGCGCGACGGGACTTCTTGGCCTGCGCGAGCGGCCCGCGAAAGACCTTGCTTCGCAGCCTGCCGCCCTGCTCCGTCCACCAGATGCGGTAGTGCTGCTCCCCCAGCTTCTCTATGCCTGGAGCGACACGCTTGCCCACGACAGCCCTCTATCTCGACCTGTCGGCGTCTGATGAGGGCGGCATATTGGCGGTGGGCTTCTCCGCGGCGCAGTTCGCCTTGCGCGGGGCGTTG
>JAVEVF010000118.1:0-4459 GCA_034005175.1 Coriobacteriia bacterium | reverse complement strand
GCTCGATGGCGAGCATCTCATCCACCTTCTGCGCCCGATCGAAGAACTCGCGCAGCCGCTTCTCTTGTGCTTTGAAGGTCTCGAGGCGTGCGGTGAGATCGATGTGCTCCTGCGTCACGTCGGATTCGTCTTCGGCCTGCCGTTGCACGGTGCCGAGCTTGGAGACGTCGGTAAGGAAGGAATCGAGCGAAGACACGGGCACTCGGGCGATGATGTAGGCGCCGAGGGGAGCGCCGTCGCTGAACGCGCCCGCATCTTCGTAGCGGTATACAGGAACGTTCTCATCTGTGCTTACCTGCAACGATGTGATGATGCCTTTCGCTGAGGCGACCTGTGTGCGGACGCCTTGGACAGCCTTGTCCACGTCACTGACTTGCAGGCGCATCCCAACGGACCGGATGATGTAGCGGTCCTCGGCGGGGATCATCGACGCATCAACCCCGCTGTCGCCATACTCTTCCGTTGTTGGCGCCCCCGCGAGGGGCGTGCCATGGACTCGCTCGTCGGTGGAGAGGCGGTCATTCTGAGACATGGTCTCATCAGGCGGCGAGGCCTGTGGCGTCGCCTGCATCTTCTCGCTCTCGCCAGGACCTTCGTACCCGGCGAAGGAGCATGCATTCAGCACGAACGAGGCTGCTAGGAGCAGCGTTAGCAGCACTCCCCGGATGATTCGTGCGGTCCCTGTCCTTGTGTTCATCTGCGTCTCCGATCAATCGGGTCCAGGGTCGCGTCGCAGAAAGCGAACGCCCTCGTCACCATCGGCGAGAAGAGGGCGTTCGAATCTTGCTTGCGCAGTGTGGAGGCACTACTTCTGGACGTTGTCCTCCATCTTCTTCATGTGTGTGGCGGCGTATGCGCCGAGCGCTACGCCGAGAGCCACAACGACAAAGAAGGCCAGGACCAGAGTGTTGAACAGAGCTGCAGGGATGTTTGCCGTCATCGGGGAGTGTCACCTCCGTATCGCCTCAGATACCTGATGCTGATTCTACTCTCACCTGCTCATCGGCGGCAACAAGCACCGAAGATCCCTCTGATCGCTGGATTTCACTGTCAAGGTCGATCCCCTTCCCGCACCTGACCAATAGGCGCCACGCAAGGCTCGCTCGTTCACCGGGCATCTGTGTTTTCCCATGGTCGACCAACAGCATGGGATGTCGTGGGATGAATTCCCACAAAAGTGTTGCATAGTGGGATGAAGTGTCATACAGTGTTGAGCATCGAAGCCACACAGCGGCAGCACGAACTTCATTGGACAGCTGCCGGAGGCGAGCAGGGGAGGGCACGCGGCGATGTTTCTGGGCGACTACCAGCACACGCTGGACGCCAAGGGGCGCGTCTCTCTGCCTGCCAAGTTCCGGGGGGAGATGACGGGCAAGATCGTCATCGCCAAGGGACTCGATGAGTGTCTGTACGTGTATCCCGCCGAGGAGTACAGCGCGTTTGTCGAGGAGCTTGTCGCCCGTGAGGACTTCGATCCCCGCATTCGCAAAGTCCGCAGGTTCTTCACAACGGGCGCTGTCGAGACGGAGTTCGACTCGGCAGGCCGCGTGGGGTTGCCGGCGAACCTGCGCGAATACGCGGGGCTTGCACGTGATGTCGCGGTCACTGGCAATGGCAACCGCATCGAGATCTGGGATGCCGGCGCGTGGGCTGCGTATCAGACCGGCGAGGGTGAGAGCTCGATCGAGGACCTCGCGAGGGAGCTTGCTGATTCGGGCTTGCTCTAGGACGTTGAGAATGGAATACCGGCACACCCCAGTTTTGCCGGCCGAGGTCACGCAGCACTTATCGTTGCACCCCGGTTCGATTATCGTCGACTGTACCTTAGGCGGGGCAGGACACGCGAAGCGGATAGCAGATTCGATAGCACCCACCGGGACACTGGTGGGCATCGACCAAGACGACGCAGCACTTAACGCAGCAGCAGACGCACTCCGCCTCGGCCGGCAAATCACACTGATGAAGGGGAACTTCGCCGACATCGACCGCTTGCTTGTTGAGGCGGGAATCGCGTACGTCGACGGTTTCCTCTTCGATCTGGGGGTCTCCTCTCCGCAGCTCGACGTCACCGAGCGGGGCTTCTCCTACCACGATGAGGCGCCGCTTGACATGCGGATGGACCCCTCGGCCGATACGCTCACCGCGGCAGAGATCGTCAACACATACGAGGAGACCGTACTCGCGCAGGTAATCCGCGACTACGGTGAGGAACGGTGGGCCTCGCGCATCGCAGCATTCATCGTGGCCGCGCGGGCCCGCCGTTCCATAGAGACGACTGCCGACCTCGTTTCGGTCATAAAGGCCGCCGTTCCCGCCTCCGCTCGCAGAGGGGGACCTCATCCCGCACGGCGCACCTTCCAGGCGCTGCGCATCGAGGTAAACCATGAGCTTGAACGGTTAGAAAGCGGCTTGCGCGCGGCAGTGCGATGGCTTGTCCCTGGTGGGCGCATCGTCGTCATCAGTTATCACTCACTGGAAGACCGTCTTGTGAAGCAGGTCTTCCAGGAACTGGCTTCGGGATGCGAGTGTCCACCCCAGCTTCCTGTGTGCGTATGTGGAAAGGTGCCGGTAGTCCGTATCGTGACCAAGCGCCCGATCGTACCCGGGCGAGATGAGATAACGAGCAACCCGCGAGCGCGCAGCGCCAAGATGCGGGTGGCAGAGAAGATCTGACGTCCGCCCGCGGACGACGATGAGAGGAGGCGAGGATGGGAGCAGCAGCACTGAAGCACAGACCGCGAAGCGAGGGCGTTTCCACCCCGCGCCTCCGGCTGGTTCATGACGCGCGCGCCAAGAAGGGGCGCTCGCAAGCCGTTTCTTCACGCAGGCAGGCGTGCCATCTCACTCGGTGCCGTCGCGGGTTCCAGTGGAGCTGCGCGGCATTGGCGATACTCACGCTCGTGGCATTCGCCAGGGTGCAGGTCACGGTGCGCGCCACCGAGATAGCGCTTGCAACCAACACGTTGCGCCAGGACATCGAGACTGAGCGTATTCGCAGCGAGGCGCTTGAGAACAACAAGATGTCGCTTGCCGCCCCTGCGCGTATCGAGGGCATCGCTGGCGACTCCATGGGTATGCAGGTGGCGCAGAACGTCGCATATCTCGACCTCAGCGAAGCAGAGGCTCCCGAGGATGTGCTCGTCGGCGACGGTGAGCGCTCGTTCGCAAGCATCTCAGGCAAGGTGGGCAGCTTGATCGGGAGCGTCATGCGGATGGGTACCGGCGGGGAGCAGGTGCTTCTCGTCGGCAACACCGGACTCGCGTCAGCGCGATGAGCACGTCACGACGGCGCTCACGGACTGTGCCGGCGAGGGGACGCAAGCAGCGCACACCGCTCTGCCGCGAACGCCATCGCTTCACGCTCGGCCTCATGATCTTCCTTCTGTGCGTGGTCAGCGGCAGGCTCGTCTACCTTCAAGCATATGCGGCTCCAGCTCTGGCCGAGAAGGCACAGAGCCAGCGCACACGCGATCTTGAGCTCGAGCCGAAACGCGGCACCATCTACGACCGCGATGGCGAGGTGCTGGCTGTCTCGCAAGAAGCGCGCACAGTATACGCATCGCCGCGGTTCGTCAAAGACGCCACTGCCACTGCCGAGGCCATAGCGGGGGTCCTCGGCGGCGATGTGGCGCAGTACACCGAACGACTGCAGAAGGACAACGGCTTCGTGTACGTGGCGCGCAAGATAGACCCCGAGCAGGCGCTGGCGCTGGAATCTCTGAAACTCGCTGGCATCGGCATGCTCAAGGACTCAAAACGCATGTACCCTTCAGGTGAACTCGCCGCGCAGATCCTGGGGTTCGTCGGCACTGATAACATCGGTCTCGCCGGCCTTGAAAAGCACTACAACACAGTCCTGGAGGGGCAGCCGGGCTCTCTCTTAGCCGAGCGCGACGCGGCTGGACGTCCCATCCCAGGCGGGGTCATGCACCAAGTCGATCCCATCGATGGCAGCAACATCAGCGTTACCATCGACAAGGACATCCAGTACACCGCACAGGTGGCGCTTCAGAATGCGGTCGATACCTGGGATGCCAAGTCAGGATCGGTCATCGTCATGGATCCGCGCGACGGTGAGATCTACGCCATGGCGTCCTCTCCCGGCTTCAACCCCAACCGTTTCTCAGAAGCCGAGCAATCCGCGTACCGCAACCGCCCTGTCACCGACGTCTATGAACCCGGCTCCACTTTCAAGTCCTTGACAGCCGCGGCCGTTCTTGACGCAGGGCTGTTCGAACCAGACAGCATGTTCCAGCTCCCATCGACGTTGCAGGTGGGCAAGAGCCGCATCAAGGAAGCTCACCCACGACCTGCCGTGAACTGGACGCTCACTCAGATCGTGACGAACTCTTCGAACGTGGGTGCCGTGAAGCTCGGTATGGCGCTTGGGGAAGGGCCGCTCTACGATTACCTGGCGCGTTTCGGGCTGACCGAGAAGACAGGTGTGGACTTTCCGGGG
>JAVEVF010000117.1:0-4497 GCA_034005175.1 Coriobacteriia bacterium | reverse complement strand
ATGCCGAACCAGCCTTGCTGATCGCTCCCACCAGGCCCTGCATTCCCGAACAAGGTGGGATTCCAACCCATCACCTCTGTCAGCGGTCACGTTCCACCAGCGCGAAGAAGGTGCTGGTGGTCAAGATGCACCGGTCGGCAGGCTGACCGAGTAGCTGGCCCATTGCGACGATCAGCCAGCGGGCTGGATCATCTGGTTCCTCATCGATCCGCAGGCGTGGCTCTGGTTCCCTCGGGCGCTGCAGCGGGTGCGCGCTGGCACCCTGTGCGATCAGCCTGTACGAAAAGTGACCCCCGGAGTATCGAGCTCGCGGGGGTCAGTACGGCGCGACTCTTAGCGGGGCTGCGCCGCAGCGGTTTCACGCGGTGCAGAAGCTACTCCCAACTCCCGGCGGACTCAATGCCTACGCGGCTGCGCCGCAGATGCTCGTCAACGCGGCGTCGCGCGCATGCCCGTTCTGCCCATCCAAGCACCGCCTGCGGTCGCATGGGCACTACCGCCGACAGGTGCTGCTGCCCGACGGTCGCACGGAGGTGATCTTGGTCCAGCGACTGCTCTGCGCCCACGTCGGACAGACCGTGTCACTGCTGCCTGACTTCTGCATCCCGCGTCGCCAGCATGGCCCTGCGATCCTCGGCACGTTTCTGAGCGACTATGCCGCCGGCAAGTCGCTCACGGCGGCGCTGCGTGCCGCCCGAGCCGAGGCTCCCGGACACTCGGTGGCGCAGTCGCTTCGCGGGGGATTCCTTCTGCGTGACGGACGGATTCGCACCTACCTGGCAGCTCTTCGAGCTCGGGCACTGGAGCCCCCGCCACAGTCGCCGGATGCCCGCGGTCGAGTGCGCGCCTTGCTGGTAGCGCTCTGCTCTGGGTTCACGCAGGCGGTCTCGGCCTTCGTTCACCACGGTGTTGGACTGCACGCGATGCAGCAGCTCGGGCTCGCCTGATCCGTGCGGCCGTCGAGTTGAGCCCGGCTCTCGCGCTACACGGTCGACGGCACCGCCGGTTGGTACCAAGTCACACACGGGTACGGCGTCGCACGTCATGCCGGTCCTTGGCACAAGTCCGCCATGCCCAACAACCATCCGACCGACCTTGCCCTCTTCCGCTTCGGCATCATCGCGCCGCTGCTGTCTCTCACCGGGCCGCGCGGCACGCAGAAGCGCGAGATCCTGAAGATCTCCCAGCGCCAGCACAATCATCCGAGCCGCGGCTCGATCTCGATTGGTGCCGGCACCATCCTCGAGTGGTTGCTGCGCTACCGCCGCACTGGCCTGGACGGCCTGGAAGACGGCCGCCGCAGCGATCTCGGGAAGAGCCGCTGCATCGACGATGCCGTCGCCGAGGTCATCGTCGACCTCGCTGAGGCGCGGCCAGAGCTCGACGGCCCAGGGCTGCTCGCCGAGATCGCAGCCACCAACCCGGATGCTCCCAAGCCTTCGCTATCGACTCTCTATCGCTTCCTGCGGGTTCGCCATCTCGACCAGAGAATGGCCCCGACTCGCAAGGACCATCGCGCATTCGCCTTCGACCTCGCTGGCGACTGCTGGCAGGGCGATGTGATGTACGGACCCACGCTGCCGACCAAGGACGGCGGGCGACAGAAAACCTACCTGATCGCCATCCTCGACGACGCAACCCGCCTCGTCATGCATGCCGAGTTCTACTTCGAGCAACACCTGCGTTCGCTCAAAGACTGCCTCAAGCAGGCGATGCTGAAGCGGGGCGTTCCGCGCCGCTTCTACTTCGACAATGGGCAGATCTTCCGCAGCCGGTTGCTGCTCGCCTTGTGCGCTCGCCTTGGCATCCAACTGATGCATACGCGCCCATACCAGCCACAAGGACGGGCCAAGTTGGAGCGTTGGTTCCTCACTGTGCGCCGCAGCTTTCTGCGACGCGTCGACTTCGACCGCTGCGACGGTCTCGATGGCCTCAATCGACTGTTGTTTGCCTGGGTCGAAGGGGAATATCACCAGCGACCACATCGCGGCCTCGCTGGCGAGAAGCCCCTCGATCGATGGCTGCGTCTGTCCAATGGCATCCGGCCGCTGCCGGTCGACATCGACCTCGACTCACTGTTTCGAGACCAGGCCACGCGCCGCGTCGCCAAGGACGGCACTTTGACGATGTCGGGACATCGCTTCGAGGCCGGCCCGAACTTCATCGGACGCAAGGTCACCGTGCACTTCGATCCGTTCGACCTGCGCGCGGTCCAAGTGATCGCCGACTCCGGCGACAGCGTGGTCGCCTACCCCGTCGACCTCGTCGCCAACCGGCGCGTGCGGCGCCAGACGCCTCTGATTGCGGATCGCCGGAAGAAGCCTCCGATGCGCTCGCTGGAGCGACTTGCCAGCAAGCAACCGCAAACGCACGACGATCACCACGATCGCGCAAAGGAGATCGCCGATGTCCGCTGAGCGTCAACGAGTCGAGACAAGGCTGCGCAGCAACTTCGGCATGAAGCGCCTCCCGTTCAGTAAGGACCTCGAGCCGGACGAGTTGTTCACCACGGAGTTCTTCACGCAATCGCTCGATCGCCTGCGCTACCTCATCGATCGTCGCGGCATCGGTGCGGTGTTCGGCGCTCCTGGCACCGGCAAGTCGACTCTGCTACGAGCGTTCCTCGGCAGCCTCGGCAAAGCGGGATACGCGGTGTGCTACGTCAGCCACAGCACCTGCGCAGTGCTCGACCTGTTCCGCGAGATCGCTCGGGGACTCGCCATCGAGCCGAGATTCCGCAAGTCTGACGTCATCCGCGAGATCAAGGAGCGGGTGCTCAAGCTCTCCAGAGCCCAAAAGATTCAGCCGATCCTGGTCATCGATGACGCTCATCTGTTGCCGGCACACGTACTCGACGACCTACGCCTGCTCACCAGCTTCGATGCCGACAGCCGCGATGACCTCACCATGGTGCTCTGCGGTCACCCGCAGCTCGAGGCCAACCTGCGTCTGGCGATCAACGAGGCGCTCGCGCAGCGCATCGTGCTACGCGTCCGCGTCCGCTCGATGCATCCCGATGAGGTCGACGCCTACCTGCGCTACCGCCTCGAGCTCGCTGGGCGCACGGCCAAGCTGTTCCTACCCGAGGCGTCCGAGGCCATCGCTCGCGCAGCACGCGGCATCCCGCGTGTCGTCGACCGTCTCGCCGAGACCTCCATCCTGGTCGCCCTACGCAACAAACGCACCGAGATCGATGCCGATGTCGTCGTCGAAGCGCTCGAAGAGGTGGACCTGTGAGGCCGCCGCCGGCACCACCGTACCCAGGTCGCGTGCGCAGGCCCCATGGCCCCTTCGGATGGCTTGAAGCGAGCTTGCTGCACGACCATTGGTTACAGCGGTTGCAACCCGATGCGACCGCCGTCTTGCTCCTGCTTGCGCTCGCAGCGGATCGCCATGGGGCGTCCTATTACAGCCGGGCGCGAATGGCTGATCGCCTCGGCATCGATGTAGGTCGCGTCGATCACGCGGTCGAACGGCTCCTTGCGCTCGGACTCGTGGAACTGAGGGCGTGGCGACCAGGTCAGCGTGACGGTGTCTGGCAGATCAGGCCACTGGAGCAGCACGCCAACAAGAAGACTGGCGCGTGCTTGTCCGTCGCCGAACTGCTCCGGTCGCTCGGGTTCGCACCACCGGCGGAGAACTGAGCGACTGGCGGAGAGTGACCGCCGAGCGGCTGTCGTCACATTGGCGGACCGGCCATGCGTGACGATGGCGCACTGGTGGAACGTGACCGCTGACAATGGGCGGAGACTATTTCTGGGCGAGGCCTGGTGGACCGATGGATATCAAGCATGAGAGGACACCCTCGATGGCCGATTGCCCGTCCAAGTCCAAGGAGTGCAATCAAACGGTCACTTTGTGCGGTCAGTGCCTCTCCAGCCAAGTGCCCGGAAACATGGCTTTCGGATTCACGTTTCCTGAACTTGAATGGAAACTCGAGTACTCGAATAAGCTCAACCAGGAAGAAACTGAGGACAAGCGTGGCGATTCTATCGAGGACAAGGCTGCGATCACGTCCGGTCATCAAGTCCGGGTAGCGCTACGGCAGAGAGCAAGACGAGAGTATGGTCTCACTCGCAAGGCGGACAGGAGTCGAGTTCTGAAGGAACTCATATTTGACCAGGTAGAACACTTCGTGGATGTCGGCCAAATGAAAGACAAATCGTCAACTTGTCGACCATGCGCAAGACTCTGGCACTGATCTTCTGCAGCTTCCTTGCAGGCGTGCTGCTGGTCTTTGGTGCTGTTTGGGTCTACTGCCGCATGGGCTTCGGACCTCCCGGTTCTTTAGGCTTTCTGTTCGAGAGCACGAGTCCCTCGGGTCGCAGCAAGATCGGTCTCGCAAGAGCTCTCGGAGTATTTGGCGGCGAACTCTTCTCGTTTGGAAGAAGAGACGAGGCCATCTTCGTACATCTGAAGCCGGCCACAAGTGATAGGGATGAGTGGGTTCAGGTTTCGGCATGGCTGGAGTTCTTCAATTCCTCTGCCTCTTGGTCA